>JAVJTD010000559.1:0-6067 GCA_040219065.1 Planctomycetota bacterium
GTCACCGAGGAACCAGAGCACCAAGGCACCTCTTCCCGCGTGGCTGGGTGCTTGGGTGCTTGGGTGCTTGGGTGCTTGGGTGCTTGGGTGCTTGGGTGCTTGGGTGCTTGGGTGCTTGGGTGCTTGGGTGCTTGGGTGGTCGGTTCATTCGGAGCGCCGGCTTCAGCCGGTCTCTGTGCTCTCCCTCCAGGCGCTTCACATTACCGGCATCGATCGTTCCGGTCTCAGGTTCCCCCGTCGGGCGCTTCACCCGATTACACGATCACCAAGGAATCACAGCACCAGGGCACCTCCCCCGTGAGCCGTGCAGACCGGTCCTCACCGAGTCCGTCGAGGGTCCATTCCGGTGATCGCCAAGGAGCCGGCTCGGTCCGTTCGGACGTGCCACGATCCCTGAGCGAAGCGACGGGCAAACCCTTCGCTGCGCTTCAGGCTCGTGGCGGTTCTGAGCCGGTCTTCGTCGTCGCTTCGTGTTCATGCCGGCAACGACCTTCCCCGGATGACGCGAGGACCGGTCGCTGCGCTCACGGCTCTCACCCCGGCGTTGTTTCGGGCTTTCCAGTCAATAGGTCCGTCGGTGCCTGAGAACAGCTCGCGAGCTTGACTGTCCGCTGTCGCTGTGCAGTCTTCTGTGTGGAGGGCCACACATGGCAACCAATCTGTCGATCGATCCGGAGCTGCTCGAGAAGGTACTTCGCCTGAGCGGGGAGAAGACGAAAAAGGCGGCCGTCACGAAAGCGCTGCAAGAGTTCATTGCTCGGCGAGAGCAGGCCAAGATCTTGGACCTGTTCGGAAAGCTCGAGTGGGATCCCGACTACGACTACAAGCGGGAACGATCTCGACGATGAGCTCTCTCGTCGAGACGAGTGTCTGGTCCATGGCCTTGCGTCGTGGCGACGCCACTCCGAGTGAACCGGTCGTTCGTCTCAAAAGCGCACTCGCGAACGGCGAGCCCGTATTCACGACCGGCATCATCCTGCAGGAGCTGCTGCAAGGGTTCACGCGAAAGCGGTCCCGGGACCAGATTCTCGAGTCGTTCGCGGCATTCGCCTTCATCGTGCCCGATCGCCTCGACCACATCGAAGCCGCAGACATTCACACGCGTTGCCGGCGGAAGGGAGTTCAGATCGGCACCATCGACGCCCTGCTGGCGCAGATCGCCATTCGTCATGATCTCAGCCTATTGACTCTGGATCGAGACTTCGAGCACATGCAGAAGATCGTTCCGCTTCGGCTGCTCGACCGATAGCCGATCGACCGTGCCTCTTGGCCCCCTGAGCGAAGCGACGGCAGACCCTTTGCCGCGCTTCGCCAGTCTGCAGAGCGAGACTCACCGAGGGTGCTCACCGACCCAGCAACACGCCTGGAAAGAGCTCCCGGAGGTCTTTGCGATAAGAGTCCTTCGGTCGATTCGGGTCGTACTCCTCGCCAAATCGGCACTCCAGGAACTCGGCCCCGGGAGTCTGCAGGTCCATTCGTTCCAGGAGTGATCTGAAATGACATCCCTCGAACACGACATTGTTACCTTCCGGGGCAGAATTGAAGCCCAGTCGCAAGAGCTCGAAATCGCAGTTGCGAAAGTAGCCCAACGCTGCCGCACCATTGTAGAGTCGATACAGTGCACCCTCTCCCGGGTCGACACCGTACCCTCCAATGAACTCGCAACCAATCGCCTGTATCACCGACCCCTTGCTGCAAGAGACGATGAAGCTGCCTCCATGGCCGGAATCGAATCCGACGATCCGAACGCCATGGAGCGCGATGACGACTCCTCCCGTACGCGCATCGAACAGCCCGTTGTCGCGGCAGTCGATCGTCATGTGCTCGATCGTGAGACGCCGCGTGTCACCGGCCAGATTGATGCCCTCGACCCGCACCAGCGTGGTATCCATCCCGGATCCCACGAGCCGAATGTCATCGGGGAATTCACGAATCTCACGAAAGCGTGCCTCATTCAGATCGTGGATGCCGGCGGGAAAGACGATGTCGGTCCCGTCTTCGAGCTCGATCTTCTTGCCGGTCTCGTCCCGTCCGCGAGAGAAGAGGCCGCCGGCAAGGCTCTTCGATTCACCCGACACGCTTCGACGTACGGCACGCTCGATGAAGTCTCGATGATCGTCCCGGTCTCGAAGCAGGTCGAACTGACCGGTCTTCAGCAGCTCGACCCCGTCACCAGCTCGAACGACGTCACGGAGATGATCGCACTCTCTCCGAATCTGTATCTCCTCGCCGGCGATCTTCTCGGGCAGCTCGAGGACGAGGTGCCGAAACCTCTCGAGAGCGGCGCTCTCCTGCTCCGAGCTCGGCGGCCCCATCTCATTCCAAGCGTCTCGATAATGCTCGAGTGCGTACGCCAGCAGTGCCGGACTGAACAAATCCTCGCAACGAGCTCCTTCATCGGGCAACGTCGTGACGGCAGGCCGACCCGTTTCCTCTCGACGGACCATGTGTTCTGGGCTCTTTTGAACCGTCTCTGGACGGAGTCCTTCCGCCGATTCGCTCGTATTTGCGGCAATCTGCTGCCTCGGCTGCTCGACCGACTCGTCGAACAAAGCCGCATCTCGGCGATTGGAGCTCCCGGCCCCATTGAGCAAGAGCGCCCCCACCAATACGACCAAGCCGACCGGAGCGACAATGGCAACTAGCTTCACGATGCGTTCTCCTACACGTTTTCTCAATCCAGGATTGGATCAGGTCCCGCTCGGAGTCGCAAGCATTCATCCAGCGCCTCTGAGCCGCCGGCGCCTCGATCCGGTCCAAGGCGCCGGCCGCTTCATGGCCATCGTCTTCGCCATCAAGTAGGATCACGGCTCGTCCGAATGGGTCTGACCCGGCCGTGAGTCTCGGTTATTCGTGCACATCTTCGGTATCACCATGCGCACTCGAGCACTGATACTTTTGACTCTCCTGGTCTCAACATCGACAGGGCTGTCGCAACAACGCCTAGCGCCGCAACGCGACGAGCTTCTCGTCGCGGCGCACTACTACCCTTGGTACACGCCAGCGCGCTGGGATTACGTCGAGTGCGCGACGGGGACCTTGCGCGGGGAGCTGGTGCCGGCGCAGCCGGCCGTCTTGGGGGCCTATGACTCGAGCGATCCTCAGGTCGTGGATCAGCACATCCGCTGGTCCAGTGAGCACGGCGTGAACGTGTGGATCCTCGAATTCATCGCGCCGAACGACTTCGTCGACCAGAACATCCGGAACGTGATCCTCACGCATCCGAGGATCTCGGATCTGAAGCTGTCGGTGCTCTACGACACCGCGATCCGCTTCGGCGGCGACTTCAACGTGACCGATCAGAAGATCCAGACGATGGTCCAGGACTTCGACCATCTGGCAACCCACTACTTCCCGCACCAAAGCTTCCTGAAGGTGCTCGGCTGTCGCCCGGTCGTGCTGGTCTACGTGACGCGCGCCTTGACCGGCAAGGTCCAGGCGATGATCGACCAGCTCCGCGCGAGCGTGAGCGCCAAGGGCTTCGATCTCTTCCTGGTCGGCGACGAGTTCTTCTTCATCTCGCCGCCCTCCCAGTCGCGCATCGCGCGCTTCGATGCGATCTTCGGCTACGACGTCTACGCGAGCTTCGGCGGCTACGCGGCCGAGAGCGGCTACCTCACGCTGTTCCGCAACCGCACCCAGCAGTATCGCGCGACCGCGCAGAGCTTGGGCGTGCGCTTCATCCCTTCATGCGCTCCTTGCTTCAACGACCGCGCCATTCGCCGCGTCTGTACAGATCACCCAGCCCTACCGCCCCGGATCTCGGCCGACGCCGATCCGATCTCGCTCTTCCGGGAGACGTTCGGCAAGACGGCGCTCGAGAATGTGGATCCCGAGCTCTCGATGATCTCGATCACCTCCTTCAACGAGTGGCACGAGGACACGCAGATCGAGCCGACGATCGCCGCAGCCGGCACGTCTCAGGACACGAGCGGCTCGGGCAACGCCTACACCCAGGGCTTCGTCTACGACGGCACCGGACTCGCCTACCTCGAGGAGATCCGCAGGAAAGTGATCGCGATCTCGGGCGAAGTGACGGACGAAGCGACCGGCGAGCCGATCCCGGGCGCCGTGATCGAGGTGCGGCGCGGGAACGTGCTGTTCGCACGGCGCGAGGGGTTCACGACGGGCAAGTACGTCGTGCCGAGGCCGGCCGTGCCGGCCGACACCTACACCGTCGTCGCGCGTGCGCCGGGCTACCGGCCGGCCAAGACGAGTGTCGTCGTCACGGAAGACGAGACGACGCTCCACGTCGATCTATCGCTGGCGAAGTGAGATCGCCCGCGCGGCTAAGCATCTTCCCAATCGACGAGCAGCGGGTCGTCGAGGACCCCATCGGTTTCTGCCTCGAGAAGCTTGTACTCCTGCGGAGTCAAGTCCTCACGGTCGCCTTTGAAGTAGATCTCCAAGAAGACGACGTAATCGATCTCGTCGATCTCGGCCTTCCGGTAGATGCACCGGTAACCGCCTCGCTTTCCCAGCTTCGCCTCAGGGACTTGAACCCTCATCTTTCGCAAGACGGCGAAGCCCTTGACCGGCAATCCGCGCTCAGGGTTGATGGTCAGGACTGCCTTCAGGGCAGCGCATCGCCTCTCGACATCGTGCTTCGCTTTCCGCGCGGACTTCAGCGCCCGCTTCGTGCAGTGAAAGCGACGATCCCTCTTCTCAAAGCCCATCCGGATCTTCTTCGGCTCCGTAGAGCATCAGCTCGGGAGACAGCTTCTCGAGCCGTTCCGCCACGAGCCAAGCCGGCTCCCGGTGACTCAGATCTGACAAAGCCTTGGCAGTTTCCCCTCCGAGTGCTCGGCAGATACTCTGCAGGGTCTCGATCTCATCGGGATTCAGGTGCGATTCCTCAGCCGAGCGGAGAGGTCGAATCTCGATCATCTCGTACCCGCCAAACTGGATCTTCTCCGTTTCGAGAGCTCGATCCCGCTTGAGCTGCCTCAGGCACTTCTCTCCGCGGCTCGGCACCGGCCCGTGTTCATACTTGATGTACTCCGACCCGGTGATGGTCTCACCGTGCTCACGGAGGTGAGCAACATCTGCGAAGTACAAGAGCTTGTAGAGTTTGGTCAGTCCCAGCTCGCGAACCGAAGAATGCGACGCGATGAACAAGATCGCGCCCTTCAGCTTCTCTCGATGAAAGCTCACGGGATTCGTGTCTCCAACCCAGAAAGCGACACTCCAACGCTCCCAACGAAGCGCTGCACGACTATCATCGAGGCCTTCGGTACGATGAGTCAAGCCCGGTCGGATCGAAGACGCTCGCCCCCTTTGGGGACGACGCATGCTGAGAAGTCTTCACCTCTTGAAGGAACCCCATGACTCAACGAGCGAAGCGTGCCGAAGGCCTGAAGCAGTCCGACATCCGTCGTATGAGCGTCGAGTGCGCCCGCGTCGACGGCGTGAACCTCGGCCAGGGCATCTGCGACTTGCCGCTGCATCCGGCCGTCCAAGCAGGCACGATCCGAGCCATCGAGGCCGGGAACAATGCCTACTCCCCACTCGAAGGCGCGATCGAGCTGCGCCGCGCCATCGCGAAGAAGGCCGAGCTCTTCAACGGCTTCACCTGCGATCCCGAGACGGGCATCGTCGTCACGGTCGGCGCGACGGGAGCCTTCGCGGGCGTCTGCCTGGCCTACCTCGATCCAGGCGACGAGGTGATCCTGTTCGAGCCGTACTACGGATACCACCTGAACACCTTGAAGGTGGTCGGTGGCACGCCGAGGTTCGTCACGCTGCACGGCCGGGAGTTCGAGATCGATTTCGACGAGCTCGAGAAGGCGTTCTCCAAGAAGACGAAGATGATCGTCGTGAACACACCGGGCAATCCTTCGGGGAAGGTGTTCACGCGAGAAGAGCTGACGCGCATCGGCGAGCTTTGCCGGAAGCACGATGTGCTGATGGTGACGGACGAGATCTACGAGTACATCGTCTATCCCGGCGCCGAGCACGTCAGCCCCGCGTCGATCGCGGAGCTGAAAGACATCACGCTGACGATGTCGGGCTTCTCGAAGACCTTCAGCATCACGGGCTGGCGCCTCGGCTACGTCGCCGGACCGCC
>JAVJTD010000561.1:0-9206 GCA_040219065.1 Planctomycetota bacterium
CTCACCCTCCTGATGGGCGAGGGCCTTTCCGTCCCGGTCTTCTCCAAGGCGCTCGGAACGAGGACACGGGGACCGGCTGAAGCCGACGGTCCGAACGATCGTCGCAACGACGGCGCATTCCGAGTGGCCCCTTGCTCGGCCCCTCTGCGCTCGATCGTCGGTGACGTCGAGGAAGCGGCTCCCCGCTCGGCCGCCGCTTCCCGTTTCGGTCGCGCGGGCTCTGGTTTGAAAGAACCTCCGAGCGTAGCGAGACTGTTCTCGAGAAGGCTCTCTACGCTTGGCAGTTCTTCATGTTGGCGATGAAGCGGTCGAATCCTCCCCGACACTCTACCGGCAGGGACCGTCCCCGGGCCGAGCCAGGACCGGGCGCTGCGCTTGCGGCTCTCACCCTCCTGATGGGCGAGGGCCTTTCCGTTCCGGTCTTCTCCAAGGCGCTCGGAAGGAGGACACGGGGACCGGCTGAAGCCGGCGGTCCGAATGCCTGCGAACGCTCCGCTCCCGGCTCACCGAACCTCCAGGTCCAGCTTGCCGTTGCCGCTCAGCTCGATCGTGCGGGCCGATTCAGGATGGCCGTCGACCTCGACTCGATACTTGCCAGCGTAGAGGCTGGTCAGCGTGTAGGTCCCTTGGGCATCCGTGGTGGCCTTGCGTCTGCCCTCGCCATTGACGAGTACGCCGAGGACGATGGTGCCTGGCATCGGGCGTCCATTGCCATCCAGCACACGGCCTTGGATCGACAGCGCGTCTCGAAGCTCGATGTTGACGTCCGTCCGATTCTCTCCAGGCCGCATCTCGATGTCATGGAGCGCCAATAGCCGACCGTCGAATGTCTTCGAGAAGAGCTCGATCGGACCGCCGGGAAGATCGTCGATCGAGAAGCTGCTCTCGCCCGCCTGCAGGATCGTCGCCCGGTTGTCACCCTGGAACTTCGCGTAGACGAGGGTCCGCTCGGTGATCGGGGCACTGCGGTAGGTGACGGTTCCACTGAGCGTCGCGCCCGGGGCGAGCTCGGCGTCGATCCAGCGCTTCTCGCCGTAGGAGAGCGTGAGCTCGTCGCGGCGGCCGAGGAACCGGACGCCCAATCGCTCGTCGTCGTAGTTCTCGAACGACAACCGATACTCACCGCCCGGCAGCCCTTCGATCGCGAAGCCGCCTCGCTCGTCGGTCTCGACGCTCTCTTCGATCGGCCCGCCTCTCGAAGTCAGCACCACCCGAGCGCCGGCGAGAGGCCCGGCCGTGGACGCGGTCACCGTGCCGGCGATGCGGGCGCCCTCTTGCAGCTCGATCCTGGCCTGGCCGTACTCTCCCCCTGGAACGAATCGTTGCGCGGCGAGCTCGGCCACACCGCCAGTGCTCGAGCGCGCGAGCACGCGATACTCTGCTTCGGGGAGCTCGGTGAAGTCGAAGAGGCCCTCTTCATCGGCCTCTTGATCGAACTGACTCTTCTCCCCGACCAAGAGCCAGATCCGTGCCTTCGGCGCCGGCTCGCCATCGCTTTGAACGACCTGCCCCCAGTAGTGGGCGCCCTGCACCAATGCGAAGTCACGCGTCAGGGACTCGCCCAGGCTCGTGAGCCGGCCTTCGACCTTGTCGGACTCGAGATACCCGCCGTGATCCGCTCGCGTGGAGAAGTGACCGGGCTTCAAGCCGAGCACCTGATACTCCCCATTCTCATCGGTCTCGACCGTGCGCCGCTCGGCGAAGAGCACGTTCTCCAGCTTCACTTCCTCTTGCCGCTGGGCGGCCAGGGCGCGATCCAGAGCGATCCGCAGCGCGGCGCTGCGCTCCTGAAGGCCCTGCAGCTCGAGCTCCTTCTGCTGCAGCTCGAGCTCGCCGCGCTGCCGGGAGCTCGTCAAGGCTTGCTTCATGAACTTCATCATCGCTTCGGACCGACGCTGCTGGACGACGGCTCGCATCTCGTCCACGCGGAGTTGCTCCCTCATTTCGGCCTCGACGAACCCAGTAGGCTCGGAGCTGCCCACGTAGCCAAGGCTGCTCAGAGCGCGCATCATCGCCGCATTTTGCTTGGGCTCCACCGAGACGACCGTGACCTCGGCACCCACGAGCGCTTCAGCGCTGGCTCCGGTCACGCGGCCGACGATCCGCGCCGAGCGCTCGAGCCTCAAGGTGATCTCGTCCTTCACCTCTCCGACCGCGAGAACGATCGACTCCTGGCCGATCCAGTCGAGGTCTTCGGTCGCGCCCAATAGCTCGAACGGCTCCTCTCTTCCTCGCACCGAGAAACGGAACCGGCCACCCTCGTCGCACTGCGATTCCTCACCTCCGCGAAGTGCGACCTTCGCCTCTGGCACCGGCAAACCGCTCGGGCCGACTACGGTTCCCGCGAGAACCGAGTACGCGCTGAGTCGCAGATCGAGGCGCTCGTCCCCTGACATCTCGACGCGGTCGAGCTGGCCGTCCTCCAGGTAATACCGAGTGTCATCGATCTCGATCCTCTGCTGGGTGCCGTCCCGAATGCCGGTGAAGACGTAATCGCCATTCGTGTCGGTAGTCGTCCGGCGCTCATCTTGGACATCGAGGACAGATCGGAGCTCGGCCTTCAGGACCAGGTCGACTCCCGCGACCGGCCGGCCCGCCTGGTCCATCGCTCGTCCGACGAGCTCTTGCCCGCGAATCAGGCGAAGCTCGATGGTCTCCTCGGAAGGAATCTCGATCGGAACACCTCGGGGCAACACGAGGGTTTCGTTGTACGCATCCAGCTCGAATGACCCGCGCGCCGAGTCCGGGAGGACGAAGCGTCCTTTGCTATCGGTCGTCACTTTGCGGCTCGATCTCTGGTCGAGCGCGCGGCGGAGGAGCTGCTCCATGAAGGCCTGGTGCTCGGACTCGCCGTTCTCCACCCTGGCGAGCGCTTCGCGGTCGGGAGCCTTCCCAATCACGACGGTCGCCCCGGGAACGGGCTCGCCATCGGGCCCGAAGACGGTTCCGCTCACCTTCTCCGAGCCGCGCAGCACCGCGGTGAGCGCATCTTCGGAGACCTCGCCTTCGTCGAGCTCACCGAGCGAGGGTGCCGAGCGCGACTGGTCCTCGGATCCAACGTCTTCCGCCGGGACCTCACTCGAGCCTGGCGAGGACGCGGGCTCGTCGTGCAGCAGGATCCAGGCGGCTCCCGCAACGGCCAATCCGATCAGCAGGACCAAAGCTATCAGCTTCAGGGCGTTCATCGACAGGCGCTCCTCGATTCGGACGAATTGCGGCAATCAAACCCCGGTTGAACGAGGCGAGCCGAATCGAGCTCCAGCAGACCAGCATTTGCCGCGGATTTCAAAGCAGTGGGCGGGTCAGTCTTCCAACCGGAGCTCGATGTCCCCATCGATGCGTGGATCGACGGTTCGGGCCAAGGCGGGATGCCCCGTCACGACGAGGCGGTATTCGCAGGGATAAAGCACGCCGAAATGGAACTGCCCTCCTGCGCTCGATCGGGCCTTCAGCTTGACTTTCGCATCGATGGTCTCGGCCTGAATCTCGACGCTCTCGACCGGCCGCCCGGCCACATCGAGCACGCGGCCCGAGAGCTCGAGGGCCACGCCGAGCACGAGATCCACCTCACCGCCTTCGGGACTCGAGGCGAGGTCGATGTCCAGTCGGCCCGTGTAGAGCTGGTCCTGCGTGCGAGCGAACAGGGTGATCGGTCCGAGTGGCAAGCTGTCGATCGAGAAGGTGCCGGTGTCCAGTGAGGCGATCAGTGTGCGATGAGAGCCCTCGTGCTCGGTAAATACGTACGTTCCCACGGAAGGAGGTGCACCATTCAGCGTCACCCTTCCCCGAATCGTCTGTCCCGATCTCAGGTCAATGTCCAGCAGGCGCTCTTCGCCGAGCGAGAGCTCGAGCTCTCGTTTCTCCTCGAGAAATCGAACGCCCGAGACGGGGTGGCTCACGGCGTCGACGAGCACGCGATAATGGCCCGTGGCCAAGCCCGCGAGCTCGAAGCGCCCGTCGGAGCTCGTGACCACGTTCTCGTCGACGGGTCTTTCATCGAGCGATGTGACACGGACCCGGATGTTCTCGTGCGGCTGGCCGGCCAAGGTCACTCGGCCCGAGATCCTGGCGCCAGGCCGCAGGAAGATCTGCTGATCCGCGTAATCGACGCCGACGTCGAAGAGCCGCGTTCCGACTTCGCTGATCTCGTCATTCAAACGAGCCAGGATCGTGTACTCACCGCCCTCCAACCCGGTGATCGCGAACGCCCCTTCGGCATCGGCTTCCCCTTTGAAGTGCAGCTTCTCTCGCGTCAACCAGATCGATGCTCCGGCCGCCGGGCTGCGGTCGCTGCGGAAGACGTGCCCTCGGTAACGAGCGCCTTCGGTGATCAGGAGGTCGACCGTGTACCGATCGCCTGGACGGGTGAGTCGAACGGTGCCGCGCTCAGTGGCGATGTAGTGCTCCTTCCTCCCCTGCATTCGGTAGAAGCCGAGTGGGAGACCGAGAATGCGGTAGCGGCCTTCCGGATTTGTCACCGCCGTGCGGCGACCCGAGAAGAGCAACATGTCGAGTCGGGATTGCAGCGCAGCCAACCGCAATTTCAGGGACCCTTCCTGGGCTTGCAGTGTGGGAAGCATCGCCTCGATCTGCCCGAGCCGAAGCCTCGTGTCCTCGTCGTTTCGTTGACTCAGGCGCTGCCGAACCGATATCAGCTCACTCTCCGCCCGGCGACGCTCGTCCTCGTTCGCGGAGAGCTCCTCCCTCGCCTTCCTGATCGACTTCGGCTCTTGCCACTGGGTCTCGAACGGTGCCGCCTCGGTGTATCCCAATCGCTGGAGCTCACCAACGAGAGCTTGATCCGGTCGCGACGGGAGGAACTGCATGGCGACGACATCCACCCCGGCCAAGGGCGCGCCATTCTGATTCGTCACTCGGCCTTCGATGCCCGATGAGGGATGCAGGCGCAGGCGCAGGATGACGTCTTCGACGATCTGACCGGCGCTGACGAGCACCTTCTTGCCGCCGATCCAATCGAGGTCTTCGGTCGCGCCGAGGAGCTCGAACGGGTCCTCCCGGCCGGTCACCTCGAAGCAGAACCGCCCGGCTTCGTCGCAGCGACGCTCCTCGACATCCCGCAGAGCGACTCGAGCTTTCGGAGCCGGCTCGCCATCGGGACCGAGCACGATGCCCGACAGCACTGCGAGTGTCGGGCTCTGCGACTTTGCCTTCTCTTCGCTCTCAGCGGTCGGCGCTGAGCTGATCGGCTCCGGTGCCGATGCACTTTGCAGCGTACCGAGCGCGCGTGCTGCCTCGGAGCTCGTCCGCCGAGGCTCGATGGCCGAGGTCTCCGTGACGTGCTCTGAATCGTCGGTGGAAGTGAGCATCCACGCGGCGCCGACCACCATCACGGCGATCAGAAGGATCCAGAGCCTCGGAGCATTCATCGGCGAGCATTCCTCGGATAGGGCGAGTCGATCCGTGCCCATCTGATCCGATGGGCCGTCCCGAGGAAAGTAAACGAATTGTGAGAGTGAAGAGCCTCTCGCGGGGTCTCGTATGCCCCGGCTTCAGCCGGGAAAGAGAATGCGGGCGGGACGCCCGCGCTCCTGGTGGTTCCGTCCGCGCTCCTGGTGGCCGGAAGGAAGAATGCGGGCGGGACGCCCGCGCTCCCAGTGGTTCCGTCCGCGCTCTCAGGGGTTCCGCCCGCGCTCCTGGTGGTTCCGCCCGCGCTCCCAGAGGTAATTCAACCGCCTTCGGTGTACTTGGCGTGGCCCTTCTCTTCCATGTCGGCGATCTGCTTGTAGAGCTCTTGGGCCTTGTCGTTGTCACCGTCCAGGATCGCGATCTCGAGATCGAGGACCATCTTGGCGGTCTCGGCCATCATCTTGCGATAGCCGGCGCGGAAGGCGTCCTTTTGATCCGCTGGGATCTTCTCGAGCATCGGCGGGGGCATGAGGCGGCTGGCCAGCATGCCCTTCACCAGGTCGTTGGCGAGCTGCAGGCTCTCTTCGTTCTGCTCGGGCTTGCGGACGCTGCGGCGGATCTTCTTGAGGATGCCCTGGATCTCGAGCATCTGGTCGGCGAGGGGCGTGTCGTCCTTCACCGAGGCCTGGGTCGGTGCCGGCAGGTTCATGAGGACGAGAGTCGCGGCGAACACGAGGGCGAGAGCGAAAGCGGTCAGCTTCACGGGGTGAATCTCCGGTCGCTAAAAGAAGAGACGGTGGCCCGAGCCGAGGCTCGGGCCCGAGTGGAATCAGAGGACCTCGGTCGAGCCGGGCATCGGGATCGGGTAACGACCCTCCTGATCCGGCAGGGTGGGGGGATCGGCATCCCAGGCGAACTTTGCGGGCAGGATGCTGCGCTCGGAGCTGATCGCATCGTCCCACTGAACCACGCCGCCCGAGTAGGTGGCCATGCGTCCGAGGATCGAGGTCATCGTGCTCTTGGCGCCGTTCTCGGCCTCGTTGTGAGGTCGGTTGTTTCGAATGGCGGCGAAGAGGACGTCGTGCTCGACCTGGTACGCGTCGGGATCTTCCCCTCGGAATCGCCAGCTCTCGCCGCCGGGGATCTCGAGGCGACCGGCGCCGACGTTGGACGTGCCCTTCGTGCCGTGCGCGTGCTCGGAGACGCTGTTCCAGCAGTTGGGGATGTGGCGACACTGGCTGAGCATTTTGGTGCCGTCCTCGTAGGTGAACTCGACCATGTGATGGTCGTAGATCTCACCGTGATCGATGCCGGTGCGCACCTGACGGCCGCCCTGTCCTTGGGCGCTGACGGGGTAGCCGTTCTTGATCCAGTTGCCGACGTCGAGATTGTGGATGTGCTGCTCGGTGATGTGATCTCCGCACAGCCAGTTGAAGTAGTACCAATTCTTCATTTGATACTGCATCTCGGTCTCGCCGGTCTCCCGGCCGCGCACCCAGACGCCGGCGCTGTTCCAGTACACCCGCAGGAGGATCAGGTCGCCGAGCGCGCCGTCGTGGATGCGCTGGATCGTCTCCTGATACTTCGCCGAGTGGTGACGCTGGAGGCCGACACCGACCTTGAGGTTCTTCTCCTTGGCCTTCTGCGCGGTCTCGAGGACCTGTCGCACGCCCGGGGCATCGACGGCGACGGGCTTCTCCATGAAGACGTGCTTGCCCTGATCGATCGCGTGGGCGAAGTGGATCGGACGGAAGCCGGGCGGCGTGGCGAGCACCACCACGTCGACGCCGCTCGCGATCGCCTTCTCGTAGGCGTCGAAGCCGATGAACTGCCTGTCCTTGGGAACGTCCACCTGCGTCGGATACTGCTTCTGCAGATGGGCGAGGGTGCCCTGGAGACGGTTGTCGAAGGCGTCGGCCATCGCGACGAGCTGGATCGGTCCCTGGTCACGCGTGTTGAGGGCTTGAGCCGCCGCGCCGGCGCCGCGACCGCCGCAGCCGATCAAGGCGATGCGCAAGGTATCTTGCGAGCGGGCGTGGGCACCGAGGGCGGCCGCCTGGGCGAGCACCGACGATCCGATCACGGCCGCCGATGATTGCTTGAGGAAGGATCGACGCGTCGTGGTCTTCTTTTCGGTCATGGCTCTCTCTTGCAGATGATGGAAACGTGACTCTCTCGTGCGAACGGCGAGCTCAGCGGCCGCCCTTTCTCTGCCTGTCTTGGATCTCGCGGATCTCGTCGAGGTCCGCCTCCCAGTAGCGGCTCTGCTCCTCGGGGCTGGGCGCGACCAAGGGGCGCACCACCCGGAAGCCGACGAACCGCGCGTCGGTGTGGTACCAGATGCTCTTGGGGAGCTGCGGATCCTGGACCTTCCAACCGGACTTCGAGGGGCGCCTCGCCGCCGAGCGGAGCCACTCGGGGTCGTCGTCCCAGGAGCCGCCGCGCACGACGCGCGGGTAGAGCTCCTTCGGCCAGTTGATCGGATCCTTCACCGTGTTGCCGACCTCTTTCAGCCGCCGGTAAAAGACGGGGTCGTAGCCATCGAGCACCCACTCGGCGACGTTGCCGTGCATGTCGTAGAGGCCGAAGGCATTGGGCTTCTTCTGCCCGGGCTTCTGGTACTGGTCGTCCGCGTTGTCGAAGTACCAGCCAAAGGCGTCCAGCTCGTCCGGGTCATCGCCAAAGGAGTAGGCCGTCTTCGTTCCGGCGCGGCAGGCGTACTCCCACTCCGCTTCGGTCGGGAGGCGATAGAAGCGGCCGGTCTTCATGCTCAACCACTTCGTGTACTGCTTGGCGGCGAACTGGGTCATGCAGATGGCGGGATAGCCCTTCACCCCCATCTCGAAGTCCATGGGCACGTAGGGCGGCGTCGGCCGGCTGACCGCGTCCGCCCAGGCATCTTGAGGCGCGGCCTTCACCTCGCCCTTCTCCCGCTGCTGGAGATCGAGCTTGTACATGAAGAGATGATACTCGTCCCATCTCACCTCGTGCTTGCCCATCCAGAACGGCGAGATCGCGACCTCGATCTGCGGCCCCTCGCCGTCCTCGCGATCCGCCTCGGAGTCGGGGCTGCCCATCGTGAAGGTGCCGCCGGGGATCGGCAGCATCTCGAACTCCGCCGACGTTCCGGTGATCTGCTCTCGGTAGGGCTTCATCTCTTCGGCCTTCGTCGCCTCGGCGTCCTTCACCTCGGCGACGGGAGGACGTCCCTCGGGCATCTCGGGATACACCGACTCGTCCTGGGCGACCTTCTTGTCGTCGTCATCCGATTGCGCAGCGCCGATGCCGAACGAGCCGAGGCCGATCCACCAGAGTAGGGCGGCGCAGGCCTTCGCACGCGACGACGCGCGGCGCGAGTTCCGAATCCACACGAGGGAGGTCCTTTCTGACTGGGAGCCGCGCGGCGGCATTCTGGGCGATCTCGAGAGAGGAATCATCCGATCCGACATTCTGACCGGCAGCCGCTGGCCCTGTCGAGAGTGCCGATGCCCGTCGTCGCGCCGGAAATCTCGGCTCGACGAACGGTGGCGACGGAGTCGCCGGCACGACATCTCACGTCGCCGTGACTTCGGACGGTGCGGTGCTGGGGCGTCGGGGGCTCTCATTATGCCTTTGCGGGCGTGGAGCGGGAATCCGAGAATCCCGCTCGAAGACCCTTCGATCGACCGCGATCCGGACCGAGGCGAATGCGACGACTTGCCCACCCACCACACCGCGAGCGGCCGGGCGCCCGCTCCTGGACGATGCTTCTCTTTCTCTTGCTCTTGCTCTCGCTCACGGCGTGCGCGGCGCGGCAGCGCTTTGCCTTCGAGTCGCCGCACATGGGCAACACCTTCCGG
>JAVJTD010000562.1:0-16929 GCA_040219065.1 Planctomycetota bacterium
TACCATGACCAACTTCGAAGGGCGCCTGAAATTCACGAGCCGCGGTATCCGGGGCACCTACTCATGGGACCTGGAGACCGAAGATGGACCCAAGAGAGTCGAAGGAAGGCTCGATTGGAAGGTGATCCCAGGAGCGCTCAAAGATGACCAGCTCGAGCTCTGGGTGGTCGGAGCCAAGGTCGAGGGTAAGAGGACCAACGGCAATGCAAACTTGAAGGGCACAGTGGTGAAGAGCACCCCGGATCGATTAGAGATCGAGATGCAGGAAAGCTGGAAGGGGAATCATCCTAGATGGCGCTGGATGTTCGAACGAATCTCGGGTGATCCTGAAACGGGGGGATGCCAGCTCAGGCTAGTCCAGATGGTTAGACTCAGCCCTGGTCCCAAGGACCACCGGCAGGACTTCGAAGGCGTTTCATCTCTCAGAGGTCGAGAGATCATCGGGGAGGCAGGATTCTCTTGGCAGTCCAAGAAGGGTCGGGTTCGGAGAGCCCCTTCCGAGCCAATCGACGACCTTCAGTTGCACCTCGTGGACTGAGTGCATCGGGTTGTTCGACAGTCGAAGTCGGGGCTTCCTCGCGGCACGCGTAGAGACAGATCGTTCAGCCTTTCGTCGTGATGGATGGACGTTCCAAATTTCAGGGAGGTTAATTACATATGACGATGAACGTGTTCAGAACCCTTCTCGTCGTGACCCTCTGCGCCCTATGGGCCGCTCTCGGAATCAACGCGGCTCGTGCACAAGATGTTCAGGATCCCAAGGCGGCCGCGATTCGCGACAACCTCAAGCGTAGCGTCGACGAGTACAGCAAGGCGATCGAAGCGGCGGAGCGCGACCTCGAGTCAGCTTTCGAGGACGCAATCCAGAAGATCCCCTCGAGCCTCGACGTCGAGGAACGCGTCCGACGGCAGACTGGATTGAAGAACCAGTACGAGGCGTTCCTGAAGGAGGGCGCGGAGCCTGAAGACCGGGCGATCCGATCGGCGAGCGAGAAGTTCGCCAAGTCGGTGCAGGCGGCTGCTGACGAGTGCTTCGACGCGCATACACAGGCGGCCGAGCGATTGGATCGCTTGGGAGATCTCGAGTCGGCGGCTCTCGTGCTTCGTGAACGCACCGAGCTGCTGGTCACCTCAGGACACTGGTTGCCGCCGATCCCGGACTATGTCGGCGAGAACATCACGGCGCTAAGGGCTCATCGCCCCAGATTCAGTCAAGACCTCGAGCGCGAGCTCAATGCGGTCGTGAGGGCTTCCCAGGGCAAAGACCGCCTGCGGTTCCGCCGAGCGATCGACGCCGCGATCTCAGCCACCAAAGCCACCCGCAAGAAGGGCGAGCCGCCGGGTAATCCCAATTGCCGAGAGGACTTCCTCCTGGTCCTGAATACGCTCCGCAAAGGGCTCTGGGACTTGAGTGCGCTCGAATTCCACATCGCTGATCACCGGAAGAGACAGAAGCGTGTCGGTCTGCCCGGTTTGGAGTATCGCTGAGGGAGAGGTCGAGCCGAGGTGGAGACGCCTTCTCGGCCGCCGGGTGGGATGATCAGGGAGGCGGCTCCAGGTAGAGTTGCTCTTCCGGCTCGCTCGGCCGATCGCACGGTCGACCCGGTGCCGGGTGCCGCAGAACGGAGCAGTCGATGGACGGCTCCGCCGCTGGCCCCTGCGACCGGGTCGCATTTGAGTCGCCTCCAGATCACCGCCCCACCGCAAGCCCCGGCTGGGCTCGAGGCGGTTCCCCCCCCACCCCACCACGGCTCGAGGAGCACTGTTTGGTATCATCGGCAGTCCGCGAAGGTGAGCGACGTCGTGGAGTGGTCGCCGCGGTCGGATGGGGATGGGGCTGGACGGCTGGATCGATCAGGAGGCGCAAGCATGAAGAAGAAGGCAGCGACGCTCTCGCGCCGGGCGGCGGCTCGCGTTCTGGCGAGCTGCTATCGCCGGAACGGACACGCGCGTTGGCAGGACCCGGAGCGAGTGAGGAAGGAAGGGCCCCGGCGCTACAAGAAGGGAGACGAGGTCCGCCTGTTCGTCTCCTCGCCGGGCGAGCTGCAGACGATCCAACAATGCTTGGAGATCCTCGAGTTCCAACCGGGAAAGCCTTTCCAGAAGAGAAGCCAAATCTGCCTGCCGCTCTACGGCTGGGATGCTGTCTCGCGATTCCTGGACCTCGTGGAGTCGATCCCATAAGAGTGACAGGAGACCGGCCGCATCCGAGGTGCACGAGATCACGATGAGGCCCGAGGGGAAACACCAGCTCGCCCAGATGACGTGGAAGGCTTCCTCGCGATGCCTCGAGTGCTGTGCTGACAGGAACCGCGCCGCATTCGGACCGCCGGCTTCAGCCGGTCTCGGTGTCCTCCATCCAAACGCCGGAGAGGACCGAGCCCTCTGATCCGAAACTCAGTGGCTCGATGCTGCCGTGAGGCGGAGTGTCCCCCCGGCCCAAGCTCGCTCTCGCAAGCTCTCGCCGACAGACTCGATCTTTGGCTCCCTCGACTCGGGCACTCCTGCGTTCTCGAGCTCAGTTTCTCCACCGTATGCTCCGGAGGCGCGCCGCCGGGGGCGCCGCTGACTGGAAGCACGCCGCATTCGGACCGCCGGCTTCAGCCGGTCTCGGTGTCCTCCACCCAAACGCCGGAGAGGAACGAGCCATCAGGTCAGAAACTCAGTAACTCGATCCTGCCGGGAGGCGGCCATTGCGTTGAATGGCGCCGAGCAAGGCGAGAGCTGAAGGATTTGCTCCCGCTGTGCCCGGCCGGTCGCGAACGGGAGCCCGCATCACCTGCAGACTGAGACCACCAAGAGTCCGTCGGCCGCGCCGCTTCCTCGACGATCTGCGTGAGAGAGCGTGGAATGGCAATCCCACCGACTTGCGACCTTCCGAACGATGCTGGCAGCTCCCTCTGGCCGAGTACCGAGCGTGAGAGTCGACCTCGGTCACCCGTCAGAGCTCGACCTGTCAGCTCCCTCGCCGCTGCCCCAATGCCGGGTTGACTCCAGTCCCACTGGTCGGTAGGTTGCGTCCGCCTTCTTCGGGAGAGAGCTCCGACCACAATTCGATGCCTTGCAGCCTTCAACGGCCAAGGGGCAGTCATTGACTGATTCCTCGTGTGGTGTCCGCGCTTCGCATTTCACGATTCAGAAGGAGAGCGATCCTCTTGAAGAGCCACAGCATGGCACGCTCGAGGCGGTGGCACCACGCCTCGCAAGGATGGCTTCATGGGTGATCGTTCGTTCGGTCGCCTCGGTGAGCTCGTCAGAAACCCCGGAAGATCCACTTCGCAGAAAAAAAGGGGCGCGTGATGGCGAGTGACACTCCGAGCGAGTTCTCCAAGTGGTTCACCCGCTTCGCGAACGGGCCGGGAAGCGCCGCGTTCAAGCCCAGGGAGTGGCAGGAGGCACTCGCCCGCGAAGAGGTCCCCCGCTCGCGCGTGATCCGAATCCCGACGGGATACGGCAAGACGCTCGGCGTGCTCGGAGCCTGGCTCTATCACCGAGTCGAGCGCAATGACGATCGTTGGCCCCGGCGCCTCGTCTGGACGCTGCCGATGCGCGTCCTCGTCGAGCAGACCGCTGACGAGGTGCGAAGGTGTCTCGAACGACTGAACCTGCTCTGGGAGCCCGCCGCGGATCATCGAGGCCGGGTCGGCGTGCATCTCCTCATGGGCGGCGTCGGCGAGAGCGGAGAATGGAATCTCTATCCCGAAGAGAACGCAGTCCTGATCGCGACGCAGGACATGGCGCTCTCGCGCACTCTCAACCGAGGCTACGCCGCGCCCCGAGCTCGCTGGCCGATGGAGCTCGGCCTCCTCAGCCACGACGTGCTCTGGGTGCTCGACGAGGTGCAACTCATGGACGTCGGTCTGGCGACCAGCGCCCAGCTCCAGGCGTTCTGCGACGACGACGCGAAGGAAGAACGCTCATTCAGGCCGAGGTTGAGCTGGTGGATGAGCGCGACCCTGCAGCCGAACTGGCTGAAGAGCGTGGACACCGTGGCGCACCACACCGCGTGGACGACGAGCCCCATGACTCTCAGCCAAAGCGCGCTCGGCACTGGCCTCGCGACCATCCAGAAGACGCTCGCGCTCCGAGAGATTGCAGCGAACGACCACGGCAGCTTCGCGAAGGCGATCGAGGACGCGCACAGCAGCTCGCCGATGGATGGCGACCACGGGCGAATCACGTTGGTCGTCTGCAACACGGTCGAGCGAGCCTTACGAACCTACGAGGCGCTCGAAAAGCTCGGCGTCACCGGAGATCTTCGGCTCGTTCACAGCCGCTATCGCCCGCAGGAGCGCGCCGCCTGGAAGACGGAGTTCCTCGGCAGAGAGGCGTGCCAGCAGGGCGTGGACCGCATCATCGTGGCGACGCAAGTCGTCGAGGCCGGTGTCGACATCAGCGCCACCACTCTCGTCACGGAGCTCTCTCCATGGTCGAGCCTCGTCCAACGCTTCGGGCGCTGCGCGCGTTACGGAGGCTCGGGAAGCGTCCTGGTCGTCGATCGTGGTCGCGACGAGAAACTGGCGCCGCCTTATTCACCCGGAGAGCTGGAGGCTGCGAGGTGGGGCATCGACACAATCGCGGCGAACGCACGCGATGTCGGCATCGCCAGCATCGAGGCCTTCGAGCGGGATCTGACCGACGAGCAGCGCCAGCGGCTTTACCCCTATCAGCCCAACCAGCTCCTCTTGCGCCGTGAGCTCGAGGAGCTCTTCGACACGACTCCCGATCTGACAGGCGCGGACATCGACGTCAGTCCGTTCATTCGCAGCGGCGACGAGCGCGACGTCTCGGTCTTTTGGCTCGACGTACCGCCTTCCAAGAAGGGAGAGCCCGCACCGCTGCCCCCGAAGAAGCGCCGCCCCTCGCGCGACGAGCTCTGCAGCGTCCCGTTCTTGGCGGCGCGAGACTGGCTCTGCGGAAAGGCGACCAAGGAGAAGCCCTCGCCACGCCTCCTGCCTTCGCGTCGCGCGTGGATCTGGGATTGGATCGAGGGCGAGTGGAAGGTCGCCGAGCGGGCCGCCCTCATCCCCGGTGCGGTCGTCTGTGTGGCAGCGGATACGGGCGGCTATCGTGACGACCGAGGATTCGATCCGGAGTCGAGAGCTCCGGTGACCGTCTCGAGCGCGCCCCCGATGGCGGCGCAGGACGCCGCCGACGATCTCGAAGATACCGAGGAATTGAGCGCGGCGGCCTACAAGACGATCGCGACCCACAACACCGAGGTCGGCCAGCTCGCGAAGCAGATCACCGGGGGACTCGTGCCCAAGCGCATCGCCGAGCTGATCGAGCTCGCAGGTCGCTGGCATGATCTCGGCAAGGCCCACCCGGCGTTCCAAGCGGTCATCCTAGAACGCGGTCCTCATCAAGAACGCGTCGATCTCGCCAAGGCTCCGGATGCAGCCTGGCAGAGGCCGTGCCTGTATCGGAGCGCCGACGGAGAGACTCGGCGAGGCTTTCGTCACGAGCTGGCGAGCTGCCTGGCGCTCTTTGACGTCCTGAGGAGATACGAGCCCACCCATCCCGCGTTGCTCGGTCCCTGGGTCGAAGTGCTTCAGACCCTGGGCGACGAGAAAGTACCGACGCCGGCCTTGGACGGTGAAGCGGCGACGCTCCTCGAAAGAGGAGTGCTCGAGTGCACCGCCGAGGAGTTCGATCTTCTCGCGTATCTCGTGCTCTCGCATCACGGCAAGGTGCGCGTCGCGTTGCATGCGGGTCCGAAGGATCAGGAGTACGTCGCACGTGACGGCCGTGGCCTGCCGATCCGAGGTGTGCGAGACGGCGATGTGCTCCCCGCGATCTCGCTCGATGGGGTGAGCTCGCTTCCGGAGCTCTCGCTCACGCTCGCGCCGGCGGCGCTGGGCCTCTCTCCCTTAACCGGCCGGAGCTGGCGCGATCGGACGGCGGCCCTCCTGCAGACCTACGGTCCTGGCTCGCTCGCCTACCTGGAAGCCCTTCTCATCGCCGCCGATCGCCGTGCGTCCAAGTTCACGACGGTCGATCCACTGCTGACGATGTCGACAACGGGAGGCACACCGTGACGATCCAACTCCTCCATCTCACAGGCTGTGCCCCCACCCCGCTCGCGCATTACCTCAAAGCGATCGGGATACTGAGGCTCGTCGCGCAGCAAAAAGATCCCCACGTCCGCGGCTTCTGGCGCGATCAGCATTTCTGCTTGCTCACGACGCTCGACGAGGCGGGACTGGAAGCATTCTTCCTCGAAGAGTATGCCCCCACCCCTTTCGTCTCACCGTGGAACAAGGGCTCGGGATTCTATGCCGCGAAGGACAAGGGTCTGTCCCCTGTCGAGTCGTCCATGGCACCGCGCTTCGAGCCGTTCCGTCGTGGGATCGCAGAGGCGAGGGCGCAGCTCGATACCATCACACGAGCCGACGCTGAAGTGAGGCGGCTCAAGGACCAAACCAAAGCGAAGAGAGGGGCAAGGCCGGCTCGATCGAAGAATGATCCGGAATACAAGAAGGAGCTGGCTGCCGCAGAGCGGGAGTTCAAGAAGCTCAAGGCTGACCTGTACGGACCATTCAAGCTCGCATGGCGAGGACCACATCGCGACTGGATGGACGCCGCGATGGTGCTGTCTTCTGAAGGCGAGCCGTCATGGCCTGCCCTACTGGGAACGGGCGGCAACGACGGGCGACTCGACTTCACCAACACAGCGATGCAGCGCCTGGGCGATCTGTTCGACCTGGAATCGGCGGACGGTGCCGCCATGCCGGCAGCAAGTGCTTTGTTGCATGCCGCCCTCTTCGATTCTCCTTCTACCGCGCTTCTCGACGCAGCGGTTGGACAGTTTCTGCCCGGCTCCGCAGGCGGTGCCAATGGCACGACTGGCCCGGATGCCAAGCCTCAGATCAACCCCTGGGATTTCGTTCTCCTTCTCGAAGGCGCCATTGCGTTTCGTGGTCAGGTCACACGAAGGCTGGGAGCGCGGGACGATGTGCGCGCAGCCATTCCCTTCGCAGTCGCCGCTCAAGCCGTCGGGCACGCGACGCGCGGGAAGGAGAAAGACACACGCGGCGAGCAATGGATGCCACTGTGGGACCGGCCCGCTAGCTGGCAGGATGTGTGCGCTCTGCTCGGAGAGGCTCGGGCGCAGCTCGGTCGCACGTCGGCCCGGCGTCCGCTCGACTTCGCGCGGGCCGTGGCGAGGCTGGGCGTCGCTCGAGGGCTGACTGGCTTCGTCCGCTACGGCTACCTCGAACGAAACGGCCAGAGCAACCTCGCCGTGCCACTCGGTCGAATCGAGGTCGCGGCCCACCCACGTGCCCGGCTGATCGATGAGATCGGTCCCTGGCTCGACCGACTCCAGCGCGAAGCAGGTGATGCTCCGGCACGATTCTCTGCGTCCGTCGGCTCACTCTCGGACGCCGTTTTCGATGTGCTCACTCGGGAGGCCGAGCCATTGCGATGGCAGTCGGTGCTCGCGGCGGTCGACCAAGTAGAGCGCGTCCAGGCAAGCGGAACCGCCTTCAAAGTTGGCCCTTGCCCGACCCTGTCTCCGGGCTGGCTCGACGCCGCGGCGGATGACTCCCCCGAGTGGCGCCTCGCCGTCTCACTCGGGAGCGCGGCTCGCGCATACAAGCACGGACGCCCAATCGACCCCGTCCGAGCGCACACGCTGCCCCTCGATCCCAAGAAACAGTGGAGCTACGCGATCGGCACCGACAAGCGGCTGATCCATGATCCACGCGTCGTGATGACGGGCCGCGATCCACTGAGCGATCTCGTCGCCCTCGTCGAGCGCCGCCTCGTCGAGGCCTCTCAGAGAGGGAGCCGAACCCTGCCGCTCGTCGCCCGATATGGTGCCGGAGCGCGCCTCGATGATCTCGCCCGCTTCCTGGCGGGCGAAGTCGACGTCGAGCGCGTCGTCGCGCTCGGACGCGCGCTGATGGCGATCGACTGGAAGCGCGTCCGCTTGTCGCCCGTGCGCGTCGACTCACGCGGCGATCGACCCGATGAGGGATGGGAGGCGCTCCGCCTGTGCGCGCTCCCCTTCGCGGTCGACGAGCGGACCATCGCGACCGAGCCGGCGTTGTTCAGGCGGCTGGCCTCCGGTGACGCCACGGGAGCCGCCGAGGTCGCCCTGCGCCGACTGCGCGCATCGGGGCTCCGACCTCCTCTCGCCTCCGTGATCGCCGATTCCATCACCGCTCACCGTTGGGCGGCCGCCTTTGCCTTCCCCATCGACCGAACCGTCGCCGCCGCGATGGCCGACCGCTTCGAGAACCCTGCTGCCAAGGAGACCGCATGACCATCGACTTCAGCCCACTCGACAGCGCCACTCGCCTGCTGTTCTCGATCGAGCTGCAGCCCGTGCAGGGAGATCGCTTCCAGCCCACGGGGTTTCCGAGCCTGGGCGCAGCAACTTACCAAACGAAGGACGGCCAGAAGCTCCTGGTCGAGTCTGCTCAGAGCATGGCCAACCGTCTCGAGGCCACGGTGTGGGACACCGGGAGCGAAGGGCCCGTCGCCGCCCTCGCCGGCATCAGCCACGTGACCGTTATGAAGGACGGCAACTTCCTCACCGACACAATGCTCGAAGCCCACCGGCTGAACAGTCCGTACATTCTCGAGGCCAAGGGGTCGGAGTTCGTAAAGGAGCTCAAGCAAGAGCTCGGGACACTCGAGAACGGCCCGATCGACCGTAAGCTGCTCGCGCAGGTGCTGCTCAAGTACGACGTCGGAAGCTTGCTGCACGGCGTCTTCCTCGCAAAGAGCGACCTAGCCGGCGGCCGCCTGCGAGTCGCGCGCGCTCTGTCGGCGTTCATCGAGGCGAGTGGCGCGCGCGTGGCCGCCTCGGGTGGGGTGAAGAACGACCACGTGAACCCGGGCGGCGACACGGGAAAAGGGTTCGGCAATGTCCCCTTCGCTCGGGACGAGTTCACCGCCGAGCAGATCGTCCTTCACGTCAACTTCGACCTCGCCCAAGTGCGCGGATACGGTCTCGGCGCGGACGTAGAGCGGTTGCTCGTGCTCCTCGGTCTCTACCGTCTGCGCAAGCTCCTCGACGGCGATCTCCGTTTGCGCACCGCCTGCGATCTCGAGCCCTTGACACGTTCGCCCGAGGCAACTCGCCCCGAGGGCTTCGTGTTGCCGAGCCTGGCGGATCTCGAAACAGACCTGCGCGCCGCCATCGAGAAGAACCAGGCCGCGATGGTCCACACCAAGCCGAGTTATGACGCGAAGATCGAGTCAGCCAAGAAAAAGAAGAAAGGCGATGCGACCGCGAGCGACAGTGAAGAAGAGGCCCTCGGGGACGACTGATGCCCACACTGGTCTTGCGCTTCCCAGGCGGCCTCTACCATGCGACGCCCGGCGGCCATCACGTGAACGAAGGTCTCGTCGAATGGCCGCCCAGCCCTTGGCGGCTGATGCGTGCGCTCATCGCGTGCGGATATGCGACGCAACACTGGAGTGAGGTTCCCCCCGAAGGCCGACGCCTCATCGAGACCTTGAGCAGCGTCCTGCCCGAGTACCGCCTTCCGAAGGCGGCGCTCGGACACACGCGCCATTACATGCCGGTCACCAAGTTGAAGGATGGTCGGGAGCAGACCACGCTCGTGCTCGACACGTTTGCCGATGTGGGTGAGGGCGAGCTGTGGGTGCGGTGGCCGGCCACGGTCGATGAGGAGGCGCAAGAGCTCTTTGACGTACTGGCCGCCCACCTCGGCTATGTCGGACGCAGCGAGAGCTGGGTGCTCGGTGAGTCGATCTCGGACGAGATTCCCTTGCCAGAGGAGGGGCCAGCATTTCCACACGCGAACGGGGCCCGACCCGGGCGGGACTTCGAGCAGATCACCCTCAGTGCTCCTGACCTCCCGAGCGAATACGCGTCGTGGAGAACAGGCGAAGTGGAAGCCGCGATTCAGGAGCTCGATCTTCCGGCCGGAAAGAAGCCGACGAAAACACAACGGAAGAAGATCGACGCGATCCAGAATGCCTACCCCGCCGATCTGATCGATTGCCTCCAGCGAGACACGGCCTGGTGGAAAGGGCAGAAGTGGAGCCGAGCTCCTGGCGCTCGCACGGCCCTGTACTGGCGAGAGGGCACCTCGCTCGCGGTCGGGCCGCCCTCCTCTCCGCGCCTGCAGCATACACCTCGCGTCGAGATGATGCTCCTCGCCCTCACCACGCCGAGTGGCTCGAAGTCGGCGCTTCCTTCAGTGACGCGGACCTTGCCGCAGGCAGAGCTCGTGCATCGTGCCTTGGTCTCCCAACTCGGCTTCGGGTACGAGCACTGCCCTGAGATCGTCGGTCGAGATGAGGCCGGCGAGCCGCTCGAGGGGCACCAGCACTCTCACGTTTTGCCGGCGGATCTCGATGAGGATGGCCGGCTAGACCACATCGTCGTGTTCGCACCCATGGGGCTCGGAGCGCGCGCCCAGCGCGCGATACGCAGTCTTCGCAAGACCTACATGAAAGGTGGCGTCGGAGAGCTTCAGGTCGCGGTCGCGGGCATAGGCGCGTTGAACGATCTCCGAGCCATCGGAGCCGGGCTGTCCACGGCCGTCGAAGGCTTGCTCGGCCCGACCGCCGGCGCGACGACCTGGATCACGACGACCCCCTTCGTTCCACCGCGCCACCTGAAGAAGAAGGGCCGGTCCTCCCTCGAGAGTCAAGTCGAAGAGGAGCTGAAGAGCCGAGGATATCCGCCCGCCAAAGTCGAGGTACTCGATTGGACGGGAGACACCCTCTCCCTCCGCCACTTCGTCCGCCGAAGACGCCAAGGCCCCCAACCGCCACGCGACATCGGCTTTGCGATTCGGATTCAGTTCGGCCGGCCGACCGTAGGCCCGATCTGTCTGGGCTACGGCAGCCATTACGGGTTGGGCGAGTTTCGAGCGGTTTTGGAGCGAGATCAGACGTGATTACAACAAAGCACTCAATCCACGGCCACCTTTGATCCTGCCGTCACGCTCCTACACGACCGCATCGATCTATCCCGCCAGAAGACCGGGCGAAGCTCTGCCAATTCCGACTCGAATCTGAACTGGCGTTGGTGGATCCGAGCGAGTCTCATCAATGAACGATTACCCACCCCCAGTTGATTACGGTACGCCATGGCAACCTATCTCTTGAACTCACCCGTGCTCACCGGATACGGATCGTTTCAGTTTGAAGGGCCGATCTCCTCCCAAGATGCCCGAGCATACCTCGACGGAGGGTTCGAATCGGCTGTCGGTCACGATGGCGCTGCTGCGTTCCTCTCGACTCTGCTCGAGATGGATGTTCCGGTCAACCGTGTGCGGATCGACATGCAGCCGGGAGACCGGGCCGTCGTGTTGCGGCTCCTCGAGAGGTTGCCGGCTGGCGAGACACTGACCGCCGAGCAGACCGCGGCCTTCCCTCACGAGCTCGGTGTTCTGGTGCGTCAAGACGACCCGGGCGAGCGGACAGCGGCGGCTGAAGTGGATCGCGTGCGTACTCGAGACGGTGCCATCACTGACCCCGCATCCAAAGCACCACAATCCGCCAAAGCCTCCGGCAACTCTGACGCTACGAATGCTACCGACTCAATCGGCACCGTCGTGCGACAGCCAAGGGCGGAGTGGTTCCAGAGAGTGACCAGAAACACGGGCCGAGGGAAGGAGACATTCTCAGTCTTCGCCGTGCTCTTCGTCTCACTGATTGCTCTCGCGGTAGCTCATGGGGCGGTGGCGGAGATCTGGCGGTTCCTTGATCATGGCGAGCGAATCGTCGCAGGAGTCGCGGCCGGTGTACTTTTCGTTGCCGGTGGCCTCTATGTCTATCAGCGCCGGTTTCACAGGCACCGCGCTCTCGGTTCAGCGCTCCTCCTTCTACTCGGCGCGCTGCTCATCATCTTCGAGCACTTCTTCGGGTTCTGGGTCCACGAACTCTTCCTCCACGAAGAAGCTACGGAGGGGAATCAGCCGTCAAGCGGTCAGAACCTGACCCTGATCCTCGCTCTCACGAGCATCATCATGCTTGTGTGCCTATCGATATTACATCGCATGCGAGACAAGCTGAAGATCCTTCGGGGCCTGCGGGAATTCCGGTATCGCAAGAAGACCGACGAGTCAGTGGAGTCGCTCCAGAGCCAAGAGGACCGCGACTGGACACCCTGCCCGGAGAAGCCAGCCCAGCACCTGATCATACCCATCTCTCCTCCAAGCTGGAGACCGACATGGCCATCGAAAGGGAGCGGCGCCGTCTTCTCGGATCAAGACAAGCGACCGCTGGTACAGCTCGAGGGGGATATCTCCAAAGACATCCGAGCGATGGATCGACGATTCAACTGGCAGCAGACACTCCGTGCGATCCGGCCGCACGTCGGGCATGTCGCGAAGGTCTACCTGATCGGATCCCCTCCCTCCGAGAGCGACACCGAAACAAAGACTCTTGACGAGGAGTTTGAACCCGGAAAGCAGACCGAGCGAAGTAAGGCCGAAGCGATTGGCTCGTTTGCGTTTCTAAAGGAGGCCAAGAGGTTCCTCGCACCCTACCTCGGTGAGAAGCGAATCAAGACCCATGCTGTCCCAGTGGATTTCGTCAGCGTCGACGCTCTTCTCAAGGCGATCAACTCGATCCTGAACGAGATCAACTCCTCCGATCATGACGAAGCCATCGTGATCGACGCGACCGGTGCTCTCAAGACGACGAGCATCGTCGGAGCGGTCGCGACACTGAACAGCGACGTGATATTCCAGTACGTCGACACGCGGCCGCCCTTCGACGTCTACCTCTTTGATCGACGTATGGACCTCGGTGTCGAAGTCCACTGAAGCTCACCCACTGCACTCAACCTCAGCAGATTCTAGTCATGACCACTCGACCGCCCTTGACCCTACAACAGCTCATCGCCGCTGCCGAGCGGCTGAGTGGGAAGCCCAATCAACGCCAGGACCTCGATTGGCTCTCCGTCGTTGAGGACGCGCGTGACCTGCTCTCACGGACCCCTTACCGTCCCGGCTTCCTCCGGACGTTCCCTGTTCGCTCGAAGACTGGCAATAAGGGCAAAGAGAGGCTCATCTCGGCACCCAAGCCCGTTGACAAGCTCGTCGAAACCGCCCTTCTTCCGATTCTGGCAGACCTGGTCGAAAAGATCGCCACCGACGCCGTCCATGGTTACCGTTCCGGTCGTTCGACCCGCACCGCCGCCACTTCGGCCTCGCAGCTACTTGCCGAAGGGAAGATCCATGTCGCCCTATTGGACATCGCCGATTTCTTTCCTTCGATCGACCACGACCAACTTCGTTCCATGCTCGAGCATCGCTGTGCTGATCTGACCGAGCTCGTCATGTCTTTGGTACAGGCTCCGACGCTGGACGACGGTCGAACCACTCTCTGTACTCGGGGTCTCCCGGTTGGCATTCCGATCGCCCCGCCTCTCTCGAACCTCTACCTGGCGCGAGTCGATGAGCGCATGTCGGCTCAACCGGTTGGGTACCTCCGCTACTCGGACGACGTCTTCCTCGCCGCCGACGACCCCGAGCAGCTCGAACAAGCATTCCAGACGCTCACGGACGCACTCGAGCGGGTCGGACTCGCCCTCAACCCGGAGAAGACCCAAAGGCTTGTCTTCGACGGAAGAGCCATCGACTATCTCGGCTTCGCAGTGACCGCAGAGAGCATCTACGAGACGACCGAGCCCCGAACGGCGCAGAAATCGAAGCTGCGCTCCAAGGGGTCCCAATCGGTCTCCCGACGATTCCGAACGCTCTACCTGACCGAGCCGGGACTCTACCTCCATGCCGATCGCGGACTCATCGCGATCAAACGACGCTCCGAGATCCTCGAGGAGGTCCCGTTTCACCGGGTCGACCGGATCCTCGTGCTGGCAGGCTGCTCCTTTTCGAGCGGGTTCTTCTCCTCTTGCATCCTACGTCGCATCCCGGTGTTGATCTTCGCGTGGAAGGGCAGGGCCTTTGGTAGCCTGGTGGCCAGCGGCATGCCGAATCCACTGAGGCTCCGAGCCCAGTACGACCTCCATAGCCGTCCTCGAAGGAGAGTCGAGCTCGCCCGAGAGATCCTGATTGCCAAGATCCAAGCCATGATCATCAAGGTGAAGCGAAAGAAGGAGCCCGAGGTTCTCCAGGGCTTGCGAGAGACCCGAAGAAAGGTCCGCGGTTGCGACGATGTCGCGTCGATGCTCGGCCACGAGGGCGAGGCGACGCGCCGCTACTACGAGGCGTTTGCTCGCTGGATCCGCGCTCCTGGCTTCGCCTTCGAGGGCCGACACCGTCATCCGCCGACCGATCCTATCAACAGCTTGCTCTCCTTTACTTACTCATTGATCTTCAGCGAGATGCAAATGGACCTCCTCGCACACGGGCTTGATCCATACCCCGGGCTGCTGCACGAGCTCCATAAGAACCACCCGGCACTCGCCTCGGATCTGATCGAGCCCTATCGATCCGTCTTGGCCGATCCGTTCGTCCTGATGATCGTCAACTCTGGCTACGTGAAGAGCGATGGCTTCGAGCCGAGATCCGGAGGAGCCGTCTACATGAAGCCCGAGACGCTCAGGCGAGTGCTCGAGCGATGGGAGCAGTACCTGCGCGCTCCCATGGGAGGTCGGGAAGGAGCCGAGACTCCTCGCTCCCTCCTCGAAGGCGCCTCCATGGCCATGCTGGCCGTGGTCCTCGGCGAGCGGGAGGCTCTGGAGTTTCCCTTGCCTGGCGCGACTGCAGACGCATTGGAAGGAGAGTCTCTTGAAGAGTCATCTGACGGTGATGATCTATGACGTCACGAGTGATCGCCGCCGCGACCGTCTTCACGCTCTTCTCAAGCAGTATGGCGTCGCGGTGCAGAAGAGCGCCTTCGAGGGCCGACTGACAGCCGCCGAGCGAACACAGCTCGCGCGACTCGTCAAGAACCTGGTCAACGCCGCCGAGGACCGCTTCGTGATGTACACGATTCCTCCCGCCCATGAGCAACGGATTCTCGAAGTGGGCCTCCCCCGTCCCGAGATTCGCAATCCGGACTGGTATATCATCTGAAGCCCGATTCGGGCCACATCGAATAGACCTGCCTGAAGAAGGGATAATCGCGTGAATCGCTCTCCTGACATCTCAAGTACCAATTCACTGCCTTCCACCTACGACGTCACACGCTCTCCGCTCGAGCTTCCCGTGCGACTGCTCCGGCTCCGGTGTGGGGCATACTCGCCATTCGTCCTTCGACCTCGAACCGGCGCGACCGTGCGGACGACGCTTGCCGGGGCGCTCGGGTACGCCCTCGTCCAGGCGGGATGTCGGCGTCTCCAGACCCGTCGGCCCGCTTGCGACCCCTTACCGCGCGACGGATCCTGCCAGGAGCCCGAGCTTTGCCAGCTTTCCAAGATCCTTCGGCCGTACTCGATCCGACACGACCGCGAGATGCCGCGGCCCGTCTTCATCAGCTCGCCCGAGCTCGAAGCTCGGCAGCCGACCCGATCCTTCTCTCTGAATCTGACGCTCTGGGGCCGTAGAGCACTTGACGCACTCCCCGATATCGAGCGAGCCGTCGGCATCCTCGCCCGGAAGGGCCTGACCGTTGATGGCCGACGGGTCGCCTTCGAGATCATCGAGGTGGGAGCCACCGAGGTCTTCAGCCTCGGGGACTTCCACCTTCATTCTGATGTCGGCGTGTCGCCCGAGCTCGTAATACTCCTCGAGACGCCCTTGATCCTCGGTGGCTCACTCGATCGCATCGATCCTTTGGCCCTCCTCCGCCGCTGCCTCGGGAATGCCGCCTACGAGCTCGTCGCGTGGGACATCGAGGAGCGAGACACGGTCGGAATCCTGGATCGATGGGCGCGAGACGAACTGGCAACCGCCGGCCGCGCTCACGTGGACCGACTGGGCGCGGAGCTCGAGCTCCGATCGAGTCAGCTTCACCGGGTGAGGGTCGGTGTTCGCCGATCGCGCTCGACCGGAAGCGACTTCGAGCTGCGCGGGGTTACCGGGTACTTGTGCGTCGGAGGCAATCTGGGGCCAGTGCTGCCGTGGCTCCAAACGGCGTCATTAGGAGGTCTCGGGCAGAAGCGCACGCAGGGGTTCGGCGAGGTGCGATTGGCGACTCGGCTCGACTGAGCACAATCGCAATCGACAGCCGAGAACCCATGCTCATGGACATCCTGTTCAGTGGCTTGTGACCGCGATTCGGGAACGCTATTGCATCTCAGTTTGGAGGAGGCCAGACCGGTCCTTCGCCTTCCGCAGTTCCTGTACACCCACGGACGGCTCATCGCCGGTGTGCTATCGTGCCAAAGTGTCAATAAATCGTCTCTCCGGCACATTTTCCACCGAATTCATCGTATGTCTCGGCCAATGCAGCACTTGGGCCCGCGGTCACTCCTTTGGGCAGCCTCCAGCCCTGTAACCGTTTCCCGGCAGGCACTTACAGCGCCCAGCCACGCCAGGGCACACCTCCCGGCGAGCACGCCGGGGAGGTCCTGCAAGACACGCCTCGAAAGGGCCTTGAAAGCTCGACTTGCGAAGGGTAGCCTCCCCAATCCCCCACCGGCGCGAGCCGATTGAAACTCTCACCTCGTAGTCCGACCATTGACCCATTGCTCCTCCCCAATCCCCCACCGGCGCGAGCCGATTGAAACGATGATCGCCGCTCTCGCCGCACCCCTGGAGGCTCCCCAATCCCCCACCGGCGCGAGCCGATTGAAACATTCAGGCGGAAGCGGCGACTATTTCGGTCTCCTCTCCCCAATCCCCCACCGGCGCGAGCCGATTGAAACTACCCACTCCGATCCCATGGATTAAATCGGGACCCTCCCCAATCCCCCACCGGCGCGAGCCGATTGAAACATCGTACGGGTCATAGGGCGAGAGCTGACGGCAAACTCCCCAATCCCCCACCGGCGCGAGCCGATTGAAACATGCTATGCTCTACGCGGCCACCTCGATCTCGGTGAGCGGCTCCCCAATCCCCCACCGGCGCGAGCCGATTGAAACA
>JAVJTD010000568.1:0-17063 GCA_040219065.1 Planctomycetota bacterium
CGATGAAGCGGTAGGATCCTCCCCGGGACTCTACCGGCACGGACCCTCCCCGGGCCGAGCGAGGACCGATCGCTCCGCTCACGGCTCTCACCCCACTGTCAGTCGAGGCCCTCCTGGTCGGCGCTCCCGCATGTTTCAGCACAGCGCTCGGCTCGCTCTCTCTTGGGTGCAGACGGAGGATTTGCCGAAGAGGTAGAACATCGGGGATCCGAGGATCCCGCTCCGTGACGCTCGCGAGGTCTGCTGACTCCATGGACACGCTCCGAAACGTTCTGGGTGCCTTTCTCCTGATCACGCTGCCAGCCGGGATCGCCTACTGGCTGGTGATCCATCCGTTCGTCGGCTTTTGGCGACGGTTCAAGCCGCGCGTTGCACTGATCGTCAGCTTCCTGGTGATGATCGTGCTGGGAGTGATCATGGCCTTCCAGGTGCCTCGCCTGATGGGCAATCACGATTACGGCACGCAGCCGGTCCTCATCGGAGTAGGGATCGCGCTCCTGGGTCTGTCGATCTGGATCAACCGGAGCTGCCGGATCGTCCTCTCGTTGCGGACGCTGGCCGGTGTACCCGAGCTTCAAGGGAAAGGCATCCTGCCGCCGACGCTCCTGCGCCAAGGGATCTACAACCGGATCCGGCACCCCCGTTATGTGAGCATCGCCCTGCAAGTAATCGGCATGGCCTGCGTCATCAACTACCTGGCGACCTGGATCTGTGTGGCCGCCGGCGTCGCTGGCTTGCTCCTGATCGTGTTCTTCGAGGAGCGGGAGCTCGAGGCGCGCTTCGGCGAACGGTATCGGGCCTACCGCCGCGAGGTGCCCCGGTTCATTCCCAGGCTCACTCGCGGCTGACCGGCGAGGCTACTTCGCGTACTCTACGACCCGCGACTCGCGCATGAGGGTCACCTTGATCTCGCCCGGATAAGTGAGCTCTTGCTCGATCTGGGTGGCGATCTCACGAGCGATCTTCGAGGCCAGGCCATCGTCGACCTTGCCGGCATCGACGATCACGCGAATCTCGCGTCCCGCCTGCACCGCATAGGCGTTGTCCACACCCTGGTAGGCGCGGGCCAGGTCCTCGAGCCGATTGAGACGCTTGATGTAGCGCTCGATCGTCTCGCGCCGGGCACCGGGCCTTGCCGCCGAGATGGCGTCGGCCGTCTGTGCGAGGACGGCGTAGATCGACTCGTAGGGCACGTCCTCGTGATGAGCCGCGATGGCATTGACAACCTCCGAGGGCTCATTGGAGCGCCTCGCCACCTCGGCACCGATCGCGGGATGGCCGCCTTCCATCTCATGATCGAGTGACTTGCCGATGTCGTGCAGCAAGCCGCACCGCTTGGCGAGCTGGGTGTCGAGGTGCAGCTCGGCAGCGAGTGCCGAGGCGATGTAGGCGACCTCGATCGCGTGGAAGAGCTGGTTCTGACCGTAGCTCGTCCGATACTTGAGGCGACCGACCAGCTTCTGGATGCGCGGATGCACTTCGGGAAGGTCGAGGTCGTAGCAGGTCTTGCGCCCCTCTTCGGCGATCTCCTGCTCGAGCTCCTCCCGGACACCGCTGACGACCTCCTCGATTCGGGCCGGCTGGATCCGACCGTCTTGGACCAACAGCTCGAGCGCTCGCCGAGCGACCTCTCGCCGGACGTTGTCGAAGCAGGACACGACGACCACGCCGGGTGTGTCGTCCACGATGACGTCGACCCCGGTCGCCTTTTCGAAGGCACGGATGTTCCGACCTTCGCGACCGATGATCCTCCCCTTCATCTCGTCGCTCGGAATGTCGACCGTCGAGACGACCGTGTCGGAGGTGTACTGGACGGCGCAGCGTTGGATGGCGATGCCGATCGCCTTCTGGGCGAAGCGCTCGGTCTCTTCCTTGATGCGGGCCTGGTGCTTCTCGATCAAGCGCTCGGCGTCGGAGCCGAGATCCGACTCCAACTTGTCGAGGAGCTGCCGCTTCGCCTCGTCCCTCGACAACCCGGCGAGCTCTTCGAGACGCTTCTCGCTGTCTCGGGCGATCTGCTCGACCTCGCGGATCCGATCATCGACATCGCCCCTGCGACGCTCGATATCCCCGAGTCGACGCTCGATGTCCTCTTCGCGGCGCTCGAGGTTCCGGGCCCGATCTTCGAGCTGCTCTTGCCGGCGCTCCAGCCGGCGGTCGGTCTCCCGATGCTCTTTGAGGACCTCCTGCTTCTCGGCTTCGAAGCTCTCACGGATCTTGACCTGGCCTTCGCGAACGGCGAGCTCACCTTCGCGGCGGATGGCCGTCGCCTCCTGACGCGCCTCCTCCATCATCTGGCGGACGCGGCGCCTTGCCTGCTGATGGGCCCGGGCGAGGAGCAAGCGGCTCAATCCCATGCCGGCGGCGATCGCCAGCACGATGACCACCCAAAAGAGTGGATCGCTGATCATATCGGACACGGATTCGTTCTCCTGACGCGGCGCGACACCGCGGATCTATGGTGAATCCGAGGCCGAATCGGACCTCAGGGTCGGATCGGTCGAGACCGTAGACGATCGCCGCAGAGGCACACCTCGAGCTCGGCGTGATTCGTCCGGCTCCGTGAGCAACGATCACCCACTCGCTGGGTACGACGCTTCGTCGCCCGTGGGTCATCGGACAGCCCCCTGCGCGTCGAATGATGTTTGCCTCGAGAGCCCCGGGTGCGGGTCTCGAGCCAGGTCGGAGGTCGACGCCGAACCTCCACCTCGTCACCGCGTCGGGGCGGACAAACCGCCCACGATCCCCCTGAGAGCCGATTCGCCTCGGTGTCAGACACCCGACGAAACAGACGCTCCGGATTATAGGGATGAGCTCGGACACCGTCAAGAAATGCCGATGCCGCAGGTGTTTGGGTGCGTCCGAACGACGCGGGCCCGCGCTGATTCGGGTCCGGCGATGTCCGCCTCGTCAGTTGCCCGAGCTCTCAGGCAGCTTCAGCCAAGGGACATCCAGGCTCTGCCAATCGGCCTCGACGATGTCGGTGAGGAAGAGGCTGTACCCGGTGGGCGGAATGTCCTGGGACTTGCCGTCTTCGGAGACGATCCGTCCCTCGAACAGATCGAGCTGCACCATGTCCTCCCCGGGGAGCAGCCAAGCCTCACACCGCTTCGCGTCGATCGTCTGCTTCACCGAGCCAGCGGGAGAACGGCGCACGAGTGTTACGGTCTCGAGCGCCTCCGCTCCCGTGGACTCGACCGTGCGGAACTGGTAGTGCAGCCGGTCTCCCTTACCTTGGAGCCAGCGGTTGATCTTCGAAAAGGTCGCTCCGTGCTCGCCGGCGACCATCAGCGGCAAGGCGGCCTCGTCGTCCTTCGGATCCTTCGCCTGCGCGATCGCTTCGCCCTCGATCACTTTCGAGAAGTCCGGTCCGAGCGCCAGCCATTCCGCCGGTGCGACGTCCACGACTCGAATCCAGTGGAACGGATCGATCGGCTTGCGCTCGGCGCCTTCGAGGATGGTGCCCTTCTCGAGTCGGAAGTCTGCGATGCGCTTCTCTTCCTCGAGGGTGACGTAGCAATCCTCGGCCAGGACCGACCCGATCAAGTTGCCGTCACGATCCATCAAGCTCACCGACACCCCGTGCAGCACGCCGTCTTCGACCGATGTCACTTGCAGCAGGCGGAACAGTGCACCGGCATCGGCGAGGAGACGATTCAGGCTCGAGCGGGCTCGCTCGGCGCGCGCCTTGGCCTCAGAGCGCGCCCCGTCATCTGCCGAGCCCCGACCGAGCAGCTCGGCCATCGCGGCGGCCTGCTGATCCTCGGGGAGGCTGGCGATGAGCGCTTCGAGCGCGCTGTTGCGAAAGACCTCGGTGTCGATCTCGGAAGCGGGCTCGGCCTCGGCAGCACCGCCATTCGACGCCAAGGCCTCGGTCCCGACCTTCTCGGCTTCGGCCGGCTCGCCGACTTTCGTCTCGTCCTCGCTCGACTCACCGGCCTTCGGAGCCGGAACGGCCCCGCTCTCGACGAGATTCTCTTGTGCGACCTTGGCCTGGAGGCGGAGCATGTGCTTCTTCAGATCATTGAGGCGCTGGTCGCGATCCGCGAGCTCGGACTCGAGCCGTGCGACCTGTTTCTCCGCCTCGGCTTCTCGAGTCGCCGATTCTTCCAGAGATCGCTGGAAGTGGGCGAGCTGGCTGTGAACTTCACCCTGCGCGATGATGAGCTGCCGAAAGCGCTCGTCGTCGTGGATCTCCGCTTCCTCGAGCAAGCTCTCTGCGATCAGACCGACCCTCGTCATCTCGAGGCGCGCGATCCAGGGCAAGCCGATGGCGACGGACAGAGCCGCGATGCACCACGCGCCCGCGACGATCCACCCGGCGCTTCGACCCGTCGAGCGGTTCGTGCCCGATTCGCTCATGTTCGACTCAGTCGTCACCATCGCCTCCACCAATGTTGCCTGCCTCGTCCGCTGCGAAGAATGCCTCGCGAGGATGCTCGAGGTAGTCTTCGATCTCGCCGCGAGGTAGACGCCGAGACTCCAAGGACACTTCCCCGCTTTCCAGCCGGAAGACCGGGGACTCGATTCCCAGAGCGCCGCCGGTCTTCGGGAGAAAGAGCAGCACGGCTCGAGAGGTGCGCGGCGCGAGCGTGAAACTCCCGTCTCCGGCACCCAGGCCCGTCAAGATGAGCTTGTCGGCCGGCGACAGCTCGGCGAGGCGCGGTGTGAGGTCGACATTGACGATGGCGTCGCCCTGAATCTCGGCGCGAAGGTCACCCGCACCGATCTCGAAGGTGCGGTCCCCGACGTCAGCGAAGTTGGTGAGGTGCAGCCGAAAGAACGACCCCTCCTCCGACTGGGAGACCAGCCGATTGAGGACCCCTTGGTCGTACGCCGCCGTCTCGCCGCCCTCGCCGCTTGGCAAGAGGAGCAGGCCGAGATCGTCTTCGAGCGCGGACCAGGACGCGAGCTCCTCCCGATCCGCCGCCGAGGGATCATCGGGAGCGCTGCCGAGTGGGGCCCTTCCGCTGAAGCACGGCGCGAGCGCGATGCCACCGACCAGGACCAGCGACAAGAACAGGCCGTACTGCAGTCCGAGAGCGATCGGTCGCGGCAAGCCGCGGGACTCTGATGGACTCATCTCTCTACGATTCCTCGAGGGGATCCTTCGGAGTCGGCGGCGAGGCGAACCGCCTCGGCGTCACGCTTTCGAAAGTAGCGACGGAGAAGGACGTACGTCAGCGGGTAACCGAAGATCGCCCCGGCCGTGGCCAAGAGGAGCGAGCCGATGATCAGCGGCTCGAAGATGACGGTCCCGAGATCCCAGAGCTCGCCGAGGGCGGCGACGAAGCCCTCGCGACCGAACGTCTCCAGCTTCCCAGCGAAGTCGGAGTACCCGAGCAGCTCCCAGCCAAGCACCTTCGAGCCGAGCCAGTAGTAGCCGTAATACATCGGGATCATGGTGACTGGATTCGAGATCCAGACCCAAGCGACCGCGACGATGCGATTAGCCTTGATGAGCGTGCCGATCACGACCACCACGATCATCTGGATTCCGACGGTCGGGGTCAGACCGACGAACAGGCCCAAGGAGACACCCAGCGAGACCGAGTGCAGGCTGGTCTGAACCGAGAGCATGGGCTGGATGAAGCGGGCATGCATCCAGCCCAGCAGCCCTCGATTGCGACTGGAATCGGAACCCGGTTGTTTCGCCATCGGCTCTCTGGAAGTGGGGCCCGAGACTCCATCAAACCGTGTCGGCTCTCCGGGGGCTCCGATTCTGGCTCAGGAGTCGCCGTCTTCCTTCTCCTTCGGCCAAGCGCGCGGGTTCTTCTTGGCCTCACCGAACCATTGACGGTACGCGTCCGCCGAGCCCAAGCTCTGTCCGGTGAGCTTGGCGAGGGTGGAGTTCATGTCCACCTGGATCATATTCAGCTTCTCGCGGGCCACGTTGTTGCGAGGGTCGGAGTTCACCTGATTCTCGGTCGAGGTGTACACCTTGAGGATCGCGTCGACGATCTTGATCCGGTACGGGATCTTGGATCCCTCGTAGGCACCCAGCGAGGCGGCCGCCGTCTTGATGATCACGAACTCCTTGTCGTTGAGGAGCTTCATGAGCTCGGGCATCAGGCTGAGGTCGCCATTCTTCCCCATGGACTCGACGACCTTGATCGCGAGCTCTGGGTCCTTGCGAACCTTGCGGAGACCGGCGCGCAGCATCTTGGCACCGTCCTCACCGAGGTCGGCGAGCGCGCCAGCGGCGGCGAGCCGGACGTCTTGGTTGCGCGAGCCCATCGTCTCGGCGATCGCCTTGGCGATGTCCTGCTTGTCTCGCTTCTCGTCGCTCTTCTTGTACAGCTCGATCAGCTCCGTCAGGATGTCGGCAACAGGGCCTTCCTTGGAGGCTTCGTCGAGCTCGTCGATCTTCGCCTCGATGACTTCGCCGAGATCGACTTCATCATCTTGGCTCCAGGCCGTCGGGGTCCACCAAGCCGCGATCAAGAGGATCGCGAGCCCGCTTGCTAGCTTGGACTTCATATTGTCCTCCCAGAGGGGGGAATTGCTGTCTAGGCCCTCTGATGCATCCGGACTGTTCGGAGGCATCTCGAGCGAGCCATGATAGCCATCGATCGACAGAAGGTCAAAAGCTGCCGCACGCTACGCATCCCTCGACTATGATGGTCGCCCGCTGACGGGAGGCCGGGCAGACTCGGCCGAGCCCGACCGTTCCCTCGTGCTCCTCTCGAGACCCGAACGTGATTCGCATCGAGGAAATCCCCCATCTCGACGACCCCGAGGGCGCCTGGCTCGCCATGCGCCGCGAGCCCTGCGCCGTTTGGCTCGACTCCCTGGGCGGCCAGTATCCCGAGCTCGGTCGCTACAGTATCCTCGCCTCCCGCCCCCTCTCGACGATCGAGGCACATGGCGATGCCATCACCCTCCGCACAGAGAGCGGAGCGCGGCGGTTCCGGCATTGCCCGTTCGCCGCGCTCGAGGCTTGGATATCGGATCGGTCCACCGTCACCGACGGCCCGCTCCCGTTCCAGGGTGGCGCCATCGGATTCCTTGGCTACGAGCTCGGCCGATTCGTCGAGCGCCTGCCCGAACCGCGCCCAGGCGGGCTCGGGCTGCCCGATCTCTGGTTCGGCGACTACGGAGAGGTCTTCCTCATCGATCACCGAGAGGAGCGCAGCTTTCGAGCGAGACGGGATGACGTGCCGCCTTTTGATGTCCGACGATTGACCCGGGCCGCGCCTCCTCTCGCGCCGCTCGCCGCGAGCGAGCTCCTCGGCGAGAGCCTCGACCGGGATGCCTATCGCCAGAGGGTCGAGAAGGCGCTCGAATACATCGCGGCCGGAGACATCTTCCAGGTCAATCTCTCCAGACGCCTTTTGCTTCGGCGACCGGGCGGCGACCCGGCGCTCCCCTATCGTCACCTGAGACGTCACAACGGCGGCCCCTTCTCCGCGTGCCTCGATCTCGGAGGCGGCCGCATGCTCTGGTCGACCTCGCCGGAGCGCTTCCTCGCCCGCGAGGATCGCCGGGTCGAGACGCGACCCATCAAGGGTACGATCGCCCGATCGCCCGATCCCGAGACCGACCTTCGGAATCGGGAGCAGCTCCGAGCGAGCGCCAAGGACGCGGCCGAGCTGACGATGATCGTCGACCTCGAGCGCAACGACCTGGGGCGAGTGTGTGAGTACGGCTCCGTCCGGGTCGAAGAGGCGAAGCGCCTCGAGACCTATCCGACCGTGCACCATCTCGTAGCCCGCGTGACCGGTGAGCTGCGCTCTGACGTCGGGCTCAGCGACCTTCTGCGGGCGACCTTCCCTGGGGGCTCGATCACCGGCGCCCCGAAGATCCGCGCGATGGAGATCATCCACCAGCTCGAGCCCGTCCCACGCGAGGCCTACACGGGTGCCGTGGGTTGGATATCGGGGGACCGACTCGACCTGAACATCGCCATCCGCACCGCGTTTGCCGCCGGTGACCGCTGCGCCGTCCATCTAGGCAGCGGCATCGTGGCCGACTCGGATCCCGAGCTGGAGTGGCGAGAGACCGAAGCGAAAGGACGCGGCCTCTTGCGTGCACTCAGCGGCGCCGGCCAAGACCGTGAGCTGACCGCCGATGGCTATGTGGGTCTCGAGTCGTGAGGGATCGAGTCGAGCTGAACGGCGAGCTCGTCTCGGCGTCGGACGCGATGGTGAGTGTCTTTGACGTCGGGCTGCTCTACGGCGCCGGGCTCTTCGAGACGATGCGGGTGGTTCGTGGTGTCGCGATCGACCTCGAGCGTCATCTGCAACGGTTGCAGCGCTCGGCCGACTCTCTGGGCTGGACCGTGCCGACCCATGAGCTGCTCGAGGAGCGCGTCGCGCGCTGGTGCCGAGCGTCGGAGCTGGCGCTCGGACACGTCCGCCTGACGGTGACGCTGGGCTCGATCGCGGGCCGCTCGAAGCTCGATCCGGCCGATCCGGTGACCATCGTCTTCGGTGGCCCATTGCCGGACTCGCTCACGGAATCGAAGGTCAGCGGCATCACCGCCATCACCGTCACGCTCCAGCCGGGTGGCTCCGCCGGACACAAGAGCCTCGCCTACTGGCCCTGGTGGCGCGCGAAGATCGAAGCCACCCGAGCGGGAGTCGGCGAGGCCATCTTGATCTCACCCGGGGAACACGTGATCGAAGGGGCGATGAGCAACGTCTTCGTCCGGCACTCGGGCCAGTGGCTCGCTCCGATGTCGGGCGCCGCCTTGCCGGGCGTGACGCGCAGTCGCGTGATCGAGCAGCTCTCTCGAAGCGGAGAATCCGTCGATGAGAGCGAGCTGCACCGAGAGGCGCTCTCGACAGCACAGGAGATCTTCGTCACTCAGTCGACCGCCGGAGTGCTGCCGGTCGTGAGCATCGACGGCAGAGCGATCGGCGACGGCCGACCGGGCCCTGCCACGCGCGCCGCATCCGAGGCGTACGAGCATTGGGTCGAAGAGTGGCGGCGGGCAGGCGATCGCGGTTAGCTTGAGCAGCGATATTGCAAGCGTATCCCGAAGGGCCCTGGGGAGGGCACGATGCTGGACGAGCACATCGATCGCTTCATCGATCATCTGATCCATCGGCGCCGATTCTCCGAGCATTCGGTCCGGGCCTACGCGACCGACCTTCAGGGCTTCCTGCGATTCGCGGGCGAGCATGAAGTTGTGAAGGTGGCCGACGTCGACCGCTCGCTGCTGCGCTCGTACCTGGGCGGTCTCCGCGAAGAGGGCTACGCGGACTCGACGATCGCCCGCCGTCTCGCGTCGCTGCGCAGCTTCTTCAAGTACTTGATCCGCGGCGGCGAGCTCACGCACGATCCACTCACCCTCATTCGGTCACCGCGCCGCGAGAAGCAGCTCCCCCACGTGCTCGTGCCGAGAGACGTCGTCGCGCTCATCGACTCGATCCAGGGGAACGACCTCTGGGGTCGCCGCGACCGCGCGATGATGGAGGTGCTCTACGGCGGCGGGCTACGTGTCAGCGAGCTCGTCGGCTTGAACGAGGAGGACCTGGACCTGACCGACGGCGTCGCCCGCGTCCGCGGTAAAGGGCGCCGCGAGCGCCTCACCCCTCTCGGCAGCTTCGCGAGCCGGAGCCTCGCCGAGTACCTCACCCAGCGGCTGCGACGCTTCCCTCCCGACCGGAGCGCGGGCGTGGCTGTGTTCGTCAATCGACGCGGCGACCGTCTGACCGATCGCGGTGTGCGCAAGATCCTCGACAAGATCGTCCTGAAGAGCGGGCTCCGCGATCACATCAGCCCTCACACATTGCGCCACAGCTTCGCGACGCATCTGGTCGACGGTGGCGCCCACTTGCGCGCCGTCCAAGAGCTCCTCGGTCACCAGAGGCTGTCGACCACCCAGATCTACACCCACGTCTCGAAGGAGCGGCACCGCGAGGTCTACGAGCGCGCGCACCCTCGCGGGCGGAGGCGTCGTCAGGAGAAGAGCGAGGACTGACTGCTCCCGAACGAGACGACGCGCCCGCCATCCGAGGACGGCGGGCGCGTCTCGTGGTGACCCCGACGGGATTTGAACCCGTGTTACCGGCGTGAAAGGCCGGTGTCCTGGACCTGACTAGACGACGGGGCCCCATGGCGGCCGAATGGGCCGCGATCCAGGGCCGACGTTTTAATGGATCCACTCCGGATCGGAAAGCATTTTCTATCTCGGCCCGTCGAGCTGGGGCCCTGGGCGCCTGGCCGACGAGCAAGGGTGCTCGGTGTGCCCCGAGTTCGACGGAGCGACCAAGTCGAGCGACACAGTGACGGCGTCAATCGGTCAGGGCTTTCACGAGCGAGCTTGGGCCGGGGCGGCGCTGCGGATGCGGGTTTCTTCGCCCCGAAGCGGCTGCCACTCGTCAGCCTTGGGCAACGCCCTGGGAAATGGGCCATTCGCCGAGTTCAGAAGCCCAAGCCTGTGAGGCTTGCATTCGTTTTCGAGCCGATGCTTCCCGTCAGCATCGGGCCACGGAGTTTCGGACCTGAGCTCAGGGTCCTCTCCGAGGCGTTCGGACGGAGGACACTTAGACCGGCTGAAGCCGGCGGTCCGAATGTGCGTGTATCCTCTCAATCCGGCAAACGCCTTCGCAGCTCCGCGACTCGGCTCTCACTTCCCGGCAGGCTCGCCGCGCGCTCCAAGATCGCATCGACGCGCCCGCGCTCGCCGTGGTAGGCCTCCCACTCGGCGAGGGCCAAGAGGATGTCGAGGTCCTTCGACCAGCGACGCGCGGCATCCCTCAGTATCTCCCCCGACTTCTCTGGTTGCTGGCTTCGCAGCCAGTGCCGGGACAAGGCGAGCCGGACCGCGGGCTGATGGTATCGCTCGGCGAGCTCGAGCAGGGGACGTGCGGCCTCCTCGTCCAGCCCCTCGGCGCCCTCGACGAGCAGCTCGGGTCGCTCGGCCTGGGCGGCCGCCCGGAAGTAGGCATCCGTCGCCGACTCCGCACCGAGTCGCTTCAGAGCGCGCGCCACTTCCACGAGACGATCACCCCGAGTCCATGTCTTGCCGCCCGCGAATCGTGGCGAGCTCTCCATGCCACGTCGCCAGGCACGGTCGAACGCCTCGATCGCCTTCTGGGACTCTCCGGCGGCGTCGAAGTACTTCCCACGCAGGAAGTCGCCGTTTCCATCGTTCGGCAGACGAGCGAGCTGCCAACGGGCCAGATCCATCCGCTCCCGATCGAGGAAGTGCAGCATCTCCTCTTCCATGAGCTGCCGACTGACGTCGGAGACGTGCGGACGCGGATCGCTCTCTCGCTTCGGCTCCCATTCGATCGGCCGCCCGTTGCCCGAGCCCAGGTAGCCGAGGCGTCGCATCGCCTCTTCCTCCTCGGGAGTCAGCGTCGTCCCCGAGCCTTGCCCCGAGCTCTCCTGCAGGGCTTGCCACAGCTTGCGATAGGTCTCGAAGAGACGCTCGGCGCGCTCCTTGTCTTCGCGTCCGAGATCATCGAGCTCCTCTGGGTCCCGCCCGAGATCGTAGACCTCGGGGATGTCCTGGTGATGGATGTACTTCGTCTCGTGGCTCCGGATGCCGCGCGACGGCGTGGTGCCGAACAGCGCCGACAACATCGCGGCTTCGAGAAATACGTAAGGGGTCGTGTTGGGCGGTCCCCCGCTCAGCCAGTCTGCCAGGCTGTTGCCCTTCCCCACGCGCTCGTTGCGGCGGCCGGCGAGGTCGATCACCGTGGGACAGATGTCGGCGAGGGTGACTTGTCCCTCCAGCACGCGTCCCGCCGGGATCTTCTCGGGATAGCGGACCGCGAGCGGCACGCGCTGGGTCGCGTCGTAGATCAAGCTTCCGTGATAGGCCTCCCCGTGCTCGCCCAGCGACTCCCCGTGGTCGGAGGTGATGACGATGATCGTCTCGTCGAGGCGCCCTTCGGATTCCAGCAAGTCGATCAGCCGGGACAGCTCCCGATCGGTGTAGGCGATCTCACCGGCGTACGGATCGTCGCGATACTCGGTGGCGAACGGCTCGGGCGGCAGGTAGCCGAAGTGTGGATCGTAGTAGTGGACCCACTGGAAGAAGGGTCGGCCGCTGGCGAGCGGTTCCTTCAAATGAGTGATGGCGGCGTCGGTGACCTCCCGGGCCCTCCGCTGGGAGTACTCGAAGGGGAAGAGACCGCCCGGCTCCGTCCACTCGTCGTCGTAGACATCGAATCCCCGGCTGAGCCCGTACTTCGACTCGAGTGGCAACGCGGCGACCACCGCCGAGGTGTGATAGTCGCGGTCTTGGAAGACCTCGGCGAGGGTGCGGAATGAAGGCGAGAGCGAGGCGACGGCGTTGTTGTGGAGGCCGTGCGACATCGGGAACAGCCCGGTCAGGATCGTCGCATGCGAAGGCAACGTGATCGGACAAGGAGAGATCGCCTCCTCGAAGCGCGCCCCCTCGTTCGCGATACGCTCGAAGGTCGGCGTCGCCGCGCGTCCGCCGTGGATCCTGAGCGCATCGACCCGCACCGTGTCCCAAGTGACGAGCAGCACGGACGGCGGTCTCCTTGGCTCTTCGGAGCCGCAGGCGAGCGTGAGCACCATTAGCCAGGGTGCGAATCGAGTGAGAGACACGAAAGAGATCCTCCAGGGTCGAAGCCAGAGACGATGGCTCATCGTTGCCCAACTCGAGCCGATCGGCAAGCCGATGTGGCGAAACCCTCCAGCGCGGGCTCGCCGCCGAGGAACGTCGCCGGTAACCTGTGCCTCGAGGTCGACGCAGCCCGCCCCGGAGATCGGGCACTCACCTGGGAGATCACTCCTTTGTGACCAAACGGAGCAGAGACATGGAGCCTGCCCCCGAAGCGGGTGAGCCACGTCTGACGTGGGACCGAGCGACCGAGCCGGCGACGGCGGTCGAGCTGCATCTCTCGGAGCGGTGCGGTCTGGCCGACCGAGCCGACCGCTTGATCCAAGGCGACAATCTTCGAGTTGCCCTGAGCCTCCTCGAGGACGGGCTCGCTTCGCGATTCCAGCTCCTCTACCTCGATCCGCCGTTCGCGAGCGAGGTCGACTATCGACACGAAGTCCATGTCCAAGAGCGAGGCAAGTCGATCCAGAGGCGAGCGTACTACGACGCCTGGCCGGGTGGGCTGAGCGGATACCTCGACATGCTCGCGCCCAGGCTGGAGGCGATGCATCGACTGCTCTCCGACGAAGGCAGCCTCTACCTCCACCTCGATCATCACAGCGTGCACTACGTGAAGGTGCTCCTCGACGAGATCTTCGGACGGGACAACTTCCAGCGCGAGATCATTTGGCGCATCGGCTGGGTGTCGGGCTTCAAGAGCGCCGCCCGCAACTGGATCCGCAATCACGACACCTTGCTCTTCTACGTGAAGGACAAGAAGCGCTTCTTCTTCGAGAAGACCTACCTTCCCTACCCGCCCGGCTACCGGCGCCGGGATGGTCAGCTCCCCAAGGGCCAGGGCATTCCGCTCGAAGACGTCTGGAACGCGAGTCCGGCCGACTCCCTCGACTCGATCCAGATCATGTCGTTCTCGGGCGAGAAGTCCGGCTTCAACACGCAGAAGAACATCGCGTTGCTCGAGCGCATCCTGCACGCGTCGACGCGGCCGGGCGATCTGGTGGGTGACTTCTTCGCGGGCTCGGGCACGACCTGTGTCGCCGCTGCCGGCATGAAGGATCCGGACTCCGGCGCGCCCGCGCCTCGCCGCTGGATCGGCGTCGAGCAGAGCGACCTCGGCATCGCGCTGGCACGCACGCGACTGCTCGAGCGCGGGGCGTCGGCCTTCACGATCGAGCGAGCGAGAGAGCCCGAGCCGAAGATGGCGTCACCCTACCGCGCCTTGCGCCGAGCGTCGAATCGGATCGAATTGATCGAGCAGGATGGTGCCCTTCCGCTCGAGTCCTGGAGCATCGGTCACCAAGAAGGCGCTGCGTTCGTCGGAAGGTGGCACACCTGGCGCTCGCTGGGCCGCAAGCGCTCCGCGCCGCCGCTCGTGGCAGAGCTCGAGACGGCCTCGGCCGAGAGTCTTCACGTCCAAGTCCACGACATCGAAGGACGCCGCCACCGGCTGCCGGTGGAGGACGCCTGAATAGGCCAGCCTCGCTCGGCGCCTTTCAGCTCGAATGGCGGCACCGTCGAGAAGGCGCCTGGTCGATGGACGGGCCCAGTTTCGCGTGGGCTATGGCTTCCGCGAGGGGCGCCGTTTATAGCAGGGGCTTCTCGTTCGAAGCAAACCGACCTCCTTGCGGAGAAGCGTCATGTCTCAGCGTGCGACCGATCCGGCCACTCGTTGCATCCATCCCAAGCCCGGGAGCTCTCAGCCCTACCACGTCGTCGCCGAGCCGATCTTCCAGACTTCGACCTTCTCCTTCCCCAAGCTCGAAGACCTCGAGAGGTATTTGAAGGATCCTTCCTCCCATCATCTGTACACGCGCTACGAGAACCCGACGATCGACACGCTGCAGAGCGCCCTCGCCGATCTCGAGGGCACCGAAGCGGCCCTGGCGCTGGCGAGTGGCATGGCGGCCGTGTCGACAGCCGTGATGGCAGGCATCGAGAAGGGCGAGCACGCGATCTTCATGCGCGACACCTACGGCGGGAGCCAGGAGCTCGCCCGCAAGTGGCTCCCAAGATTCGGAGTCGACGTCACCTGCATCGATGACACGACGATCGAGACACTCGATCGTGCGCGGCGCGACGACACGCGCGTCCTCTACCTCGAGTCCCCGACCAACCCCATTCTGCGCTTGGTCGATCTCGAGGCCGTCTCCGCCTGGGCCCGACGGCACGGCATCGTGACCATCGTCGACTCCACCGTCGGAGGCCCGTTCACCCAGCAGCCGGCCGGGCTGGGGATCGACGTCGTCGTGCACAGCGCGACCAAGATCCTGGGCGGGCACTCCGACCTCCTGGCTGGCGCCATCTGCGGTCCGAAGAGCTACCTCGCCAAGTGCCGGGACGTCCTGCGCGTCTTCGGTGCCGTGCTCGATCCGTTCGCGGCGAGCCAGCTCCTGCGCAGCTTGAAGACACTGCCGCTCCGCAACGACCGCATCAACCAGTCCGCGCTCCGGATCGCACGCTTCCTCGAGGCACGGAAGGACATCGACGTCGTCCATTACCCGTTCCTCGAGTCGCATCCACAGCATGCACTCGCCAAGAAGCAGATGTCGGGCGGCGGCTGCCTCGTCAGCTTCTCACTCGGCGACGACCTCGAAAAGGTCCGGCCATTCGTCGATCGACTCGAGGTCTTCCGGCACGCGGCGAGCCTCGGCTCGGCCGAGTCCTTGGTGTCGGTGCCGGTGACGATGAGCCACTACCACGTTCCGAGAGAGCAGCGGCTGGCGATGGGGATCACCGATGGATTGGTCCGCTTGTCCGTCGGCCTCGAAGACCCGGGTGACCTCGAAGCCGACCTCGAGCAAGCGCTGAGCTAGAACCCAAAGCCCGCGCGGGTCCCTGACACGACGAGTCAGGGACGATCCGACATGCCCGTCGGTCAGGGCGTCGGAACGTTCCCACGCCATCGTCTTCGGCATCCGGTCCCGTCGTCCCTCACGAGGCCCCGCTGAATCGATCATGAGCTCCGTCCGCGCGAGCGTGTTCCCAACCCCGCGACAGGGACCTGTTCGGGCTCCGATCGTCCTCGCGGGCACTCCGACATCGTCAGCGCCGGGTGTGGCAGTACTTGATGAACTCTTCTTCGAACTCCTCGATCGACACGCCCAAGGTCTTCTGAAGCGCTTTCTCGATCGCGACCAGGTCGTTTCGGGGCGTCTCCCCGACCGCGTGGATGAACTCGTCGAATTTCTGACGACCTAGCCTGCTGCGATGGACGAACTCGATGACCAGCGCCGCCTGGCTGTAGTTGTCGTGTGCTTCGCTGCCGCCAGACTTCCGATCGTCCGAGGCGGAGTACAGCATGCTCGGGGTCAGCATGAACTCGCGCATCGGCGTGTGCTCCTTTTCTCGAACGGCTCGAGCGACGACATTGAGCTCGTTCTTGCTGGTCGAGATGTACTCCGCGACCCCTTCTTGGAACCAGGAGCCGCCGCCGCGAAGGCGCAGCCGGTTCCCGAAGATCTGGTGCGTCGCCTCGTGAAGGTGCGTCGGGTCGTTCGGAGCTTCGTACCAGGTCGCGTAGTAGTCGCGCCACGCGTGACCCTTCGAGCGCTTGGCGGCATCCTTCGTCGTCTTCGCGACCTTGACGTAGTAGTCGTAGTACTCGTCCGGCTCCTTGAAGAGGAAGACCGGCATCAAGCGGTTGCCCTCGATCTCCTCGAAGGGGTAGAGCTTCTGGATCTGGCGGTAGAATTGCTCCATCTTCTTGGCGAACAGCTTCCCACCCGAGGAGTTCGTGAAGATGATGTAGTGGTCGGTGCGGAGGACCTTGAAGTCGCCCTTGGTCTCGGGAGCATCCCTCTCCCAGCGCGCCTGCGCCTGCTCGTCCGTCCAGCGAACCTCCCACGGCTCGCCGCCGTAGCGGACGTCTTTCTTCAGGAAGTCGAGGATCGCCTGCTCGGCATCCCCCGTCACCGCCGGACGGCACTCGACCTCGACCATGTAGCCGTCTTCAGGAAGCAGGGACGCCAGGAAGAACGTGTTTCCCGCCAGGCGCGTCGTGCCCTCTTCTCGATACTCCGAGCGCGCGAGCCGGGCGAACGGCGCATAGCCGAACTCGCCTTCGAGGAGCTCGATGGACACGTAGCGAAAGGCCTTCTCTCGCCGGACCCGGTTCTCCTCGATGAGATCCAGGACGCTCTGCGGGGAGTCGAAGCCGAACTGCGCTCCCGGCAGGATCCACAGGCTGACGGCGACATCGCTCGCGCCGAGCTTGCCCGTCCAGAAGCCGCGGCGCTGCTCGCTCAGACCCTGCTCGACCGGCGTGAGCCCTTCGAGATCCGGCAGCTTCAAGGTGAGCTGCTTGCCCTCGAGCTCGAAGAGCCTCGGAGTGTCATCGGCTCCGGCGAGGGGCATGAGCGAGATGAGAGCGGCGAATCCGGCGATCAGTCCCCGAGTCCAATGACTCGAGACCGTATGGCGATGCATCATGGGTCTTCCTTCGTCCAAGGTCTCCGCGGCGCGAGCTCGGCCTGGCGAGAAGTCGGGCGAATCTCGTGAGGTGTCAGTGTCTTCA
>JAVJTD010000569.1:0-16387 GCA_040219065.1 Planctomycetota bacterium
GGGAGATCATCGAGACCTTGCTCGAAGGGGCACCGGCTCTCGCAGTGTTTCCCACCGGCGGCGGCAAGAGCCTCTGCTACCAGCTCACGGCCCTGCATCTCGAGGGGCTCACCGTCGTCGTCTCCCCACTCCTGGCCCTCATGAAGGACCAGATCGATTTCCTGGTGAGCAAAGGCGTCCCGGCCGCTCGACTCGACTCGACACTCGATGGCGACGAGGTGCGCGCCGTCCTCGGCGACCTGCGCGATGGTCGGCTGAAGCTCCTGTACGTGGCACCCGAGCGGTTCGGGAACGAGCGGTTCCGGCAGATGCTCGATCGCCTGACGATCAGCTTGTTCGTCATCGACGAAGCTCACTGCATCTCCGAATGGGGACACAACTTCCGTCCCGATTACCTCCGCCTCGCCCACCTCGCCGAGACCCTCGGGATCCAGCGGGTCCTGGCGCTCACCGCCACTGCGACGCCGGATGTCGCCCGGGACATTCGCCATGCCTTCGATATCGAGGAGACGAGCTACGTCAACACCGGGTTCTATCGCCCGAACTTGACGCTCCGCGTCAGCGATGGCTCCACGACCGATCGCTTCGAGCTGCTCATGGACCGCCTCCGCTCCCGGCCCCGCGGTGCCACCATCGTCTACGTCATCCTCCGCGCCACCGCCGAAGAGGTCGCCGATCGGCTGGGCCGCGCCGGCTTCGAGGCCCTCTGCTACCACGCCGGCCTCGAGAGGGACGCGCGTCAGTCGATCCAAGACCGCTTCATGGCGTCCCCCAACACAATCATCATCACCACCATCGCCTTTGGCATGGGTATCGACAAGCAGCAGATTCGCTACGTGTACCACTTCAATCTGCCCAAGGGGTTGGAGAGCTACTCCCAGGAGATCGGTCGCGCCGGCCGCGATGGGGAGCCATCGACCTGCGAGCTCCTGGCCGATGCCTCGGACGTCATCGTGCTCGAGAACTTCGTCTACGGCGATACGCCCGAAGAGTCGGCACTCCGAGACCTCGTGAACGAGCTGCTCGACTCGGGCGACGAGCTCGAGATCTCGCCGCACAGGCTCTCGAGCCGCCATGACATTCGGATCTTGGTCGTCAATACGCTCATCACCTACCTCGAGCTCGAAGGCATCCTGGTCTCCACCGGCTCCCGATGCACCACCTACCGCTTCCAGCCTCGCCGCCCCTCCCGCGACATACTCGCCAGCTTCGATCCCGCTCGCGCCGAGTTCCTCGCCAGGGTCTTTCGCGCTGCCAAGCAGGGGCGGACCTGGTTCACGATCGACGTCCCGGCCGTTGCCCGACAGCTCTCCGAGTCTCGCGATCGCATCACTCGTGCCGTCAACTTCCTCGGGGACCGAGGGGACCTCGAGCTCGAGGCCAGTGGCTTCATGCAGGGGTATCGAGTGGAGCGGCGACCCGAGGATCGCCAGGCGCTACACGAGAAGATCCGCCACCTCTTCGCCGAAAAAGAGCGCCGAGACGTCGAGCGCGTCCACCATGTGGTCGAGCTCGCCGAGAGTGATCAGTGCCTGACGCGGAAGCTCCTGCTGTACTTTGGGGAAGAGCTCGGCCGAGATTGCGGCCACTGCAGCCCCTGCCTGGGGGATCCGGCCGTCGCTCTCAGAAGAGGGAGCCAAGCGGCGCGGCCGGATGCCGTGACCCTCGAGCAAGTCTCCCTGCTTCGATCTCGCCACCCCGACGCACTCGCCGCGCCCCGTCAGATCGCCCGCTTCCTCTGCGGTTTGAGCTCTCCGCTGCTGACCAAGACCAAGCTCACTCGCCATGGGCTCTTCGGCCGCTTCGAAGCGGTGCCTTTTCGGGAGATCCTCGAGATCGCGGGCACGATCGGGTGAGAGTGGGGTTTCGAAAAAGCCCTGAAACGAATCGGGATCCTTGCGGATGGATGGTGAGAAGACAACCTCACATGAACCGGAGAGAGCTGAACATGGGACTTCAAGAGCGACGGGCCATCCAGACGGCGACCGAGAGCTGGCTGCCAAAGAGGTCCGCGGAGATCGAGCAGATCTGCGGGAAGAGCATCCCCTTCGAGATCGACTGGGAGTCTTTCGATGGAGACCTCAAGGGCATCGAGTGGCTCGAGCACAACGGTCCACACCAAGTGGGCATGGCCCTGCGCGGACTCTGCCGCGACGACATCGGCCGCGAAGCCGTCCAGCAAGGACTGAGCAAGGTCATCCTGCACAATGTCGCCGAGCCGGCCGCCAAGCAGGTCAGCCTCCGAGACGGCATTCTGGAGCTGAGCGGCGCCTTCGCCCAAAGCCCTTCGGGGCGCCTCGACCACAAGGCGATCCAGGCCTGTCTCGAGGAATCACTTTGAGAGTCGATTCGAAGGACGCCTTGCGAGAAGAGAGAAACGGATGAAAAGCCCTCGATTCGGCCTGCTCGTCACATTGCTCATGACTCTCCCGCCGCTCGCCCGTGGCCAAGAAGAAACCACGTCCGAGACGAAAGAGGCCGTCTGGCTCAGCCTGCCCTTGCTGCAGAGCAGCGCGCAAACGTGGATCGAGAAGCGAACCTGCAGCTCGTGCCACCACCAAGGCGTCGGCTTGATGGCCGTCGGCCTGGCCAAAGAGAATGGGTTCCAGGTCGACGAGGCACTCTTCGAAGGCCAGGTGAGCCACATCCTCGGTCGCATGGAACCGGGAGACACCTCGGCCTACCTCGCCGGTGACGGCGTCGCCAATTACCCGTTCGGGCATGTCTATCTCTCTTGGGCACTGGCCGGTGTGGGGCGGCTGCCGCGAGACGGGCGAATGGCCATCCTGGCTCACGGCGTCGCCGGTCGTCAGCACGACAGCGGATCCTGGCGCTCCTTGTCCTTTCGCCCGCCGATCGAGGCCAGCCATTTCACACTGACCGCGTTGTCAGCCAGGTTGCTCGGCCTTGCGCCGATGCCGTGGAGAGGAGAAGAGCAGCAGGAGCGCCTCGCCCGGGCAGCGAAGTGGCTGTCGCGGGAAGAGGCGAAGTCGACCGAAGACCTCGCCTTTGCCAGCTTCGGCTCCGCCTGGCTGGGGGACGAAGATTCGCTTCGGAATCGACGAGCCGAGCTCCTCGCCACCCAGAGGCCCGACGGCGGCTGGGCGCAGATACCGACGCGCCAATCGGATGCGTACGCGACGGGCTTGGCCCTCGTCACACTTCACCAGACTGGGGGGCTCGAGGGTGGAGGGGAGGCCTATCGAAGAGGCGTCCGATTCCTACTGGATTCGCAAGCCGAGGACGGAAGCTGGCATGTCGCCACTCGCCGGCGACTCCCCGGCTTGCCGCACTTCGAGACCGGCTTCCCCCATGGTATCGATCAGTTCCTGTCCTACGCCGCCACCGGATGGGCCACGATGGCGCTCATCCTGAAGGATGTCGAGGGACGCAGCCCGATCTTCTGGCCTGCAGCTCTTCCTGAGCTCGCCGCTGAGGATATCGCCCTGGACGTCGTCGCGCCGGGAGCGACGCCGCTGCATCGCGCAGCGCTGTTCGGGACTCTGTCCGAGTTTCGGGAGGAGTTGGCGAAGGTCGACGGTGAGGTCTCCACCGAGCTCTCGCCACTGTGGCTCGCGCTCCACGATCCCGAGCGCGTCGCCGCCTTCCTCGAGCGCAGCAAGCCTTCTCCGGAGGTCCTGACGGCCGCTCTCACCCTCGCCAGTGGCTACTCCGGGGCGCGCGAGTCGGTGCGCCAGCTCCTTGCCGCTGGCGCATCCGTCGAGCTCGCCGACCAGGGGCCTATACCGCCCATCAACTTGGCCGTGATTCAAGGCGATCACGAGCTGGTCGACCTGCTCCTGGAGTCGGGAACCTCCACCTCGGTCGATGACCTGGAAGACATGGTGGCCTTGGATTGGGCGGTCTGTGGCGGCGATGTACCCATGGCGACGCTGCTGCTGGACCGGGGCGCCGATGTGAATCGCAAGATGGAAGACGGCGCGACCTCGCTCGTGATCGCCGTCGAGCAAGGCGATGTCGCGATGACCCGGCTGCTCATCAGCCGCGGGATCCAGCTCGACAACGCTGGAGAGCTGGGACACACGCCGCTGCATTGTGCCGCGCTGTTCGACCCGGGCCACGCCGAGCTCGTGAAGATCCTCCTCGAAGCTGGCGCCGACCCCAGGCCGACCCTTGCCGACGGCAGGACCGCCCTCGATCTCGCCAAAGAGAACCACCATCCCGGCCTCGAGCTGCTGCAGTCCGCCTTGAAGAATCGAGAGCAGTAAGAATCGACTCTCCCCGGTCCCTCTGTCCTTCACATTTTCTCCGTGGGTGCCGCGAACGGACGCGGCTTCTTTCATCGAGTGCCCCGTGTCGGCTCGCATCGCGAATCGATCTCGGGCACACAGGGTACGTCGATGAACCGTCGTCTCACGACGACGAGCGGGAAGAGAAGAAGATCGAGGAGAGGTCGCATGCTCAGGCCGAAGAGTCGAGCCCTTGGTTGGCTCACCTGGTTGCTACTGCTCGGATCGTCAGCATTCGCGGTTCAGGACACCTTCGACCACGAGGCGAAGCTGACGCCACCGACGCCCTATCAGGGCGGCAACTTCGGGCATGCCGTCGATACCGACGGCAGCGTAATCTTGGTTGGGTCTCCCTTTGCGGCTGACAGCGGAACCGCCTCGGGCTCGGTCTATGCCTACCGATACAGCCCGATCGGGGGGGAGTGGCTCCATGAGCAGACGTTGTACCAGGCGGACATCGGTACGAATCGCCAACTCGGGGCCTCGGTGGCCCTCTCGGGGAATGCGGCGCTCATCGGCTGCCCGCGAGTCGACACGACGGCCAATGACGCGGGAGGCGCCTACGTCTTCCGCTATGACGGGTCGAGCTGGGTCGAGGAGGACCTGCTGCTCGCATCCGACGGACAGGTGAACGATCAGCTCGGGTGGTCGGTCGACATCGATGGTGACGTCGCCGTCGTCGGGTCTTGGCAGCAAGGCACGGACACCACCGGGAATGGACCCGGAGCCGCCTACGTCTTCCGCCGGGTGAATGGGACCTGGGGCGAGGAGGCCAAGCTCGTCGCTCCGATTCAGGACAACGATTACGACTTCGGCTACTCGGTGAGTGTCTCGGGAAGTCGGATCGCCGTGGGCGATCGGATCGAGGACCAGGCCGCAGCCTTTGCGGGGCGGGTCTTCGTGTTCGCCCACGACGGCTCACAGTGGGTACTCGAAGACGACTTCGTCGGAAGCGATACCAATGCCGGGGATCGCTTTGGCGGATCGGTGTCCCTGCAAGGCGATCGGCTTCTCGTCGGTGCGTGGTATGCCGACTTTGGCGGGCAAACACTCTTCGGGGCGGCCTACCTGTTCGAGCGGTCGGGCTCGACATGGAACGAGCTCACTCGATTCAACGCGAATCCGGCTACCCGCTTCGATTTCTTCGGCAACTGGGTCTCCCTGGATGCCGATCGTGTCCTGATCGGCGCGCCTCAGTACGACACCGTCGCACCCGAGAACGGCTACGCGTCGCCGCGACATTGGGACGGAAGCCAATGGGTACAGGATCAACGCCTGCTGTCTCCTGACGGTATCGCCCACGACAGCTTCGGACAGTCGGTCGCGATCGCGGGGAACCTGGCCGTCGTCGGGGGGCCCGAGGATCACAGCGGTGAATCGCGATCGGGTTCGGTCCACGTCTTTCGGGTCTCAGGCAGCTCGAGCGATTGCAACGGCAACGGCATCCCTGACGACCAAGACATCTCGAACGGCACGAGTCAGGACTGCAATGTCAACGGAGTCCCCGACGAGTGCGATGTCGCCAATGGAACGAACCAGGACTGCAACGGCAACGGCATTCCCGACGAATGCGAGGCGGACTCCGACGGTGATGGGGTGATCGACGATTGCGACGGCTGTCCGAATGATCCCCTGAAGAGCGATCCTGGTACATGCGGCTGTGGTATCTCCGACGCCGATACCGATGGCGATGGCGTGCCTGACTGCATTGACAAATGCCCTGAGGATGCCAATCCTGGCCAAGAGGATTGCGACGGGGACGGCATCGGCGATGTTTGCGAGATCGCGGATGGAACGGCGCAAGACTGCAACATGAACGGCGTGCCGGATGCCTGCGACATCGCGAACGACACGAGTCTGGACTGCAATGCCAATGGTATTCCCGATGAGTGCGAGGCCGATTCCGACGGCGACGGCGTGATCGACGACTGCGACGGGTGCCCCAGCGACCCCCTGAAGAGCGATCCGGGCACATGCGGCTGCGGTGTCTCCGACGCCGATGCTGATGGCGATGGCGTGCCGGATTGCATCGACAACTGCCCTGATGATCCCAACCCCGGCCAAGAGGACTGCGATGGCGACGGCATCGGCGACGTCTGTGAGATCGCCGACGGGACCGCTCAAGACTGCAACATGAACGGCGTGCCGGATGACTGCGATATTGCGAGTGGCACGAGCCAGGACTGCAACGGCAATGGTATTCCGGATGACTGCGACATCGCCAGCGGCACGAGCCCGGACTGCAACCTGAACGGGATCCCCGACGAGTGCGAGCTCGACTCCGACGGGGACGGCGTGATCGATGACTGTGACGGCTGCCCCTTCGATCCTCTCAAGAGTGATCCCGGAGCGTGTGGCTGTGGCGTCGTGGACGGGGATCCGGACGGCGACGGTGTGACCTGTCTCGACAACTGCCCGAACGTCGGAAACGCCGACCAGAGCGACACCGATGGCGACGGTATCGGAGACGCCTGCGACAACTGTCCGAATGTCTACAACCCCTTCCAGGCCGACGCCGACGGTGACGGGATCGGCGACGCCTGCGATCCCGACACCGACTTCTGCTACTCGATCGTCGACTTGGGCGTTTGGGGCCATGAGGAGTCGTGGGCGAGCGATGGGAACGGGGGAGGTGCGGTCGCCTTCAATGTGACCGACAATGGTATCGAGCACACCCCACTCGTCTGGAGGCAGGGCCGCATCATCGAGGTCGACCGCCTCGGTGCCGGTTGGACGACCACGGCTCGAGACATCAACAGCTCTGGTTGGGTGGTCGGCGCCTCGGGAGCCGACGTGTTCCACTTTCGGGCCTATCTCTGGCGAGAGGGGATCGGCTCGCTCGATTTGGGGGACTTGGGCGGATCGACGCATGATGCGGCCGCCATCAACGACGCTGGCCAGATCGTCGGCACCTCCCGCGATGCCTCCGAGCAGTCGCAGGCGTACCTGTGGGAGAACGGCGTCATGACGCCGATCGGGACACTGGGCGGCAATCGGAGCTTCGCCTTCGGGATCAACGAGCAAGGACACGTCTCGGGCTCCTCCCAGAATGCGAGCTTGCTCACGCGCGGCTTCGTGTGGACGCCGACGGGAGGCATGGTCGAGCTGCCCGCGCTCTTCGCGGACCAGCAGAGCGCTTGCCGTGACGTGACCGTTTCGGGAGTCGCGGTCGGCTTCAGCACGGTCCCGGGCAATCTCTGGCGCGCCGTCGCTTGGGATGGCGGAGTGCCAATCGACCTCGGACCCCTCCCGATCCCTGGCCACGTCTACAGCCAGGCGATGGCGATCAACGAGTCCGAGCTCATCGTCGGCTGGTCGGGTACCGCGCGCAGTGTCACGACCCACCGCGGCTGCCTCTGGATCGATGGTCAGGTCCAGGATCTGAACGACCTGATCTCGAGTGGCTCGGGCTGGCTGATCCGGTCAGCAGCCGAGGTGAACGACGACGGAGTGATCTCCGGCACGGGGATGCTCGGCGGTGTTCCCCACGCCGTCGTCCTGATTCCTATCGACCGCGACGGCGACGGCATCTGCGATCTGCTCGACAACTGTCCCGATACGCCCAATCCCGACCAGGCCGATTGTGACGGTGACGGCGTCGGCGATGCGTGCAGCGGGACCGATTGCAACGGGAATGGCATCCCGGACTCGTGCGACATCGCGGACGGCATCAGCCAGGACTGCAACGCGAACGGGATCCCGGACGAGTGCGAGTCGGATCGCGACGGCGACGGTGTGATCGACGACTGCGACGGCTGCCCCGACGATCCGCTAAAGAGCGATCCGGGCGATTGCGGTTGCGGCGTGCCGGAAGAGGATACCGACGGCGACGGCGTCCTCGACTGCATCGACAACTGCCCCTTCGACTTCAATCCAGGGCAGGAAGACTGCGACGGCGATGGCATCGGGGACATCTGCGAGATCTTCGGTGGGTCCGCCCAGGACTGCAACATGAATGGCGTGCCCGACGACTGTGACATCGCCGAGGGGACGAGCGTCGACTGCAACGGCAATGGCATCCCCGACGAGTGCGAAGCGGACTCGGACGGCGACGGCTTGATCGATGGCTGCGACGGCTGCCCGAATGATCCCCTGAAGAGCGACCCGGGGACCTGTGGCTGCGGTGTGTCCGATGTCGACAGCGACGGCGATGGTGTCCCGGACTGCCAGGACAACTGCCCGGCGACGCCCAACCCGGGCCAGGCCGATTGTGACGGCGACGGCGTCGGCGATGCCTGCGAGCCGGACCGCGATGGCGACGCTGTGCCCGACGACTGTGACGGCTGCCCCGACGATCCCTTGAAGAGCGACCCGGGAAGCTGCGGCTGCGGTGAGCTCGACATCGACTCTGACGGCGACGGCGTGCCGGATTGCATCGACAATTGCCCTTTGACTCAGAACGCTGACCAGCTCGATGGCGATGGAGACGGCGTCGGTAACGTCTGCGACAACTGTCCGAGCGCCTTCAATCCTGGCCAAGAGGACCTCGACGGCGACGGGGCCGGGGACGTCTGCGAGCGCATCTACGTGAACCAGGAGGCGACCGGCGCAAACGACGGAACTTCTTGGCTCGATGCGTTCACCGATCTCCAGAGCGCTCTGGCAGCTGCCCAGTACGGCGACCAGATCTGGGTGGCGATCGGTACCTACCGGCCCACCTCCGACGGAAACCGATCCGTCTCGTTCCAGCTCCGGCGAGGAGTCGCGGTGTATGGCGGATTCTTGGGGACCGAGCTCCAGCTCGAAGAGCGCGACTGGGTCATCAACGAGACGATCTTGAGCGGAGACCTGCTCCAGAATGACGGCCCGAATTTCGCGAACACGAGTGACAACAGCGAGCACGTCGTGACGACGGCTTCCGACTGCAATATCACGACGTTGCTCGACGGATTCGTCATACGGGACGGAAACGCGGCGAGTCGCTATGGCGGTGGCCTCTACACGACGGCCGGAATGGCGATGCGCCACTGCTCCATTCTTGACAATCAAGCCCGCTACGGGGCTGGTCACTACGCCACGGCGTCGCTTGTCATCGAGAGCTGCCAGTGGATCGGTAATCGAGCCGACTACTACGGCGGAGGCCTCTATGCTCGCTCGGCGACGCTCGTGGATTGTTCGTTCAACGCAAACATCGCGGGCTACCACGGCGGAGGAGCCTATCTATTGGTCTCGTCACGGCTGACTCGGTGCCGCTTCGAGAACAATGAATCTGAGCGGTATCATGGCGGAGGTCTGTTCGCCCAGGACACCCGTCTCGAAGATTGCGAGCTCGAAGGAAACCGTGCCCGCTACTACGGAGGAGGCGCCTACCTGATACGAGGCCGGGCTGTCGGATGCCGCCTTCTCGACAATGAAGCCTCGAGATCAGGAGGTGGGATCTACGCCCGGGAGACCGAAGTGATCCGGACCGCCCTCACCGGCAATCGCGCGAGCTCTCACGGTGGCGGCATCTTCATCTACCGCGATAGCCGGGTCCTGGAGTGCACGATCCTGGACAACGATGCACGCGGCGAGGGCGGTGGCCTCTACGCATACGGCACTCGGATCGAGAGCTGCCTCATCGCCGACAACACCTGCCGGTACCGGGGCGGTGGCGTGAATCTGCGAGAGTACTCGGGCGACCCGGCTCTCCTCATCGGGTGCACGATCGTCGACAATACCTCGGAAGTCTCCGGAGGCGGAGTCGCCCTGCAGTACGGTGAGAACCAGGTGGCGAGCTCTATCGTTTGGGGCAATGCGGCCTCTTTCGACCCGCAGATCTACCGTTACTACGGCGTGACCGGTGACGTCTCCCACTCCAATGTCGAGGGCGGCTTCGCGGGCCCGGGTAACCTGGCCACTGACCCGCTATTCGCCGATCCGGCGAATGACGATCATCGCCTCACCTTTGGCTCGCCTTGCATCGACTCCGGCGATAGCGCCTTGCTCGAGGCGATCCTCGATCTGGATAGCAATCTGCGAGCCTTCGACGAGCCGGGCACGATCGACACCGGGATCGGTCCGGTCACTTATCTCGATCGCGGGGCCTTCGAGCTCGGGGCTCCCCCGGGATGCCTCGAGGATTGTGATGGGGACGGCATCTGCGACGCCGATGAGATCGCCTCAGGTCAGGACTCCGACCTCAACGGGAACGGGATACCGGACTCCTGCGAAGGCCTTGCGACCGACTCGGATCTCGATAACGGCGAATCGCTGGTGCTGTTACCCGATGGTGGAGACGGTAGTGACCCGACTTTGGAGCCCATCGTCGAGATCACCAATCTGACGGGTAGCGACGACAGCACCATCTCGGTCGTGCAGAGCGATCTGGACCTGAACCCCGGCGCCGGTGGCTACGGCGCACTCGGCAAGACCTTGACCATCGAGACCGACCTCGCCGATGGCCAGTTCTTCATGCGCGTTCGGATCCCCTTCGAGCTCGCGGACCTTGGCGGGGCGAGCTGGACCTCGGTCGACCTGCTCTACTACGACGAAGCGAGCTACTCTTGGCAGCTCGCCGCCGCCAAGAACACCGTCAATAGTCCGGGACATCCCGGTCCGATCGGAGACCGCTTCCAGGACTCGGGCACGGTGCCGCCGCTGTTGAGCAGTGACCTCGGAGACTATGGAGTCTTCTATAACGCGATTGATCGGCGAGGCTTCATCTGGGCCAACGTCGATCACACGACCGACTACTCCGGTGGCCTACCCTTCGGTGTACTGATCGACTGCAATGGCAACGGGATCGCCGACGAGGACGACATCGCGCTGGGAACCAGCCTCGACTGCAACTTCAATGGTGTGCCCGACGAGTGCGACCTGGCGCTTGGTGATTTGCTCGACTGCAACGGCAACGGGATCCCGGATCTGTGCGACTTCGAGTCCGGCGTGGCCGAAGACTGCGACGGAAATGGCATCCCCGATGCCTGCGACATCGCCCAGAACCCCCTCGCCGACCGCTGGCCGCAGGGCGGCGACGGTGTCCTCGACATCTGTCAGCTCGGCGGCGTCCCGCCAACCGACCCCAGGTTCAAGTGAGAGGGGGCGGATCGCTCGCCGGCCGGAGATCTCTCCGGCCGGCGAGCCCTTTGATCGCGATGACAACCGGTGCCCGCACGACCGAAACGGGAAGCGACTGCTGAACGATGAGCCGCTTCCTCGGCGGTGCTGACGATCGAGCGATGAGGCACCGGGCAAGGGTGCCTTCTGAGTAAGCGGTCTCGTCGGGACAGTGTTCCTCTCAGGCATTCAGGGCTCGGGCATCTTGCTGCCGGAGGTCCCTCAGCGGCCGAAGTAGCCGAGTGCCCGCAATTGCGCGCGCGCCGCGGCGCTGGCGGCTTCGACATGCTCAGGATCGATGCGGGGCGTGTCTTCGATCCATCCGGCGAGCGAATCGCGGAGGTCGTCGGCCTCTTGGACGTCTTCGTCACTGAGATCGAATGTCTCGTCAGGGTCCCGGTCGAGATCGAATAGCTCCCAGGGCTCGGCACCGATCGACTGGATCACCTTCCACCGATCCAAACTCATCGCGGCGAGCTCGTCGATCTCGGCTTCGGCCTGTGAGGCGTTCTCACGTCTGAGGAACGAGAAGGCCGCCAGGCGATCGCGCCGTCCATCGGTCGGGATCAGAGGCTCGCCTTCCAGCTCGTCGTCGTTCGAGAGGATCTCGAGCACGGTGCTGGCCACGTCCCGAAGCTCTACGGGATACTCGACTCGCTCTCCCTCCGCCGAGTCCGGAGGCAGGATGATCAAAGGAACCCGCGTCAGCTCCTCGTACAGGTTTCCGGCGTGGCCGATGAACTCGTGCTCTCCGAACGCCTCGCCGTGATCCGAGGTGACGATGATCCATGTGTCTTCGCGCATTCCCATCAGCTCCAAATCCTGCAGCAGCTCGCCGAATGCCGTGTCCCAGTACCGGATCTCCCCGTCGTAGCGGTCCACCCAGCGCTGCCGGAGCCAATCGCTAACGACGACCGTGTCGTCGTGGATCGCGATATCCTCTTCTGGCTCTGGGACGACTCTCCAGGGCATCTGAGTGAGCGGCATCGTGTTCTCGAGGGAGGCGAACCGACGCATCGCGGCAAGCCAGCGATCACGGGTGGCTTCCTCATCGGAGCCGTCGCTGAAGAAGTCGTCGAAGGGCTCGGGCGCCGAGTAGGGATGATGCGGATCGTAATAGTGCACGTAGGCGAAGAACGGCGATTGGCCGTAGGCTTCCAGCCAATCGAGCAGGGACTCGTTTAGGTCGCGAGCCGGTTGCAGCACCAGCTCTTCGTAGTGCTCGAAGCCCTGACCGAAGCCGTTCTTTCGGCTGATCAGGAAGTTGGCGGAGAAGCCCGCCGTCGCGTAACCGTCGTCTCGTAACTTCTCGGCCAAGGTCGTGAACTGGGATCCGAGCTGAATGGTGCTGAAGTCGAGGCAGCCGTGGGTCTGGGGGTAGAGGCCGGTCATCAAGCTGGCGGTCGCTGGCAAGGTCCAAGAGCTCTGCGAGACTGCCCGCTCGAAAACGATCCCGTCCTCGGCGAGGCCGTCGAGGATGGGAGAGGTCTCACGCGCGTAGCCGTAGGTGCCGAGGTGATCGGCGCGCAGTGTGTCGATCAAGAGCAGGAGGACGTTGCTGCCCTCTCCGGGCTGACGCCTCGAGATCGACTCGCGCTCGGCCAAGGCGAGGCGCGTGAGGCCGAGGGCCGGACTGCCCGCCGTGACCTCTCCCTCGATTGCGACGCGCAAGGTGCGAGGCCGATCGCTGGGAGGCAGTTGCAGCTCTCCTGGAAAGCAGCGCAGACCGACTTCCTCGGGACGCAGCGGCTCGTCGAGGATCTCCAGCTCGCGGGTGATCGGATCGGCGCCCTCCTCCAAGACTGAGATGTGGCAGGAGACCTCACCTTCCGCTGGGCGCCGGAGTGGCTTCACGAACGCCTCGAACTGCAACGTCGTCTCCGAGTCGCTCGGAGCGATCGTCCAGCTGACTGAGGAATCGGGCTCGATCAAGATCGCTGGCAGCGTCTCGACTTGCTGTTGAGTCGCGGGGAGGAGCTGCGGGCGAGCGGTCTTCGCCGCCGGAGGCTCGATCTGCGCTTCGGCGAGGATGTCCCGCGCGAGGATGGTTCGTGTCGATTCACTGGGAAGCTCGACCTCGTGACCAGCCGAGGCCACGATTGGGTCGCTCCAAGCGGCGAGGCCGGGGATGTCCCTCTCGGCATACTCGGCCCGAAGGATCAGGTCGCTGATCGAACCCAGGGAGTCGAGAGGCACCGAGATCTCTCGCCATTCTCGGTCCGCGTCTCGGTGCTCAGGATCGAGCGACTCCTTTGCCAGCCGAACGCGCGGTGCGCCCGCCGTCTGGGCCCACACCTCGAACGTCACCGGCCCGCTCACGGCATCCAGGTGCCTCATGGGCACACCGATCCCGACTTCCAGTCGCGCTTCGTCGTACAGCGGAACGTCGCGAAAGACGGCTTCCTGGCCCGAGCTGAGTGTGACCGCGCTCCGTCGATCCTCGAAGATGGAGACCATCGACCGGGCCAGCCGGAGCCCGAAGTGGGACTTCTGGGAATCCCCGTTGACAAGCGCGATGCGCTGCCCACGCAGAACGGTCGAAGCCGCTTCCTCACTATCCGGACGGTGATCGCTACAGCTCACCATCACCAAGGTGAGGAACAATAGGACAGGGGCAGGTTGAGGGATCGTCCTTGCCTTTCGGTGAGCCGGCTCGCTGGCACGGCGCGGATGGTGGGATGTGGAGACCAGGCTTCATCGGGCGTCTTCGAGGGCGCCTGAGACAATGGTATGCCCCAAGACGAGCCTGTCAAATCGTGATCGCAGAAGTCGTGGCCGAGCCGGTGTAGCGCGCGTCGCCGGCTTTGAGCCCCTCCGAGGCGAGCTGCCGTGAACCGATTCTCCGATCCGTGGCGTTTCGAGGGGTGATTCGCCACACTAAAGGAGACCGAACCATGGCAGAGACCCCGTCCATGTCGATCGAAGAGCTTCTCGAGCACCGTTCGTTCGTCCGACGCCTCGCCATCCGCTTGGCCGCCGGAGATACGCACCTCGCCGACGACATCGCCCAAGAGACTTGGCTGCGAACGGTGAAGAGCCCGCCGCCGAGAGCGGATTCTGTGCGCGCCTGGCTGGCTCGTGTGCTGCGCAACGTGATGTCGTCGGAGATGAGGAGCCGGACGCGTCGAGCGATCCGCGAAGCGGCCGCCGAGGACGCTCGTGAAGAGATCGAGCCCAAAGACGCTCTCGCGAGGCAAGAGGTCGTCGCTCGGATCCTGCAAGCCTTGGTCGCGCTGGACGAGGTGTCGCGGCAGGTCGTCTTGCTGCGCTTCTACGAGGACCTGCCGCCGCGCCGGATCGCGGAGCTCCTCGACCTGCCAGTCGAGACCGTGCGGACGCGCACGAGGCGTGCCCTCGCGGCGCTGCGCGCACAGCTCGACGCGAGTGACCTCAAAGAGTGGAGGGCGCTGTTCCTGCCCTTGCCGGTGATGGGAGCCACGGGCGCGGCTTCATCATTTGAAGAGTTGAAGGGCGCGGGCTCGTCTCTCGTCCCGAAGGCCGCCACGCTCGTGCTGTTGGCTTCGGCCGTCATCGTGTCCTGGACGATCCTCTCGGGAGGGGGGACGAGCTCGAAGCTGAAGTCGGTCGACGCGGTCTCGGAGTCCGCTCCTTCGGGCGCGGGCCCTGCTTCGGACGGAGAAGCCCTCGAGCCAGAAGCGTTGACGGCAATCAGGCAAGGCACGTTGCCGTCTTTGAAGGGACGGAGCCCGATGGCTACGAGCCCCGCCGCTTCGTCGATCGCAGGCGCGACCGTATCATTTCGCCAGGCGCCGGAGCCTCCGCTCTCACCGGCCACCTCCGAAGAGCCCGGCGTCATTCGAGGACGCATCGTCGGTCCCGATGGCTCGCCGGTGCCCGATGCGGCGCTCGCGATTCGCAAGGTCTCCACCATCGAGGGTGGGGGCCAACGACGCCACCGAGATCAGGAAGGACCGTTGCCTGTCGACGGCGCGGCGACATTCGAGTGGAGGGCTCCCGATGGCGAGAGCCGTTGGGAGGTCGAAGGTGAGATCCGCCGCACTGGTCTCGTGATCGAGCACTTCATCGCGGCGGTCGAGCCCGGTGGCGTGACGGATCTGGGGGACATCTCGTTGCGTCCAGCGGCGCGAGTGAGTGGTCGCGTGATCACACCGGCGGGAGAGCCGATCGCCGAGGCGAGGATCGAGCTGAGAGGAGCGCGTCCGATCGAGGATGAAGAAGAGGCTCGTGCGACCGGATTCGAGTCCGAGCTCCGAATCGTGGGAGAGGAGCTGGGTGGGGAAGCCGATCGCTCGGACGCCGATGGTCGGTTCACCATCGATCATCTGAGTCCGGGCGCCTGGAGAGCATGGGCGTGCACGAATGAGACCGAGTACGACTTCTCCGAAGCGTTGACGCTGAGTGGTGGCGAGGTCGTCGAGGTCGAGCTGACCCTCCGAGCGCTCAGGCCAGAGCGGACGATCCGAGGAGTCGTGCGACATCAAGACGGATCCCCGGCTCTCGATGCCAGGGTGACGGTCGAGTCTACCGACCAGCGCTTCCAAAGGAGCGCGAGGGCCGACGAGCAAGGGCGGTTCATTCTTTACTCGGCCAGGCTCGAGTCGGTGCTGCTCTTCGCAGAAGACGAGAGTCTCGTCTCCGATCGTCATGAGGTTCGATTTGGGGAATCGACCACGGAGATCCTGGGCACACCGCGCACCCGCGAGCTGATCGCAAGCGACGAAGGGGGCAATCCGATCGAAGCGCTGGCCGCTCTGGTCATGGCGCCCGCGACTAGCGCACCGCTGCTCGACTTGCTCCTCCCGATCCACGGAGAGGGCTTCATGAGCATGAGCGGATCGAACTTGCCGGACTTCATCTGGCGGAGCCGCTCGGAGGGTTCGGATGGCCGGATGCAGCTTCGAGTCCCGCGCGAGAGCTTCCGCCTGTTCGTCGAAGCGCCCGGGTTTCGGCGGTTCGAGCTTCCGAGCTGTTCACCGACAGGCGACGAGCCGATCGCAATCACGATGACGCGCCTGCCGGGAATCACGGGCTTCGTTCGGAATTCTTCAGGACCGGTACCCGGCGCCGTCCTCACCCTTACCAGAGTCAGCGAGAGACCGGTCTTGTACCACCAGACC
>JAVJTD010000573.1:0-2715 GCA_040219065.1 Planctomycetota bacterium
CTGGTGCTCCCAGACGCTTCGGTCATCCGGGAATGAAGGAAAGGTGGCGCAGCGCGGAGTCCAGAGACGCTCGACGGTGCCCGTCCCCGCTCCCGACGATCACCTCTGGGCGATGGGGGGAGCGGGGACGGGCACCGTCGAGCGTCTCTGGACTCCGCGCTGCGCCACCTTTCCTTCATTCCCGGATGACCGAAGCGTCTGGGAGCACCAGATCGTCCAGCTCACCGCTGTCGTCTCAGGTGGAGACCCGTTCTCTTTTCAATGGGAGCTCTTTGGCGTACCACTCGTCGACGGTCCGAATGGTGTCAGTACGATCAGCGGTGCGACGAGCGAGTCCCTCGTGATCACGAATGTCGCGCCCGGGCTCGGCGGCGAGTACCGCTTGAAGGCGACCAACGCCTGCGGGGCGATCCTCAGCCCGGCGGCAGTGCTCACGGTTCGGACGCCTCCGGCGATCGGGAGTCCTTGGATCGTCGACATCCTCCATCCGGCGGGAGCCAACAGCTCGGGAGCTGAGACGGTTCGAGGAGATTTGGCCGCGGGCGTCGCCAACTTTCCGGACGCCACCTACGGGGCGTTGGATCATCCGATGACGTGGGATCTCGTCACGGGAGCCTCGCAAGATCTCACGCCCCCGGGGTCCGTGGGCGGCGGCATCAGCTCGCAGGCGGATAGCGGTTTGTACGGCTGGTATTGGTGGCCTTATCAGACGCCACAAGGAACCGGTTACGACCGCCACGCCTCGTACTGGTCGGCGTCGAGCGGAGCCCACCTCGACATCCAGCCGAGTGGCTGGGAATACGGCAGCGTCTCGGACGCGGATGGGACCCAGATGGTCGGCACGCTCCGCTGGGACGACACGAGCACCACAGCGGACGGCGCACTTTGGAATGCTCCCGTGAAGTCGGCGATCATCCTGACGCCGTCCGTCGCCTGGGGCTCTTCGGCATCGGCGGTCGATGACGGAGCACAGTTCGGGTCGGTCAACCTGGGCTTCGGCGTCGTGCACGCTGCGCGCTGGGAGGGCAATGCCGCGAGCTTCGTCGACATCAATCCGGCCGGCAGTAGCTGGAGCTACGTGCTCGGCGCCGGTTCGGGGCTGCAGGTTGGCCGGGCGACGTTCCAGGGCGTGCACCACGCGGCTCTTTGGTCCGGCGGAGCCGAGACCTTCCAAGACCTCCATCCGGTTGGCGCATCCTCCAGCTATGGCGCCGACACCGAGTCGGGCATCCAGGTCGGCATCGTGAACAATCACGCCGCTGCTTGGACGGGGTCGGCCGGCTCGTACGTCGACCTTCAAAGCTTCCTACCAGCAGAGTACTCCTCCTCGATCGCCGAATCGGTGACGGTCGATTCCTTCGGGACGGTGGAGGTCGCGGGCCGGGCCTTCGATTCGGTGGCGAGTGTGTGGCGAGCCGTCGTGTGGCGTAAGAACGATCGTGTGCTCTCGAGCGACGTCGAGACCGTCAACCTCACTGCCGGCGGCCGACAGAGCCTGCAGGTGTTCGCCGGTCCCGCTTCGGGCGGAAGGCAGATGCTGCTCCTCGGCTCGGCTTCGGGAACCTCGCCTGGAGTCCCGGTCAACAATCACGTTCATCTTCCGCTGAACGTCGACGGCTACTTCAACTTCCTACTGACCAATCCCAACGGCCCGTTCCATACCGGCTCGTGGCAGGTGCTCGATGCCCAGGGCCTGGGCCGGATCGACATCGACGTGCCGCCGGGTCTCCCGTTCACCGGCCCGATCACACTTCACCACGCCTACGTGCTCTTCGAGAACGGGGTCGTCCTCGCCAGCAATGCCGTCCCTCTGATCCTCGACTGAAGCGAACGGGCCTCGAGCCGGAGTGGCTCGAGGCCCGTGTTGGTCTCGGTGAATCGAGTCCGAGCCGTGAGTTACTGGAGGAAGAGTTCGGCGCTGAGCTGCGGCGTGTCGTTGCCGTCCTGGCCGCCGATCACGAGGATTCGGCCCGTGCTCAGACGAATACCGCTGGAGGCGGCGCGTGGCGTGCTCAGCATGTCGGTGATCCCCATGGTGTCGGTCCAGGTGTCCAACACGGGATCGTAGATGTCGATCCGGTTCGTGGCGCCGGTGTTGGTGAAGTCACCGATGACGCCACCGAGCGCGACGACGCGGCCGTCGTTCAGCTTGAACATCGGGAACATGCCGCGGCTGCGGCTCATGTCTGCGACTGCAGCACCGTTATCGACGACCGGATCGTAGACATCGACGCCACGCGTCGTCGGAGCCGTCTCCACGGGCTGCGAGGCGCCACCTGCCAACAGGACCCGCCCATCGTCCAGGAGCACGGCCGAGTGAGCGGCGCGCGGCCGGCCGCCGATGCGGAACGGGTTCGCGATGAAGCTGTTCGTTTGCTGATCGTAGACCGACATGCGATTGGTGATCTCGGCGACACCGAAGCCCGAGATGAATGTGATCGAGAAGCCACCCGCGAAGAGGATGTTTCCGTTGTTCAGGCGAGTCGCCGTGTGGAACATCTTCGCGCCGTTGTCCAGATTCGGACCGGCGCTGAAGGTCCCGGTGTTCGGATCCCAGATCTCCGTCGACAAGGCATTGCCGAACAAGAAGGCGAGGTAGTCGGGCAACAGGGTGTTGGTGCCGCCGGCCACGAGGACGCGTCCGTCGTCGAGCAGCGTGGCGCTATGACCCATGCGAGCGGTCGCCAAAGCGCCCGTCGGCGTGAACGTGTCGGT
>JAVJTD010000574.1:0-18928 GCA_040219065.1 Planctomycetota bacterium
ATCGCCGTCGCCGTCGATATCACTTTAAGCAGCACCGATCGACCGTCCTTCGTCGGCGACACCCAGCTCGGCCGCGACTTCGACGAATCGTCCGCTGCCCTCGTTGCGATAGAGGCTGTTGATGGCACCCTGAGTGCTGGCAGCTCCGATCCCGTTGGCCACGAAGAGATCGAGGTCGCCGTCGAGATCGTAGTCGGCCCAAGCCGAGCCGAGGCTCGAGCGGGCGTGGATCAAGCCCGCCGCTTCACCGCACTCTTCGAAGTGACCACCGTCGTTCCGGTAGAGCAGGTTCCTCTGATCACCGAACCAGCCGGCCCGGGTGACGAAGAGGTCGAGGTCTCCGTCGTCGTCGTAGTCGATGGTCTGACAAGCCCAGCCGCTGCCCGGCATCGCGAATCCCACCTCGCCGGCCACGTCCACGAAGTGACCGCTCTCGTTTCGGAAGAGGGCGTTCGGGCGATAGCTGCCGACGGTCGCCAGATCGAGGTCGCCATCGCCATCGAAGTCGCCCCAGGCGCTACCGCGCCCACCGTCCTCCCGGTCCACACCCAGCTCTTCCGCCACGTCGACGAGTCGGATCGGCGGAGCCGGTCCCGAAAGTGAGCGAAGCGGCAAGCGATAGCGTGGCTCGAGTGGCGCCTCGGAGCCGTCGATCTCGTGGGAGACATGCAGCAGCCAGAGGCAGCCGGGCTCGCGAAATTGGAGGTCGAGCGCCTCCCGCAAGAGGATCCTCGCCTTCTCGAGATGGCCGCATCGAATCAGGAGCGCCGCGAGGCCACGTCGGGCCAGGATGCTGTCGGGCGCGGCGTCGATGGCACGCTCATACGCGCTGATGGCTTCTTCGGTCTGGCCGCTGCACTCCAGCCGCATCGCCTCGAGCCGCAGCGCGTCCGCCTCGGCGAGGCCCGCCTCTCGTGCCTTGCCGAGATACTCCCCGGCCCGCTCGAGATCCAAGACGTTTAGCGGGCTCAAGCACAGATACGTGAGGCGCGTGTAGGCGAAGAGCCGTTGCTCGCGATCGACACCGATCGAGAGAGCCTGCTCGTAGGCGGCCAGCGCGTCGTGCGGCCGAAACGCCTTTTCGAGGATGGAGCCGCGCAGCAAGAGGGCTCGCGTCGAGCGGGGTGCAACGCCGACCAACCGATCGACCGCTTCCAGAGCGGCCTCGGTGCGACCTCGATCGAGGAGCTGCTTGGCCTGGAGGAGGTCCGCCTCGATTCGCCCGGACGGTACCGAGCTGTCGATGGCTTGTCCTTCCGTACAGGCGGCAACACAAACGAGTAGTCCGCTCCAAAGAGCGGTCCACCCGGTTCGAGCCCGACGGACTGTCATGGGGTATTCGCGTTTCTTGGTTGCGCCTTCCCGCGAAGCGCAGGCTTGCGCGCGCCCGAATTATGCCCGTTTCGGCCTCACCAAGTAAAGCGGGGAATGGACGGAAAGCCCCATGGGGTACCCAAGGTCACGGCATGCTCTGCCGTCACTCCACCCCGATGACCCTCGCCGGATCCAGGCGTGCCGCTCGCCAGGCCGGATAGAGCCCGGCCAAGAACCCGAGGACCAAAGCGCCGCCCACCGCCAGTGCCACCAGGTCGATGCCGATCACGACCAGCGCGCCGGTCGGGGCGTAGGGCAGAAGGTCCTTCATCAGGGTCGAGGCGAGCGAGCCGAAGCAGAGTGCGCCGAGCAGGCCCAGCGCGGATCCGATGAGGCACAAGAGCGCCGTCTCGAGCTGGACGAGTCCGAAGACCGAGCCGTCCCGCGCCCCGAGAGCCTTCAGGATCCCGATCTCGCGCGAACGCTCACGCACCGCGGTGAGCACGGTGTTCACGATGCCGAATCCGGCGACGATCGTCGCCAGCACGGCGAGGGAGAGCATCAAGACCTCGGCCGTGGCGAGGAGGTTCTCGAGTCCGCCGCGCACTTCCGAGAGGCTCACGACCTGGACGCCCGGAAGCTTGGCCGCGCGATCGCGGAAGGCGGGCAGTTGCCGAGGATCGTTCAGCTTCACGCCGATCCCGGTCAATCGACCGAAGGCGAGGAAGAAGCGCTGGGCGATCGGCAGGTCCATCAGGAAGTGGCCGTCGTCGGTCGAGCCAGTGCGCCCGAGGATACCGGCGATGCGGAATCGGCCGATGCCGGTGAGGTCGAGAGTGCGCCCCGGCTCGAGGTCGAGCTGCTCGGCGATGTCGGCCCCGGCGAGGACAGACGGCTCGGTCGGCAAGCCCGCGCGCTCGATGTCTTCGATGTCGCGCCGGTAGTGGGTGATCTCCCGGGTGCCGAGCACGCCCTTCAACTCGGGATTGAGGAGCGCCGCGATCTCGTCGCCTTGGAACTCGCGGAGCTCGATCTGCTGCAGCGTGACGGTCTCATCGTCCTCGTGGATGATCAGCCCCGACAATCGCTCGCCGTCCGCCTTGACGATCACGTCCTGCGGGCGATCGGCTGGCGAGAGCCAGTCACCTGCGGCGAGGGTGATCCCGGGCTTGATGCGCCGATAGCTGTCGAGGTCGACGCCCTGGAACAAGAAGAAGCGGCGCTGCCCGCCGGACTCTTCGACGGGACAGGTGAGGAGCGGTGTCGCGATCGCCACCTCGGGATCCTGTGCGACGAGATCTTTGATCGAAGCCGGAATGTAGATGCCCGGCTCCTCGAGGTCGCGCGAGCCATTGCCGGCTGCCTCGGCGACGCAGCTCGTGGTCGTGACACCGGCCCCGAGCGCGTCTCGTCCTTGCAGGGCAAAAGTGGCGATCTCGTAAGGGCAGCCTCGCCTGGTGATCAAAGCTTCATAGCCGAGCCCGGCCAGCTCTCGCTCGAGCCCGCTGCGGTAGCCGCGGTAGAAGCCGGCGAGCGTCGCGAGGGTGCCGATCGCCGCCGCGATACCGAGCACGGTCAGCACGGTTCGGGTCGGCCGGCGCCAGAGGCGCTTGAGGGTGAGGAGCAGGAGCTGGGAGCGCATGTCTTCTTTCGATCGAACTCCAGTCGGGCTCGAGAAGACCTATCCGAAGTGGTGGTCAAGCCTGCCGACCATCTTACGGACTGACACTTCGTATCCAGCCAACAGAATGCCAGGCCTTGCTGCGCGAGGTCGGCGAGTCGCCAGATCGGGCAGGTCGTCGAAGACTCCGCTCCCCGGAGATCTTGGCAACAATCGCCGCGAGCGTCGACGGGTCGACGCTCGCGGCGCCTCTTTCAGAAGCTGAGGTTCGCCAAGGGATTCACCGACGTACGCGCGCTCTCCGTCGGCGCGACATCATTATTCACTCCGCCGTCGTTGCGAATGATGCCCTCGATCTGGTTCCGGATAACGGTGCAGTTCGTCGTCAGGGAACCGAAATAGATCGCGACGTCGGAAGGTCCCAGGACCACGTTGTCTGCAATCAGGCAAGTGTCGGTGCCGTTAGCGCCGACGTAGATCCTCGTCGTGCTCGAGTGCTCGATCTGGCAGCCCCGAACCACTGAGCGGCTACCGACCACCACGCCCGCCGAATTCGATTGAGTTTCGTAGACGGTCGAGTCAACGAGCTGGGCGTTCTCCAGCCAAACACCATTCGAGAGGTGACCGGAGGTGGAGCACGATTCGATGCGCGTGTTGGCCTCTCCACGGAATCCGCGTTGGTTCCCGCGGGCGCTGCAGGCTCGCGCGGTCGACGATTCGAGGAGGAAGCCGTAGGCCGTGTTCTCGCTCGCGGAGCAATCGTTCAACTGGTGACCGGCCAGGTCGAAGCCATCCCCGGTGTTCCCTCGAGCAACGCAGCGCAGGAAGCTGCCGCTCTTCGGCGGGACCGGCGATCCGCTGGTGTAGTGACTGTAGAACCCGTCGTTCCCATTGCTGGCTGCGGTCTTCGTGACGTATTGGCCAGCGTGGACCGACCTGCCAACGATGAGCCGCCGCGCCGTTGATCGTTCTTCCCAAACGCGATCACACCTGGAAGAGTGAACGATCTCGAGAGTCTCGGCCGACGCCGGCCTCGGCTCGCCAGGCAGCCTTCGCGCGGCCGACTCGCGCCCGAAACACGAGAGGTGAACATGACCTACTTGGCCCTTCTCGCCGTCTTGTTCTCGCTCCCGGCGACAGACCCTGATCCGAGGGAAGCCATCGAGCGCGCGCTGCCCTACCTCGAGAAGGGCGGCGTCTCTTGGATGGAGGAGCGCGGCTGCGTCTCGTGTCACCGGGTCTCCTTCATGATCTGGAGCCACCGGGAGGCGGCGACCCGCGGCTTCTCGGTCGAGGCGTCTCGCGTCGATGCCTGGACGAACTGGGCGCTCGTCAACATGCTGGCCGGCGGCGAAGACAACGGCGGCGCCGACACGGTCGCCCAGATGCTGCTCGGTCGTGAGCGCGACTCGAAGTGGCGAGAGAAGCCGCCGCGTCACTTCAAGACCGTCGACCCTTACGACGCGCTCGTCTTCAATCTGCTGGATCGCCAGGGCGAGGACGGATCTTGGCCACCCGAAGGTCAGCTCACGACGCCGCCGGAGCTGACGACCGGCTGGACGCTCTTGGCGCTCTCGTCCTACGCGGATCCCAGCGGTGATCCGGCGGCCGAACTGGACCTCGACCGCGACACCTCCTCGCCGCTCACCGAGCAGCTCACCTCAATTCGTGAGCGTCTACCGAAGTCGCGAGAGCGCGCACGCCAGTACCTCGCCGGGGTCGATCCGCACACTACGTTCGAAGGGCTGGTGCTGCGCGCCGTGAGGGCTCACCGGGAAGGTGACCCGGCGGCGAGCCGGCTTCAAGGTGAGCTGTTGACCCGGCAGAACCAGGATGGCGGTTGGAGCAATCTCTTCGATCGCGGGCTGAGCGATGCCTATGCGACGGGTCTGGGACTCTACGCTCTCTCGCTCACCGGCGTCCCGCGGGACAACCCGGCGGTGTCGAAGGCGGTCGCCTGGCTCATCGAGTCCCAAGGAGAAGATGGGTCGTGGAAGGTGAACGCCGCGCAGATTCGCTCGAGTGAGCGGAGCGGTGCCTCGCTCGACGAGGTCTACACCTACTGGGGAACCGCTTGGGCAACGCTCGGCCTCCTGCGTTCGCTCCCGCGGTGAAACCCGCTGCGGGTACGGGGCCGGCCGCGGTAGAGTGTGTCCCGGCTTCGCCTCGCCGCCGGGCTCTTGGCCACTAGCCGTTCGCGATGACCAAGCACAGCGGTGCCCTCATGACTCCGGACCAGTACCGACGACTCCACGAGCTCTTCACCGAGCTGTCCGAGCTCGGTGAGGAAGACCAGTGCAAAGCACTCGCCGGGCTTGCCGAGCGTGGAGTCGATCGCGAGGTGCGAGAGCAATTGCGGGAGCTCCTCGACTACGCGCAAGAGCCCGAGCTTCGCGAGACCGAGCTCCAGGGGATTCGCGATCGAATGCTGTCAGCGTCCGATGACGAGTCGAGAACGAGTCGAGAACGCGCGCCTTGGATCCAGACGAGTCGGACATCCCTCCGCTTCCCGAGCTGCACTACGGCGTTCAGGGGCTGATCGCCGAAGGCGGCATGGGGAAGATCTATCGCGCTTGGGATCCGGTGCTCGAGCGCCCACTCGCGATGAAGGTCCTCAAGGCCGGACGCTCGTCGTCGTCCGCCGGGAGGAACATCGCCTCCGCCGGGCTGGTACGACGCTTCGTCGACGAGGCCCGGATCACCGGAAAGCTGGACCACCCGGGCGTCGTGCCGATCCACGCTCTCGATATCGACGAGGACGGTCATCATTTCTTCACCATGCAGCTCGTCGAGGGCATGACGTTCCAGGAGGTCATCAAAAAGGCGCGAGACGAACGAGAGGGCTGGAATCTCACGCGCGCCATCCACAGCTTGCAGCGTGCCTGCGCGACGGTCGCTTACGCCCATTCCCGCGGAGTGCTGCATCGCGACCTGAAGCCGGCCAACATCATGGTCGGGGCCTTCGGCGAGACCTACGTGATGGACAGGGGCCTCGCGAAGGACATGCGCTCGTAAGAGATCTCCGAGGGGGACGACGAGATTCGAGAGCTGCCCAAGGCCGACAGCGGGCTGCTCGGCGCACTCGACTCCGACAACATCGAGCTCCGAACGCGCAAAGGGGACGTCCTCGGGACGCCAGCGTACATGTCGCCCGAGCAAGCGGCCGGGGACCACGATCGTCTCGGACCGCCGAGTGACGTCTACTCGATGGGAGGCATCCTCTACCATCTGCTCTCGGGCAAGGCCCCGCACGACCGCACGGCGCAAGGCGTCCGCTTCCGTCAGCTCGTCGACCCCATGCCGCCTCCTCTCTCGGAGCTGGCTCCCGACGCTCCACCCGAGCTCGTCGCGATCGCCGAGAAGGCCATGCAGCGGGCGCCCGAGGATCGCTACCCGGACATGATCGGGATGGCAGAAGACCTGAGAGCCTACCTCGAAGGGCGCGTGGTGCTCGCTCATCGCACCGGCCTCGTCATCGAGCTGCGCAAGTGGATGCAGAGGAATCGCGCGCTGGCGGCCGCCTTGCTCGCCGTCGTCGTGTTGACAGCCTCGGGCCTGGCCGCGATCAGCCTCATCACGACCTCCAAGAACCGAGAGCTGCGCCAGCGGAACGATGACCTCGCCGCGGAGACCGAGCGAGCCAATCGTCAACGCGACCTGGCTTCCGAGCGTGCGACGGAGGTGCTCAGGCTCTCGGATCTCCGCAATCTGGAGACATTGGGTGAGGAAGCCGAGACGCTCTGGCCGCCCCGCCGGGAGACGATTCCCAGCCTCCAGGAGTGGATCGACTCGGCCGAAGATCTGGCGGATCAGATTCCGGTCCACCGGGCCTCGATCGCGACTCTCCAAGAGGCGATCAAAGAGGCGGAGGCGAGCAGTGGAGCCCCTCTCGACGATCCGTCGCACGTGCCGGAGGCACAGCTCCGCTGGTGGCTCGAGACCGAGTCCCGTCTGGTCGAGCGCCTGGAGGCCTTCCTGCTCGGCAAGGGGAGCACTCTCGAGAATGTGCGTTATCGGCTGACGGTCGCTTCGACCATCGAGATGATGACCATCGAAGATCAGCGCGACGCCTGGAGCGCGGCGGCCGAGCGCGTGCGCGGTCACGCTCTGTATGGCGGGCTGGAGCTCGAGCCGATCATCGGCCTCGTGCCGCTGGGACCGGATCCCGTCACGACGCTCGAGGAGCTCTGGTTCCCCGAGTCCGGCAAGCCACCCGTTCGCGACGAAGAAACCGGGCGCTGGATCATCGCGGAAGATACGGGACTGGTCTTCGTGCTTCTGCCCGGAGGCACGTTCACACAGGGCATCGACCCGTCCCAGCCGCATTACAGCCCCGCCATCCTGCAAAATGCCACTCCGCCGTCGGCCGTGACGCTCGCCCCGTTCCTGCTCTCGAAGTACGAGGTCACCCAGGGTCAATGGATCCGACTGACGGGCGAGAATCCGAGCGAGTATGCTGGTGAGTCTGACTCGATGAGGAGGCCCGTCGAGCGCATGACCTGGCTAGCGGCTTTGCTTTGGCTCTCGAGGCGAGCGCTCGAGCTCCCGACCGAGGCACAGTGGGAGTACGCCTGTCGCGCGGGGACGCCCGGGTTCTGGTACACCGGCGACGAGCCTTCCGAGATGGCGAAGATCGGGAACTGCGGCGACCGGAGCTACAACGAGAAGTATCAGGGCTCGTTTCCCGCCGAGCCCTGGTTCGACGGCTGGATCACGTCGGCGCCCGTCGGCTCCTACGAGCCCAATCCCTTCGGTCTCCACGACGTCCATGGCAACGTGTTCGAGTGGTGCCGCGACCTCTTCCTTCCCTACACGCTTCCAGCCAGGAGCGGAGACGGCTTTCGCGACACGGAGGATCCCACGAAGTACCTGGCCGGTGACTACCGAGTCGCCCGAGGCGGCTGCTTCTACGTCCCGGCCTCATTCTGCGGCAGCGCCGTTCGCGCGCAGTATCCGAGTGTCCACACCGACCAGACTCTGGGAGTGCGCCCCATCGTTGTGGGCTGGCCGAAGAAGTGAGCGGAGCGCCCAAAGGACGCCGAGACCGGCGCTGCGTCTGACGGTGGCACGATTGCACCCGGCAGCATCGTGGCACGGAGATTCGGAGGACACGGAGACCGGCTGAAGCAGGCGGTCCGAATGATGCGGGCAAGATGCCCGCGCTCCCAGTGGCTCCGAGGACACCCTTGCTCGGCGCCTTTCCGTTCGATCGTCGGCGCCGTCGAGAATGCGGTTCAACGGCCGACGATCTGTTCCCTTATCGGTCGCGCGGGCTCTGGTTTCAGTCGCGCGGGCGCTGACTCAACCACTACCGAGCCGCTTCTTCAGCTCGCGCTCGATGGCGCTCCAATCCTCGCGGCGGTCGCTGATGTAGATCAGGCGGTCACCGAGCTCGACGCGCTCGCCGCTGTTCGGGTTGGCGATAACTCGGCCTTCTCGGACGATCGCGACGGGGATGACGCGGTTGGGCATGTCGAAGAGCTCGCGGGCGATGTCCTTGAAGGAGCCCGAGACGGTCTCCATCTTCGCGCTGTAGAACGAGGAGCCGTCGATCTTGCACGTCAGGTCGGCGAGGACCTCGCCGACGCCCGCGTCTTGGCTCTCGTGGATCAGCACGTTGGCGGCGATGCGATCCGAAGGCACGACGCGGTCGCAGCCGTTGTTCACGAACAGCTTCACGTGAGCCGGATCGAGGCACTCGGCGATGACCTTGATGTCCGGCGCGAGGTGCTTCACCACCGAGATGATCGAGGCGGCAATGCCGTCGGAGCGCGGGTCGTCGAGCCCCGTCGCCAGGACGAGCACGTGATTGGATTCGTGGATGCCCGCACGCTCATAGGTCTCGTCGGACAAGAGGGACCCGCGCACGAAGCGCACGCCCTCCTCTCGGAACGGCAGCTCTTCGAGCTGGTCGGTCACGATCACGATGTCGCGATCCCGACTCGGTGCGTCGCGCCGCAGCTCTTGGATCATCCGGCGCAGGCGCGCCTCGGAAGGGAAGTTGACGATGATGATGTGGCCCGTGCTGGTGATCGGGCTCATGCCTCGCACCTCTCGCAGCTTCAGCTCGACGAAGAAATCGACACCCAAGCCGATCAGATAGGTGAAGGTCCCTAGCCCGATCAGCACGATGAAAAGCATCCAGGCAAGTCGCGCACCGACGGTCTCGGGCGAGTAGTCGCCATAACCGATGGTCGTGATCGAGACGACGCTGAAGTACAGCCCGTCCCATAACGAGTACTCGCCGCCGTTCTGGTTCTCGAAGTACGCGAAGCAGATCGCGTTCAGGATCAGGCACGCGAACACGAGAAAGATCGCGCGACCGAAGCGCCTCACCTGCCGGCGCGCGATGCTGTGCACCCTCTGGAAGGCGCGCACGAGTCGAAAGACGACCATCAGTCCGTCACTCCTCGCGCCAGCCGCGCCGATGCAGGTCCACGATCACCGGATCGAGCAAGGAATTGACCGAGTTGTCCGCCGTCTGAAGCCAACCCTGCCCGAAGCTGAGAGCGGCGCGAGTCAGCTCCGGCGTCAGGTACCGCGTGTCGACCGATAGCGCTTTCAACCCGCGCAGCTCCTTCTCGAGCGGCACCCGCACATCCGTCGTCTCCGCACGGGCGATCCAAAAGCCCCACTCGCCGAACGAGGGGACGTGATCGTGGTAGGGCACGGCTTCGAAGCCGGCCGCGACCAACGTTCGACCGACGCACAGGAACGCCTCCTTCGCGTGATACGGGGATCCGGACTGGATGACACAGAGCCCACCCCGAGCGAGATGGGACCTCAGCGAGCGGTACATCTCGCGCGAGTAGAGCTTGGCGAGCTCCACCGTCGAGGGATCGGGAAAGTCGACGATGACGACATCGTAGGGATCGCCCTCGCTCTCGTCGAGGAACCTCGCCGCGTCGACCGTCACGACGTGCACCTCCCCCAGCCGACCCGACTCGCCGATCACGCGGCCCACCGGTCTCTCACTCGTCTTGTCGATCGGAACGCGCTCGCCGGTGGACGCGAGCTCCGCGACGCTGGCGTGCACCCTCGCATCGAGCAACGAGCCCTCGTTCAAGGCGACCAGGCGCGGATGCGTCTTTCCCAGCTCGATCATCTTCGGGTCGAGATCGACCAGATCGACACGCCGGACGCTCGGATACTTCAGCACCTCGCGCAGCGCCAGCCCGTCGCCGCCACCGAGGATGAGCACGCGGTGCGGCTCCGGCCTGAGCGAGAGCGCGGGATGCACGAGCAGCTCGTGATAGATCGCCTCGTCCCGCGAGGAGAACTGGAGGTGCCCGTTGATGTAGAAGCGGAGCCGATCGCCGCGCTCGGTGATCGTGATCTGCTGGTAATCACTCGTCCCCGAGTAGACGACCGGGTCGTTGAACAGCCGCTGCTCGGCGGCCGCCGTCCAGTCCGGCGCGCGCAGCGCTGCGAACGTGAGGACGCCGCCGGCTACCGCCGTCAGGACACCCATCCGCCTCGGATGCCGCAAGAGCGGCCAGAAGTAGACCAGCCCTACGGCAGCGATCGAGAGGTTGAAGAGGCCCAGCACGAACCCGACCTGTACGATGCCGAAGGTCCGCCGCAGGACGTAGGTCCACACCATCGCGCCAATCAGCGCGCCGACGTAATCCATCGAGAGGATCTGCGAGAGGTTCGTCCGCAAGGAGGCGGCGTAGTCGCGGTTGATGCGTAGCAGGAGCGGGATCTCGAGCCCGATGGCGAAGCCGACGCACGAGACCAGGAAGTACAGCACCAGCCGGAAATGCTCGGTCCAGCCATAGGCGAGGTAGACGAGGAGGCCGCTGGTCCCACCGAGCAAGGCGAGGATGATCTCGACGAAGAGGAACGCGTCGAGGAGGTCGCGCTTCACGAAGCTCTGGAGGCCAGCCGCCGCGCCCATCATGAACATCATCAGCCCGATGATCAGCGAGAACTGATCGATCGAGTTGCCGAGCAGGTAGGTCGCGAGCGTGCTGAGCACGTACTCGTACACCAGCCCGCACGCGCCCATCGTGAACATGGAGCCGACGAGCAAGAGCCGCGTGAGGCGCGGCGGGCGTTCGAGGCGAACGGACCGGGTCACTGTCAGATCGAGATGACGACGATGATCGAGAAGGAAGACAGGACCGCCAGCTCGATGAAGCCGGCGTTGATGTTGCGATCCTCTGCGATCTCCTTGGCGAGGTTGGAGCTGCGGAACAGCACCCATTCGAGGAAGAAGCGACCGAGCGGCAGGAGGATCAAACCGACCAGCACGGTGAACCCGAAGCGCGTCAGGTTCTCGCCCCACGAGAAGAAGTTCCCGCCGGCGGCCTTGGCCAGGATGATACCGAGAGCCAAGAGCGCCCCACCGAACGCGACGCCGGCGGCGACGTTGTCGGCCTCGATCTCTTTGTGCAGGTCGTAGGGCACGAGCCTCTCGTACAGCAGTCCGAAGATCACCAGGCAAGCCTGACCGAGTCCGAAGAAGGCGAGCGCGGTGACCACTCCGCCGCCCTGCCCGCTCACGGCTCCCGCCACGACGAGGCCCGAGGCGATGTAGCTGCCCGCTTGCACGGCGCCGGTCCCGACGTTGCGGTCCTCGATGATCTCCTTGACGTTGCTGAAGCGGCCGAGGATCAATCGATCGTTGAGCACACGCGAGAGGTTGAGCAGCACGACGCCGAGCAGACCGTACATCGCGATATCGATCAGGTCCTGGCCCAGGCCCCGCGACGGTCCCATCAAGACGCCGCCGAGCACCAAGCCCACGCCGAGCAGGTAGCCGAGGATGCTGACCCCGAGGGCGGGGTTGTCCTTCTCCATCAGCTCGTGATCGATGCGGTACGGCGTCGTCCAGTCGTTGACCAGCTTCGCGATCACGAAGATCGCCGCGGCAACGCCGACGTAGGCCGCACTCGCCAGGGCATCTTGCAGCCACTCCATCTTACTTCCCTCCTCCCGAGAAGCTGAAGCTTCGGCTCGAGCTTCTCGAGCGGCTCACGCCCGATGAGCGGTTGCTCCCGCTGCCGTACCGACTCGACGAGTAGCTCTGCTTCTGGTACTGGCTGCCTCGATAGCCGTCGTTCTTCACGTACTTCGAGTCCTTGTACCGCGTCTTGGTGATCGAGCCCTTCGAGCCGTACTCGACGTTCTGGCCGTAGTAGGTCTTTCCCTGACGCCGGTGGGTGTCGTAGTTGTTCCAGTCACTGCGGCTGATGTTGCGGCTGCCGCCCCAGAACAGGTCGTTCATCAGGCGATACTGGCCGTAGAACACCCAGAAGGAGCTGCCATTGCGGCTCTCCCACCGGCCGTAGTGCGGGTTGCCGACGTAGTTGTAGCCGGGCGGTGCCGCGAGCTGCTGGGCTTCCTCGTCGTAGAGCCCCTTGGGCTTCGACTCGAGCGTCATCCCGAGGTGATTACGATGGCGCTCGAAGACCGAGGCCGAGACGTTTTGCCACTCGCTGCGCGTCGTCGGCTCTTGGTCACCGACCTGCTCGATGATCTTGTACTCGTGACGGTGGCTCGCTGCGCCGCGCCCGACCTCCATGTCGGTGAGGATCTTGTCGCGCGAGGTGTCGAGCTGCTTCAGCCGGTCGCGGAGTGACGCCGGTGCCTGGCGCAGGGCCGCGGCCTTCTCCTCGATCGCGCGGATGCGACCGACGGCGACGAGGTAGTCCGGCGTCTCCTTTTGGAGCTCGGCCTCGGCCTCCTTCGCCCAAGCCTCGATCGCTTCGGGCGCCTGATCGATCGCGCTCAAGCGCTTGTCGAGATCGGCCTTCTTCGCCGGGTATTTCTCCTCGGCGCTCGCGACCTCGGAGCGCAGCTCCTCGAGCTCGGCTTCGCTGCCGGCGAGCTCGCCCGCACGGGAGACGATCTCACGCTTCACCGTCTCGAGACGCCGCGGCGCCTCGCTCTTGTACTCGAGGATCTTCTCCATCGCGCCGGGCACCTGGGCGATGGCGACCGAGGCCTGCTGGAGGTCCTTCTCGGCGGCCCCCAGCTCTTGGAGGATCAATGCCTCGTCGTCGGCGTCATCACGCACGATCAAGGGCTCGAGCTTCTGCTCGTTCAGCCGTCGCGCCTCGTCGAGCGACTGCATCGAGTCCTCGAGCGAGCGCGTCCAGCCTTCTTTCAGATCGTAGCGGCGAAGGAACTCGGGGTCCCTCTCCATGAGATCGTCGACCTTGCTGAGCGCGCGCTCACCCTCCTGCTGGGTCTTCGCGAGCGAGCTCTGGAAGCGCTGGTAGCGCTCCTTGACGTCGGCTCCGACGCCGCTCGGGAACAAGAAGTTCAGAGCGACCAGGATGACCACGAAGATCAGTAGGAACGAGAGCGGATGACGAATCCCGAATCCGGACGAGCGAGTCGCCACGGGGCACCTCCTCCCGAGATGTCTTGGATGAAACGAAGCGAGCCGGCCGCGAGTGGCCGGCTCATCGAATTGGGTCAGGCGGTGTCGGCGCTGTCGACGCTCCAGACCGAGACGTCCTCGGGCCGGATCTTCTGACCTCGGAACACGGTGAAGGGCTCTCCCTCGTACCGCTCGACCGAGATCAGTCCCGGGCCTCCGACCTCTTCGAAGTCCCAGTAGTAGAAGCCGTCTCCCGGCCCGGGCCGTCCGTCTTCGTGGAAGAACGCTTCGGCCGACTCGACGTAGCGCCAGCGCTTGCCGTCGTGCTCGAACGTCCCGTCCTCGTCCTCGTCGAATCGGATCAAGGCGTCCTCATCGAGCTGCAAGTCCGAGAGCCGCTCTTTGGATTGTCGGGTCAACGAGACCTCGAGACGGTCGTCCTCCTCGAATTCGAGGAAGACTTGATCCGTGCCGTCTTCGGCGACGAGCTCACCCCAGCGAGAGCTGCCTTGGGAATACCCATGCCGCTTCGCGACGACGAGGTTCTTCTCACCGTCGGGCAGGCCACGGACGGACAAGACGCCCCCGACACGGACGTTCGGGAGCGTCTTGGGACGAGCCAGGCTGGCTCGGTCGCGGTCGGCGCTGGCTTTGGCAGCGCGCATGCGCTGCCAGAAGTAGAGGATCGCCAGCGTCAGGGCCGCCGCGACCAGGATTCGCCAGAGCATAGTCTCAGAGCCCGCTCTTCTTGGCCGCGAGCTCGTTCTTCAAGGCGGCGAGCTCCGCGGAGACATCACTGTCGAGGTTGTCGAACTCCTTCTCGAGCTCGTCCTCGCCGCCGCCCTGCAGCTCGGTCATCGCCTGGCTCTCGGCCTCCATCTCGCGCACCTTCTCCTCCATGCGATCGAAGGTCGAGAAGGCAGTGCGTCCGGCGCCGAGCGATCCGAGAGTCTTCGAGACCGACTTCTGGGCCTCGGCGGCGCGCTGACGCGCGGCGAGCTGACCCTTGCGACGCTTGGCCTCTTCGATCTTCGACTTGAGCTGACCGATCTGGGTCTTGAGCTTTTGGGTCAGATCATTGGCCTGCTCCCACTGGGGCTGCAAGCCCTCGGCGAGTCGCTCTTCTTCCTTTTTGCGACCGAGCGCCTTGGCGGCGAGCTCCTCGCGGCCCGTCTCGAGCGCCTGCACCGCGCGCTGGTGCCAGACCTCGGCTTCCTGGCGATGTCGCTCGAGCTCGTTCTTGAGCTGCTTCTCGCTGCCGATGGCCTTGGCCGCGCCAGAGGTCGCTCGGCCGAGCTCCACTTCCATCTCCCGGATCGCCTGCGCGATCATCTTCTCCGGGTCTTCGGCGTTGTCGAGCATCGAGTTGAGGTTGCTCTTGAAGATGTCGCTGACGCGTTGAAAGATTCCCATGCTGTATTCTCCGATTGGGGCGCTGGGCCCGCCTGGTCTTCTGGTCGTTCCTGGAACCGCTCCGGGCGTGGTGATCAGCTCTTGACCGCCGCCTTGGCGAGGTAGGGCGAGAGCATCGTGTGCGCCGCCTTCACGTCGTCGGAGAGGTACTGGAGCACCGAGCGAATGTCGTCCTGATCCTCGGAGCCCAGGTCCTGGAGCGTGCAGAGCGAGTTGAGGGTGATCATCTTCTTCCCGCCGGACTCGGGCACGAGGGTGAAGAAGCTGGTCGAGATCCCGTTGCCCGAGTCGAGCAGGAGGTCCTTCACCTCGCCGTGCTTGGCGGGATCGATGTCCTCGAGCAGGACGCATGGAACCGATCCGAAGAAGACGCTGTCCTTCAGGCAACAGATCTTCTCGACATCGTCCTCGCCGGCGACGATGAAGGTGTCGCCGTCGTCTTGGCGGATCTCATAAGACTCGAGCGTCAAGAACTGCTTGATCTCGTCCATCATCGGGGGGGTCCTCCTCGGTTTCGGCCGATCGGGTCGGCCCTCTCTCTCTCGAACGGCGGACGCTTACGGCGTCCTCCGGGATTCATTCAGAATTGTCTGCGACTTCTTCAGGGCTGAGGATGGCGGCTCAGTCGGCCCACTTCCACTTCGGGCCCTGCGGCGTGTCGACGACCACGACGCCGCGCCGGTTCAGCTCGTCGCGCACGCGATCGGCCTCGGCCCAGTCCTTGTCGGCCCGCGCCTGCTGCCGCGCGGCGACCAAGGCATCGATCTCGGGATCGGACGCTTCGGCCTCGGGAGCTGTTGCCACACCGAGGACCGAGTCTATGCGCTCGAGCCAAGCCAGCGCGAGCTTGGCCTCCACGGCGTTCACGCCCAGCCGATTGACGTCGCGGATCAGCTCTGAGACGGCGGCCAGGGCGACCGAGATGTTCAGGTCGTCGGAGAGCCCGGCCTCGAAGCCCTGCCGCGAGCGCTCGAGGATCTCCTTCAGCTCGCCGCGTACCTCGCCGCTCGGACGCTCCTCCCGCAGCGAAGCGAAGAGTTGGTTGTAGCGATCGAGCCAAGTGCGAGCGCCGTCGAGCTCGGAGAGCGTGAAGTTGAGCTGCTGGCGGTAGTGACCCTTGAGGAGGGCGAAGCGCACCTCTTGGCCCGAGTAGCCCTTCTCCTTCAGGTCGCGCAGCGTGAAGAAGTTGCCGAGGCTCTTCGACATCTTCTTCCCGTCGACGAGCAAGAACCTCGCATGCATCCACAGCTTGACGAAGGGCTGCCCGGTCGCGCCCTCGGACTGGGCGATCTCGCACTCGTGGTGCGGGAAGATGTTGTCCTCGCCGCCGGTGTGGATGTCGAACGTCTCGCCGAGGTACTTCATCGACATCGCCGAGCACTCGATGTGCCAGCCCGGGAAGCCTTCCCCGAACGGGCTGTCCCACTTCATGATGTGCTTGGGATCGTGCTTCCAAAGGGCGAAGTCCCGCGGGTCGTGCTTCTCCTCGTTGACGGCGATGCGCGCGCCCGACTCGAGGGCGTCGAGCGTGTTGCCCGACAGCGCGCCGTAGCGCTCGAACTTCTGCACGTCGAAGTAGACGTTGGCGCCGACGCGGTAGGCGAAGCCCTTCTCGAGCAGTCGCTCGATGAGCGCGATCATCTCGGGGATGTGGTCGGTCGCCTTCGGATAGTGCTGCGCCATCTCGAAGTTCATCGAGCGGATGTCCTCGAGGAAGCACTCGGTGTACTCGGCGGCGATCTGCCACGGATCCTTCTGGTTCTCGCGAGCCGCGGCCTCGAGCTTGTCCTCGCCTGAGTCCTCGTCGTCGTGCTGCATGTGGCCGACGTCGGTGATGTTCATCACCTGCAGGACGTCGTAGCCGAAGTACTCGAGCGTCCGGCGGAGCAGATCGGCGAAGGTGAACGAGCGCAGGTTGCCGATGTGCACGAAGTTGTAGACGGTCGGCCCGCAATGGTACATGCGGACGGTCTTCCCGTCGATCGGCTCGAACGGCTTCTTCTGCTTCGTCAGCGTATCGTAGAACTCGAGCGCCATCGGCGCGGACTCCCTCGCGGCCCGTGGAGCGAGAGCGACAGCCTCTCCACCGTCGCCGCCCCGACCAAAGCCCCCAAGGGTATCGCCGCCCCAGCGGCGTGGCAACGCTCGGTTGCGACCTGGGTGCGCTTTGCGGGCCGGTGCGAGAGGTGCCCCGGGTCTGGAGTGCCGCAGGCGTACCGAGCCGAGGCGCCAGATGACCGACGCGTTCCTCCCTTCGCGCAGGCAGAGCTCATCCGTCCGGGTCTGGCCTCGAGAGAATCGGATCGGTCAGTCGGCCCTTGCCGCTTCGTCTCGGGTTCTCCAGTTGCAACCGACCACACCCTCGCTTTTAGTGGGGCGTGCCGCGGCCGAGGAGCGAGCAGCGCTGGCGGCAGGCAGTCGGTATCGAGGATCTCCCCCGTCCCCTCCTGGTGTTGGTCGAAGTTGAGCTTCCGTGATCACAGAGCCGCCACTCATACCGGATATCGATCTGCTGCGGCCGATAGGGCAGGGTCGGTTCGGGACGACCTATCTCGGTCGCGTCACCCGCACCCACTCTGGGTTGCAGGTCGGCGCGCTCGTGGCCGTCAAGGTGCTCTCGCCCGAAGCGTCTCGTGATCCCAGGGCCCGGCGGCGCTTCGAGGAAGAAGGTCGTCTGATGGCTCGCGTCGGAGGTCCCGGCCTCGTTCAGCTCCTCAGCGCCGGCGCGGTCCGCAGCGAAGAGGACGAGCGGCTCTACCTCGTCCTCGAGTACATCGAGGGCGAGACGCTGCGGGAGCACCTCCAACGCGTCGGCACCTGCTCCGAGGCTCGGGTCTGCAGCATCGGTGCCCAGCTCGCGCGCGCCCTCGCCGAGCTCCATGCTGCCGGCATCGTCCACCGCGACGTCAAGCCCGAGAACGTCCTCGTCGACAAGAGCGGTGCCATCAAGCTCGCCGACCTCGGCCTCGCCGGCAGCCCGAGCGAGAAGGGCTTGGCGCCGGGCACCCCTCCCACCGGGCTCGTGGGCAGCCTGGGCTACGCCGCTCCCGAGCAGTATGGGCGCGGCGAGGCGAGCTCGCGGTCGGACCTGTACTCGCTGGGCGTGATGCTGTTCGAGCTCGCGACGGGCACTCATCCCTTCATCACGGCCGGCGGCTCGGCGGGCGATCAGGTCGGTCGCCAGCTTCGGGAACTGGCGCCGTTGCCCTCGAGCCGCGAACCGGGCCTCTCGATCTTCTTCGATCGGCTGGTCGGCGCGCTCCTCGAGCGCGATCCCGCGCTGCGCCCGGCGTCGGCGATCGAGGTGGCTGATATCTTGACGCACCGCGAGCGCTCCGCGTGGTACCAGGCGCTCACCGATGCGAGGCCGCGGTCGCAGCAGCTCAACCGGTCCGCGCGCGAGCGGATCCTCGTCTCGCGGGACACGCCGTTCATCGGCCGGGACGCCGAGCTGGCCGAGCTGCAATCCGCGCTGGCCGAGTGTCGCAAGGGACACGGCCACGCCTTCGTGCTCCGCGGTGAAGCCGGCGTCGGCAAGACCCGCCTCCTCGACCGCTTCCTCGCCGAGCTCGGCAAGGCCACCCCGCCGGTCTTCGTCCTCTACTCCCGCTGCCTCGAGGAGGATACGGCTCGCCCGTACGAGCCACTGCGGCGGCTCTTCGAGGCCTACTTCTCCCTCGGGACGATCCCCTCGCCGCAAAAGCGCGCCGCGCAATGGGCGCGCTACGTCGCGGGATTGCTCCCCGGTCCGCGTCCGGGCCTACAGGCCGTCGCCGATATCCTCTTCGGACAGGCCGCCGTGACGGCCGAGGACAGCCGCGGCGAGATCGGAGAGGACGCGGTCGCTCGTCTCCTGTCGGAAGCGCTCCTCGGGATCGCCGGCGAGATCCCCTTGGTCATCGTGCTCGACAACCTCGAGTGGATCGACCGGCCGTCGCTCCGCGCCCTCGACCGGCTGGTCCAAGGGATGAAGAAGTCGCGGCTGCTGCTCTTGGCGGCCGCTCGCGACGAGCCGATCGACCCCGAGCAACTGGTACCCGTCGACGTGGTGGTCCGCCGCGGTGCCTCGGTGCTCGCGATTCCCAGGTTGGACGAGGCGACGATCGAGGAGCTGCTGCGGAACCGATATCATTCGCGTGAGGTCGCGCGGCGGCTGCTCCAGCCCGTGCGCGACGGCACGTCGGGCAACCCCGACTTCGTCCTGCGGCTGCTCGACCTGTTCGAGGACGAAGGCATCGTGCGCCGGG
>JAVJTD010000027.1:0-14542 GCA_040219065.1 Planctomycetota bacterium
TGAGGTCATCCACGAGCGAGCTTGGGCCGGGGCACGCGGTCGAGACGACGGCGCATTCCGAGCGGCCCCTTGCTCGGCACCTCCTGACTCGTTGATCAGCGATGTCGAGGAAGCAGCTCCCAGCTCGGTGACCGCTTCCCGATTCGGTCGCGCGGGCTCTGGTTCCCCTGACGCCTCGTCTCACTTCAACACGCGCTCGAGGACACCATTGAGGATCTTGCCGCGGTTGCTCTCGATGTTGGTGACGATGGCGAGGGCCAGGCCTCGGTCGGGGAAGCTCCAGTAGAGGGTCGTGGCGCCGATGCTGCCGCCGCTGTGGCTGATGCGGCGAGTGGTCTCACCGTCCGGGAGGGCGACGCGCTGAACGGCCCAGCCGAGACCGTAGACGTGCCGCGAGCCGTCATTCAGTGTTTGCGGCGTGAACATCAGCTCCTTCGTCTCGGGCTTCATGAGCTTGCCGCGCGCGTAGGCGATGTGGAGCCGGGCGAGGTCTTCGACGGTCGCGGTGATCCCTCCGCCTGCATACTTGTTGCTGAGGTCGACGTAGGGTGCGTTCACCAGCTCGCCGTCGCCGTTCCTCGTATACCAACGCGCGCGCTGCTTGCGCAGCTTGGTCCAGCTCTCGAGCCCCGTGTCGTTCATCCAGGCCGGACCATACACGTGAGCGCGCATGGTCTGCTCGATCGGTTGGCCGCTCACGTTCTCGACGATGTTCGCGACGATGTTGAAGCCATACGTCGTGTAGGAGAACTTCGAGCCCGGCTCGAAGAGCAGTTCGTCGTCCTTGAAGATCGAGAGCGGGCCGACGAGATCGTCGTAGTGCTCCCTGCTCAAGAACTCCTGCCCCCGATAGTGGCGGATGCCGGAGGTGTGCGTGAGCAGGTGCCTCACCGTGATCGTCCAGCGCTTCTCGGGCCACTCGGGCACGTACGTGCGGATGTCCGCGTCGAGATCGACCTTGCCCTGCTCGACGAGCTGCATCAGCGCGGTCGCGACGATCGGCTTGCTGACGCTCCCGATGCGGTAGACGGTCGAGCCGGTAGCGAGCTGTCCCGACTCGAGATCGGCGAAGCCGAAGCCCTCTGACCACACGAGCTGGTCCTCGACGACGAGCGCGATGGAGAGCCCGGGGACCTTCTGCGCCTCGCGCTCTTCCTCCACGAATGCCCGAAGCGCATCCACATCGACCTGAGCGCCAGCCGAGCTGGCCAGCACCACCGCGCACGTCATCCAGAGCCAGAGCCGCATCGGTATCTCCTCTCATCGAGCCAGGTGGAATCCGACGCACAGCCTGCCCCGGGCGATGAGCCATCGCAAGCGACAGTCCGGCGAGCACGGGCCATTGGATATCAGAGCCCGCGCGACCGACTCGGTGAGAGACCGCGGAATCAACACGAGCTTTCTCGCCGGTGCTGTCATTCGAACGCCGAGCAAGGGACCAACTCCGAATGACCACGGGATGGAGTGCACCGAGACCGGCTGAAGCCGGCGCTCCGAATGACGCATCCTGATTCAGCGCCGGTCGTCTCCGTCCGTCGGTGGTCCTCCCGGCGTCGACGTGTGGCCCTGCAGCACTCGCCACTTGCCTTCGACCCTCTCGAGCAGCCAGGTGATGACGCCGCCGTAGGTGTGGACGGGAGCACCATTCATCGTGAGCCGTGTCTCGAACTTCGAGCTGGCGCTGGCGAAGGTGTCGGTGAGCGGCAGCACCCGGACGTCGGTGCTCTCCGTGTGGAAGTCCATCTCCCCGAAGCCGCGGAGCCCGGCGAGGATCTCGTCCGGGCTCGAGTAGGCGAGGGCGCCGTCGGTGAACCAGGCGAGTCGGCCGTCAGTCACGAAGAGCGCGCGGATCCGCGCTTCGTCGCGGCTCTCGAGAGCGCGCAGGTAGTGCTCGAGGAAGGCTCGGACTTCCTGCTCGACGTTCGAGGACGCCTTCTCGTCGTCTTGCGATCCCACCGGCCCGAGCTTCGATCGGAGCGCTTCCGTTTGTGCGCAGGCCGTCAGGGTACAGAGAGAGACCGCGATCACCAGACTTCTCATCGATTCTCCTCCAAGTACTGCATGGCACCGACCTGGTTGCCTTCGGTGTCCTCGAACATGACGAGCGTGCCGACGCCTTCGATCTCCATCGGTTGAAGAGTGACCTTGCCGCCGTGTGCCTCGATCGCTTCGGCGGTCGCGCGGGCATCCTCCACGGAGATCGAGCACTCGAAGCCGCGCATACCGCTGTTGGGAAGCAGTGGCTCCTGCCGCTCCTGCAGTGCGCCGTGGACTGCGCCCGGGCTGGTCTGGATGAGCCAGAAATTCGGTGGGCCCCAGGGCTCGAAGGTCCAGCCGAAGACTTTCTCGTAGAAGGCCTTGGCCCTTTGGCAGTCGTCGGCATGGATCGCGAAATGGGCAACGTCATTCGGCATCGGTCGTCCTCCAAATGTCCGAGAGCCTAGCGAAGCGCACACATCGCCGTCTTGCGGTATCCTGCCAACTCATGACGCCAATCCGACAACCTCAGGGGCCCGAGGGAAAGCAGCCGCTCGACGAGTCCAAGATCGTCGTCCGCACGCTCGGTGTGAAGTTGCCGCCGGGCCTCCGGATCGAGGAGCACGCCCACGATTGGCATCAGCTCGTCTACGGAACCGAAGGCGTCATGACCGTTCGCACGGCGACCGGCTCCTGGGTGGTGCCACCCTCGCGCGCCGTCTGGATACCGGCCAGATCGCGGCACGCCGTCCTGATGACGGGAACGGTGCGGATGCGAACGATCTATCTGCGTCCCGGATTCGCCCAGGTCCCCTTCCCTACCGATTGCAGCGTCGTGCAAGTGAGCCCGCTCCTGCGCGAGCTCATCCTCGAGACGATGCGGGCACGTTTCCTCTTCGAGGACATTCCCGAACAAGCACGCCTCGCCGCCGTCCTCGCCGACCAGATCGTCACGACCCCGGACCTTCCGCCACTCCACATCGTCCTGCCACGCGATGGCCGTGCTCTCGAGGTCGCGAAGCGGGCTCGCGCCGAGCTGTCGGAGACGGCGCCTCTCGAAGTGCTCTGCGAAGGAACCGGCGCCAGCGTGAGGACGATCGAGCGGCTCTTCCGCCAGGAGACGGGGCTGCCCTTCGGGCGTTGGCTCCAGCAGGTGAAGGCGCTGCACGCGCTGGAGCTGCTGGCTTCCGGCGAGTCGGTGACCCATGCCGGCTTGGCGGTCGGCTACGACAGCACGAGTGCCTTCATCGCCATGTTCCGGCGAGTGCTGGGTACGACGCCGGGCAGCTACTTCCCGAAGACCTCGGGGTGAGGGGGTGCTTGGGTGGCTGGGGGCTTGGGTGGCTGGGTGCTTGGGTCCTTGGGTGTTTGGGTGCTTGGGTGCTTGGGTGACTGGGTGCTTGGGTGACTGGGTGCTTGGGTGACTGGGTGCTTGGGTGACTGGGTGCTTGGGTGGCTGGGTGCTGCGAATCAAAACCCGATGAGCGAAGCGTGATACTCAATTCACGGTCACCCAGGAACCAGAACACCCAGACACCTATTCCTGGGTGACAGGGTGGTCGCGTGACCGTGAGAGTCGCTCGTTTGTCGTAATGACATCAGGACACGGTCACCCAGGAACCAGAACACCCAGGCACCTATTCCTGGTGACTGGAGGCCTCACTCCTCGACGACGTCTCGCTGCGTCCCGGCGGCGAGGCCTTCGAGCACGGTGCGCTTTCCCGATGGCCAACGGATCTCGAGGCGACCCACCTCCTTTGCCGCGCCCAGCCCGATCACGATCCTCGGGTCGTGCGTGCAGAGGTAGCTCTCGCCGGCGCGCACCTCGAACTGCTGCTGGCGTCCGTCGACGTCGGCCATCACCCGAGCACCGATCGCGGACGGATGGCCTTCGGTCGCACGCAGTCGGAGCTGCACGAAGCCGCCGCGTGGCTGGGAGTCGTTGCGAAGCAACGTCGGCGGGCGATTGCTGTTCGTGAACAGGAAGTCGAGGTCGCCGTCGTTGTCGTAGTCGGCGACGGCCAGACCGCGCGACGGCTCGGGCCGCACCCAGTCGGCACCAAAGCGCTGCCCAGCCTCCTCGAACCGAACGCCCTTTTCGGACGGGCGCGCCAGGTAGAGGAAGTTCGGCTCCTCGAAGTGGATGTTCTGGTAGTAGAGGTTGACGTTGTCGAGGATGTGGCCGTTGGCGACGACCAGGTCGAGCCAACCGTCCCGATCGACATCGACGGCGGCCGTGCCGAAGCCGAGCATCGGAAGGGAGCTGGTCGCCAGATCGAACCGCGTAGTTCGATCGACGAAGGTACCGCCGCCTTCGTTCTGCCAGAGCGTATTCGACTCGTTGCTGAAGTTCGTCGCGAAGAGGTCGAAGTCGCCGTCGCCATCGAGGTCGCCGCAGGCGACGCCCATGCACGCCTCGGTCTTGCCTTGAGCGTTGTACCCGACTCCCGAGAGCAACGTCGCGTCTTCGAACGTCCCATCGCCCCGATTGAGGAGCAGGAAGTTCGGCGTCCCGTCGTTCGCCACGAACAAATCGAGGTCTCCGTCGTCGTCGAGATCGCTCGCCACGCAGCCGAGCCCCTTGGCCGCTTCCGGCGCCAGGATTCCCGAGCTCTCGGAGACGTCCTCGAACGTCCCGTCGCCTCGGTACCGGTACAGCACGTCCGGCTGCGCCTTGTAGAAGTCGATCGGACAGTACGTGCGACGTCCGGGCTCGGGATCTCCGCACGGGTCGGGTCGGTTCTGCGGCGAGAAGTACACGTAGTTCGTCAGGTAGAGGTCGAGGTGCCCGTCGTTGTCGTAGTCGAGCCAGGAGGCGGCGGTGCCCCAGAGCTTGTTCGCGACGCCCGCTCGCTCGGCCACCTCCTCGAACGTCCCGTCGCCCTTATTCCGGTAGAGCACGTTGGGACCGAGATTGGTCACATAGATATCTACATGACCATCGGCGTCATAATCGGCCGCGAACGCGCCCATGCCGTACCCGTGATCTCCGACACGCGCGCGCTCGGTCACGTCCTCGAACGTGCCGTCGCCCTCGTTCCGGTACAGGCGATTGCTCGGAATCACCTTGCCGCCGTAGCCCGGAAGCGGCGCGCTGTTGACCAAGTACAGGTCGATCCAGCCATCGCCATCGAAGTCGAGCCAGGCCGCACCCGACCCCATCGTCTCGGGCAGGTACTTCTCGCCGACACCACCGTGCTCGTGCCGAAAGTCGATCCCGGCTTGCCGAGTGACGTCGACGAAGGCTCCGAGCTCGGCCGAGGTCTCGTCCTGGGCAGGACGGTCTTTCTTCTCATCGCTGCAGGCGAGACAGGCGAGTACGATCCACCCGGCGAGGTGAAGCCGAAACGCGGTGCTCAAACGGTTATCCTCTCGATTCGAACGGGCTGCTGCTCGCAGAATACTCGCCGCCCGGCTCCTCGCCAACGACCCTTCGCCGCCGGAGACCCTCACCGTGAGATGCTTGATCGTCTACAGCTCGACCGAAGGACAGACCGAGAAGATCGCAAGGGCCTTGGCCGAGCGCTGCCGGAGCCAAGGGCACGAGGCCGAGACGAGGGAGGTCTCCGCCGCCGAGCCGGACCTCTCGAGCTACGATCGCGTGATCGTGGGCGGATCGATCCACATCAACAAGCACCAACGCGCCTTGACTCGTTTCGTGCGCGAGAGGCGCGACGACCTCAATCGTCACCAAGGCACCGCCTTCTTCTCGGTGAGCCTGTCGGCTTCGGGCGACGAGAAAGATCGAGCGGCCGCGCGCGGCCTGATGAAGGCCTTCCTCGAGAGGCAGGAGTGGCGGCCGAGATGGCAGGCGATCTTCGCGGGAGCGGTCCGCTGGAAGAAGTACGGGTTCTTCAAACGCTTCTTGATCCGGCAGATCATCAAGCGGAAAGACCCGAGGGCGGACCTGTCCGGTGACCTCGAGTACACGGACTGGGCCGAGGTCGACCGGTTCGCCGACGAGGTGATGGGGGATTGACGCCGAGGTGCCGCCCATCAGGGCTCGGCTGGCGTTGCTTGTGTTCCCGAAGCCCAGGCCTTCGGCCTGGGCTACACGCTGCCAGCCTCTCGGGCCTGAGGAAGCAGGCTTCGACATCGGCGTTTCACTCGGCTCGCGCGAATCTACTGCATTCGCTCGAGGGCTTGCTGGGCGCGCTGGGCGTCAGGGTTGATCTCGAGCGCTTTGCGGTACGCGTCTTTCGCGGCGTCGACCTCTTCGCGCGCCTCCAGTGCGGCGCCGAGGTCCTCGAGGGCGCGCCAGTTCTCGGGCTCGAGCTCGAGAATCTGCTCGAGGGTCCCTTGAAAGCGGTCGAGCTCGGGGCGCGTGCGGTCGACGACGTTGTCGGACAATGAGTTGATGAGTCGATGAAGCTCCAGGTGCCTCTTCGCCTCCTCGCGCTCTCCGAGATCACGCTGGCACAGGCCGAGCTGGTGACGAGCGGCCAGGTGGAACGGATCCACCCGAAGTGTTTGACGGTAGAGCTCGCAAGCACCCTCGAGATCGTCGGAACGGCGCTGGAGCTCCCCCAGTCCGAACAGCGCCTCGACGTTGTCCGACTCGACCCGGAGGCTCTCCTCCAAGGCAGAGCGAGCTGCCTCGAGCGCGTCGGTCTCGAGCAGTGTGAGCCCTTGAAGCGCGAGCGTGCGCGCGTGCCCGGGCTCGATCTTCAAGGACGCCTCGAGCGCGCGCGCCGCGGCCTCGAACTGGCCGAGATAGCGCCGAGCGATTCCGAGCTGCCGGTGGATCTTGGCTTCCTGCGGTGCCAGCTCCGCCGCGGCCTCGAACTGCTCGGCCGCCTCGTCGAAGCGATCCCCGTACGCCATGAACGTCCGACCGAGCTCGAACCGCGCCACCCAGTCCGAGGGATCCGCCTCGACGATCTCCTCCCAAATCGGCAGCGCCTTCTGGAAGACCCCGCGCGACATCCACTTCTCAGCCTGCTCGTGCTTCTGGGCGAGGGCTGCCGGGTCGACGGGGTCGAAGGTCTTTTCTTCGGAGCAGGCAACGGCGATCAGGCAGAGGAGGAGCATTCGAGTGTTCATGGGCCATTCGTGCATTCGAGACGTTTCGCGGCATGCCGAACCGGCATGTATGTTACCCGAAGGCGGAGCCGGAGTGAGACGAACACGCCGCTGACTGTTCGCTCCCCCGAAAAACACGGCGGACCCTTGTTCCTCGTTCACTGGCTCGCGATCATCGGGTCCGACTCGCCACGGCTCCGAACTCCCGCGAAGGACTCCATCCATGTTGGTCATGAAGTTTGGCGGCTCGTCCGTCGCCGACGCCGATTGCTTTCGGCAAGTGACCGAGCTCGTCGCCGAAGCCGCCGGGCAGCAGCCACTCGTCGTTCTGTCCGCGATGGGCAAGACCACCAATGCCCTGTTCGAAGCCGCCGCCCATGCCGAGCGCGGTGACGAAGGAGCAGCCCTCGACCGAATCAGCGGAGTCTTGCAGCTTCACTGGGAGACCTGCCTGGATCTGTTCGAGCAGAAGGTTCCCCCCTCGCTCGAGACACATCTCGCCACGCTCCAGGAAGAGCTCAGCCTGTTCCTGCGCGGCGTCGCGATGTTGAAAGAGCTCAGCCCCCGAACGCTCGACGCGATCGTCAGCTTCGGTGAGCGGCTCTCGACGCGCATCTTCCACGCTCATATCGAGCGGCGCTTGCCCGCCCTCTGGTGCGACGCGCGCCAGGTGCTCCGCACCGACTCCCGCTTCGGACGAGGACGGCCGAACCGACCGGCGATCCGTCAGCTCGCCGAGCGGCACTGGCGAGAGCCGCTCGGGCAAGGGAAGATCCTCATCACTCAGGGCTACGTCGGGGCGACCGAGGACGGGATCACCACGACCCTCGGACGCGGCGGAAGCGACTACTCGGCAGCGCTCTTCGGCGAGGGCCTGGGTGCCGAGGAAGTGCAGATCTGGACCGATGTGAACGGCATCATGACCTGCGATCCTCGCATTGTCGCCGACGCCCATCCGATCGCACGCCTCAGCTTCGCCGAGGCCGCCGAGCTCGCCGCGTTCGGCGCCAAGGTCCTTCATCCGGCGACGATCCAACCCGCGGTCGAAGCCCACATCCCCGTGACGGTGCGCAACACCAAGCACCCCGACGGCCCTTACACGACCGTCACCGAGGAAGCTCGGCACGAGCGGCCCATCACCGCCCTCGCCTGCCGCGGACCGATCACCGTCCTGACCGTCCACTCCTCGAGAATGCTCGAGCAGCCCGGCTTCCTCGCCCGCGTCTTCGACATCTTCCGCGAGCATCAGGTCAGCGTCGATCTCGTCGCCACGGCCGAGGTCAGCATCTCCTTGACGGTCGACGACACTCAGGCGCTGCCGGCCGTGTGTGAAGAGCTCCGGGCGTTCTCGCGCGTCGAGATCAGCGAGAATCGCAGCATCATCGCCCTCGTCGGCGAACAGCTCAAGCGCACCCCCGGACTCAGCGCCCGCATCTTCACCGCCCTCGCCCACATCAACATCGAGATGATCTCGATGGGCGCCAACGAGATCAACCTCAGCCTCGTGCTCCAGCAAGAAGACGCCGAAGAGGCGGTCCGAAGGCTCCACCGCATCTTGCTGACGTGAGACATGTCATTCGGACCGCCGGCTTCAGCCGGTCTCCGTGTCCTCTCTCCAAACGTCTCGAAGAGCAACCGGACCTCACATCCGAAACTCCGTGGCCACGCTCGCCCCCGGCCCAAGCTCGCTCGGGAAAGCTCTCACCGACGGACTTCGTCTCTGGCTCGCTCGGCTTGGGCACTCCAATGCACTCGGGTCGGCTTCGGCTCGGGCACTCCGCACCATCCACCAGGAGGCCTCACCCATGAAGCGCACTTGTCTTCTTCTCCTCGCGCTGGCCGGCTGCCAGTGTCCGTGCACCTCTCGCCTCATCGACCCGGCGGTCACTCTCGATGAAATCGAGTGGACCGCGGAAGAACAGGCGAAGGACATCGCGGTTCGTGAGCGGCGGCGCACCGATGACGCGAGCTTTCATTTGATCCGGCTGAGCGGCGTCGAGACACCGCACCGCCATGACCGGCACGATCTCACCGTCGTCGTGCTCGACGGCCTCGCGGAGATCCATCTCGGCGATCGCGTCATCCTCTCCGGGGCGGGCGACGTCGTGGAGATCCCGCGCGGCACGCCGCACTGGGCCGAGCGCGTCGGCTCCAAACCCGCCGTGGCCTACGCGATCTACACGCCCCCCTTCGACGGCCAGGACATCGTCCCCCACGAGGATTGACCGTCGGCCAAACCTCGCCCTTTTTCCGGCGACACCTTTCGGGCAGGATCGGGTTTCAAGGTCCGTGTCCAAAGGGCGAGCTGACTCAACCGGCAGCCTCGCAACGACCTGCGGACGCCAGCGCCCCAATGGGACTCGCTCGATTCGCGAAGGCCATCCGGCTGGCAAGCCTGGCCCACCCTCGCGCCTCGATAGGTCCCGCCCGGACGGCCGATGAACCGGATAGCGGTCTCCAGGAATCCGTTCTCTCGAGGAGAGCTCAAGCATGACCTCACGAAGGCTCTGGAACGTGACGATCGCCGCGATCGCGGGTGCCCTCCTCGTGGCCGCCTGGGTCGAGGCTCGCGCCGGCCGCTCGACCGGCAGCGTCTCCTCTCGGCCACGCCGTTTGGTGACCGAGGCGGCCAAGAAGGTCGACCGGCTGGTCGACGCCAACCTCGACCGGCAGAACGTCTCAGCCAACGCCGCGATCGACGACGAGACGTTCGTCCGGCGGGTCTACCTCGACGTCATCGGTCGGATCCCGACCGCCGGCGAGACCCGAGCCTTCCTCGAGTCGAGATCGAAGGACAAGCGCCAAGAGCTCATCGACAGCTTGCTCGACTCGCCCGGATACTCCAGCCATCTCTACAACTACTTCGCCGATCTCCTGCGCGTGAAGACGCGCCTCGCCCAGAGGGTCTCCGGCGAGCCCTACATCCACTTCCTCAAGAGCTCCTTCGCCGAGAACACGCCGTACGACGAGCTGGTCCGTCAGCTCCTCACGGCCGAGGGTCCCGCCTACGCTCGCGACAACGGCGCGACGGGGTATTACCTCCGCGACCGTGAGATGCCCGAGGACAACATGGCGAACACGGCGCGCGTCTTTCTGGGCACGCGCCTCGAGTGCGCGCAATGTCACGATCATCCCTTCGACAAGTGGACGCAGAAGCAGTTCTTCGAGATGGTCGCGTTCACCGGTGGCCTCCGTTACCGCTCCTTCGATGTCCGCTCGCCCGAGGCCCGGCAGTTCAACGCCTACGGCCGCACGCTGCGCAATGAGAATCAGCAGGCCTACCGCGCCTACCGCCAGATCAGCGCGCAGCTCACCAACGCGATCGAGGGCACTGGCACCGGTCTCGCCCGCTTGCCCAAGGAGTACCAATACGACGACGCGCAGCCCCTCTCACTCGTGACCGCCGCCCCGATCTTCGGTCCGTCGGTCGACCTCGAGGTCCCCAGCGTCCCCGCGCCCGATCGCCGCGGGCCCGCCCGTCGCCGCCGCGCCCGCATGTCGAACGAGCGCCAGCTCCGCGTGCAAGACGCCCGCCTGCCCCAGATCGACTCTCGCGTCACCTACGCCGAGTGGCTCACCTCCAAGGACAATCCGCGCTTCGCCAAGGTGATCGTCAATCGCCTCTGGAAGCGCTTCTTCGGGATGGGACTGATCGAGCCGGTCGACGACTTCAAGGACGACACCCGCGCCTCGAACCCGCAGCTCCTCATCGAGCTCGAGAAGCTGATGATCGAGCTCGACTTCGACATCAAGCAGTTCCAGAGAGTGCTCTTGAACACCGAAGCCTATCAGCGCGCCGCCTCGACGCGGGAGCCGGCCGAGGGCGAGGATTATCATTTCCCCGGTCCCCTGCTGCGCCGCATGACGGCCGAGCAGATGTGGGATTCGCTCCTGACGCTCGTGCTGCCGAATGTCGAGGCGACGATCGCCGAGCCCGGAGCCAAGGCCGAGGTGCTCTACGCCGAGTACGAGGGCATCGCGGACCTCTCGACGGACGAGCTGATCGCCCGCATCGACGAGGAGGCGAAGAGCGGCCGAAGCATGCGCGAGCGCATGATGGCCCGCGTGGCGGAGGAGAGGCGGGCTGAGCTGCAAAAGGAGCAGGCCAAGCGCCGCAAGGCCCGTTTGCTGTATCGCAACCTCGCGCGTGCCCGGCGTCAGAACGATCTGCAAGCCGAGCAGAAGATCATCGCCCAGCTCGCCGAGCTGGGCCTCGACCCGGATCCCCGCGCCCGGCGCCGCAACGATCGCAATCTGGTGCGCGCCTCGGAGCTGCCTTCGCCCGCACCCGATGGCCACCTCATCCGCCAGTTCGGGCAGTCCGATCGCGAGCAGATCGAGGCGAGCCACCAAGACGCCAACGTGCCCCAGTCGCTGACCCTGCTCAACGGCTTCCTCGACGAGAAGGTGCTCGGTGACAAGGGGTCGGCCCTCCGGGTGACCGTCGCCGAAGCATCCAACACCCGCGACAAGATCGAGTCGATCTTCCTCGCCATCTTGAACCGCGGTCCGAACCGGGATGAGCGCACGCTGTGGAAGCGTGACGTCGACCGCTTCGGCGAGGAGGCCCTGCAAGACCTCGCGTGGACCTTGGTCAACTGTCACGAGTTCCGATTCATCCGCTGAGGAAGGTCCCATGCGCATTCAAAAGAGACTCGCCGCCTTCGATGACGTGTCCCGCCGCGACTTCGTCGCGGGAGCGGCCAAGGCGTTCCTCGGCTTGACCGCGATGCCCTGGCTCGCGCCCGCCGCCCGGGCCCTGCAAGACGACGGCGTACCCACGAAGCCGGCCACCGCTCGCAACGTGATCTACCTGTTCATGAACGGCGGCATGTCGCATCTCGACACCTTCGACCCGAAGCCGGGCGAAGAGACGCAGGGACCGATCGAGGCGATCCAGACCAAGGCCGACGGCGTCCGGATCTCGCAGTACTTCCCCAGCCTCGCTCAGCAGATGGACAAGATCGCGCTCGTAAGCTCGATGTTCTCGAACCAGGGCGCGCACGCCCAGGGTCAGTACTTCATGCACACGAGCTACCTGCTGCGCGGCACGATCCGGCACCCGAGCCTCGGTGCCTGGGTCAGCCGGATGCGGGGACGGATCAACCCGACGCTGCCCGCCCACGTCGCCATCGGCAACGGTGTCGACGACGCCTCGTGCGGCTTCCTCGAGTCGGAGCATGCGCCGCTGCCGATCGGTGATCCCGAGGCGGGATTGCAGAACAGCACCCGCGCCGAGGGCGTCAGCCCTGAGGCCTTCGATCGCCGCTTGGCGCGACTGCAACAAATGAACGGTGAGTTCGCGCAGCGCTACGATCAAAAGGCGGTGCGCGCTTACGACAAGATGTATGAGCAGGCCGTGCGCCTGATGAGCTCCGAAGACCTCGCCGCCTTCGACATCACCCGCGAGCCCGATTCGCTGCGGGAGGCGTACGGGAGTGATCCCTTCGGTCAGGGCTGCCTGCTGGCGCGCCGCCTCGTCGAGCACGGTGTGCGCTACGTCGAGGTCGGCAACGGCGGCTGGGACACGCACAACGAGAACTTCGACGCGATGGCCGACAAGTGCCCGCCGCTCGACCGCACGCTGGCGACGCTCTTGGCCGATCTCGATAGCCGCGGCCTGCTGCACGAGACGTTGGTCGTACTCGCCACCGAGTTCGGTCGCACGCCCGACATCGTCGCGGGGCGCAACGGACGCAACCATTATCCCAAGGCGTTCACATGCTGGATGGCGGGTGGTGGCATCCGCGGTGGTCAGCGGTACGGAGCGACGGACGCGCAAGGCCGCGAGATCGCCGATCGCATGGTCACCGTGCCCGACTTCAACGCGACGATTGCCCACGCACTCGGGCTGCCGACCGACCACGTGATGACGTCCCCTTCAGGCCGTCCCTTCCGCGTCGCCGACAAGGGCGAGCCCGTCACCGCGCTCTTCGGCTGAGACCTGTCGTCACTCCGTCACTCACGAGGCCTTGGGTCATGCGCTTTGTTATCGCCGTCCTTCTGTTGACGTCCGTCGCCGTCGCGCAGGATCGCGTCGACTTCGAGAAGCAGGTGTTGCCGATCCTCGAGCGGAGCTGCGGAAGCTGTCACGGCTCGCCGAAGGCGGGTGCGAATGGCCGGCGCCAACGGCCGAAGGCCGGGCTGGTGCTCGACACGAGGGCGGGCCTCGAGCGCGGCGGCGAGTCGGGTGAGATCTTGGTACCGGGCGATCCTGAGCAGAGCCATCTGCATTACGTCGTGACGCGGTCACCGGACGATCCCGAGTTCATGCCCGCGAAGGGCGACGCGCTCACCAAAGAGCAGACCGACCTCATCGCGAGATGGATCCGCGAAGGCGCCGACTTCGGAGACTGGACGGGTCGGAGTGCCGCTGCGGATGCTGAGACTGAAGGCCAGCAGGCCCCGGTTCCCGTGAAGCGGCCGAGCCGATTCGAGATGTGGGAGGCGCTCGGAGAGGGCGTGCGGCCCGCGAGCGAGATGACGATCGCCAAGGCGCGCCGCGTGGCGCACATCGAGCCCGTGATTCCGGGCAGCTCGCTGCTTCGCGTCGAGTTCTTCTCCCGCGAGGCCGAGACGAATGATGACGTGCTGTCGGAGCTGTCCGGCATCGCGGACAACATCACAGTCCTGAAGCTCGGCCGCACCGATATTACGGATGGCGCCGCAGCGACGATCTCTCAGATGAAGCGTCTCACCTGGCTCGACGCGTCCGAGACCGAGCTCGGCGACAAGGCCCTGAACAAGCTCAAGGGCCTGCAGGAGCTTCGCCTGCTGAATCTCTACGGCACCCCGGTCACCGATCGTGGCCTCCGGTCGCTCGAGAAGATGACGAAGCTCGAAGACGTGCACCTGCTCGGTAGCGAGGTCACGAAGCAAGGCATCGAGCGCCTCCGCGAGCACTTGGCCGCAGCGGACATCCGCTTCGAGCTGACGTTGCCGGAAGTCCCCGACGCCCCGGCGACACCACGCCGCCGCCGGTAGAGTGTATCCCCCGGCTGAAGCTGGATCGGGTCCCCGGCTTCAGCCGGTTCCGGTGTCCTAATTCCGAGCGCTTCGGAAAGGACCGTGCCTGACCTCCCCGGGCCGAAGGCCCGACAGCGTGTAACCCAGGCCGAAGGCCTGGGTGCCCGAAGGCCTGCCGAAGGCCTGGGTGGCCTCGGTGTCCTGCACTCGAGCGCCTTGAAGAGAACCGAGACCTGACATCCCCGGGCCGAAGGCCCGACAGCGTGTAGCCCAGGCCGAAGGCCTGGGTTTTTCGGGCCCGTATACGCCCTCCCCCGCCCTGAAAGGGCGGCGGCGCTTCAGAGTTGAACGTCGAACGTTGAGCCGTTGAACGTTGAGCCGTTGAACGTTCTGCGAAGCCCGGCTCGCCGAGAGGCAGTACCGCTCGAAACTTGAAAGTCGAAAGTTGGACGAAACCGCTTCGCGGTAGAGCTGCCGCCAGATCAACGCCCCATCCACGAGGGACGTCGTTGGCTCGCGGCGGCCGGGGCCTTCGGCCCCCGGGAGGTGTGCGCTCGAAGGTGAGGACAGCCCGCTT
>JAVJTD010000002.1:0-4755 GCA_040219065.1 Planctomycetota bacterium
CCGCTCTTGGTGTAGCGGTAGGCGTCCTGCGCCCCGTTCGGGTGGGTGGTGCCGACGAGGCGATGGGCCTGGTCGTGGTGGTGCTGGGTGACGCCCTTGTCGGTGTCGATGACGCGCTGGAGGTCGCCCTCTCCGGAGTACCTAGGGCGTCGAACTCGCTCAGGCCGAGAGTACGACCCGCCAGAGGGATCCAGGAAGGACCATCCGTCCAGAACGCCTTGCCGGCGTGGAAGGTCGGGCGGTCAACGAATCTGTCCAGTACCGATGCGCCGGAAAATCTGTGCTCCACCTGCGGGCGCCCTCGATACGCGAGACCCCTCAGCACGTGGGGCCTGAAGTGGACAGCTTCGATAATCGCCTGGTGCGTACCGATCGCCCGAGTTGGCACAGATAGCGTGCCGCCCCAGCAAGTCGTCGAGAGTCATGAACGAGACGGTGAAGCCAGCGACTCCAGCTGGATGGATCCCCAGGCCCCATAGGTCTCTTCGGGGGTGGGGCCGCGTCGGCCACGGACTACGCGCCACTCTGGCGTCGGGCCCGAACCGACCGTGTCCCCCAACTTGAGCACCCAGCCCTCTCGGAGCAGGTGGACGGCGGTCTGCGCGCAGAGATCGAAGCGTGCATCGGGGCGATCTCCCAATGGGACCTCGATCTCCGGGAGTTGCAGGTGACTCAGACCTCGCGTGTAGGCGAGCTCATCGTTGGCCTCCACGTTGACCCAGAACGTGCCGAGATCGTCCGGATCCACCGAGGGGTCCTGCAGGAGTCGCGTGACGTCGCTCGCTTCGTGCATCAGGTTGCTGACGGGGAGATAGACGACCGGCCAGCCCGCGCTCGCGAACGTGAAGATCGCTTGGCTCATGCGAAGAAGCTGTTCCATCCGCGCGTTGAACTCGTGCTCGAGGATCATCGATACCTCCAGCACTGCGGTGTGCTCCGACAGTCCGGCGACAGCGTCGGCAGAGAGCTGCGTGTACTTCTCGAAGCGCGGATCGCGGGGATGCCACTGCAGGTGGGCTTTGTCGCCCGTCTCGAAGATGATCTCCTGGTCTGGACGCACCTCAACGTCTTCCGAATAGGTGCGACGATAGCGAGACGCCCAATCGCGCGGCATCCGGTCGCGAGCGACCGGAAAGTACGCCGTCGCGGTCTCCGTCAGAACTCGGCGTACGTCATCCACACCCCAGCCCCGGTCGCTCCGTCGAAGAGAGACGCACCGCCATTCGAGCCAGTGGAGCGATGGATGCTTCACCAGGAAATACTGCTCGACGATCAGGTCTTCGACCACGATTCGCTCGAGAGTCTCCAGGATCGCTGCGTGCGCCCACCTCTCGTGGAGCCTGGGAAACTCCGCTTCGAGCCAGCGGTCCCTCTGGCTGTTCGTGCGACCCAAGAGCTGAGCGCGGGAATGGTCCGGCGCGGCAAGCAGCAGGGGGTGTTCTTCGAGCGGCTCTCGGTACAAGAGGTCACGTGCGCGCTCGAGTTGCCCGTCCGCGATCGCGTCGGTGAACGTCTCCGCGGTGATCGCCGCGTCGCTGAGCTTCCTCGTCACACTCTCTCCGCGTTCATCAGGACTCTTAGGTTCTCCTCGAGGGCGACCGCATCTTCCTCACGCGTGTGAGGGTCTTTCCTCGCGTCATCCAGGGCCTGCTTCGCCGCTTCGATCGCTGATCTCCCGTTGGCGGGCGCGAGGGTCGGGTCCGCGCCGCGTGACAGCAGATGCTGCACCATCGGGCCGATCTCTGGTGCCCGCTCGGACCGCACATCCACTATCCAGCCAAGCGCTGTGCCTCGCCCAGAGATTGCGTCCACCTCTAGTCCCAGCTCGAGAACGGCGTCGAAGAGCTCTGGAGCGAGCGAGTTCGCCGCCATGTGGACGGTCACAGCATTCCGCTTCGGGTCGATCGCTGCGCCGCTGCGCAAGAGCAGGAGGGCGGTCTTGCTCCATCCGCGCTTGAGACACATGTCGAACGCGCGGGCTAGCTCGGTCGCTCCGCGCGGACCCGCGTCGAGAATCGCGGCGACCAGGTCCGGCACGTTTCGGCTCGCGGCGATCTCTAGCGGCGTGAAGGCCCCTTCGCCCGGATCGGGGGCCTCGCACACGAGCTTCCAGCCGTCGAGATCCCCGGCCCACGCCGCCCAGTGCGCCGCCGTCCAGCCGTGCTCGTCGATCGCGTCGAGTTGCGCGCCGGCAGCCATCAGGCGCTTCATGGTGGTGTGGCGGCCGCCCAGATAGGCGGCGAGCATCAACGGCGTCATCCCACGAAGGTTGCGTGCCTCCACGTTCGCCCCAGCATTCAGCAAGCCGAACAGCGCTCCCTCGCAGCCTGCCTCGACCGCGTGGAACAGGGCCGTGAACCCGAACGCGTCCGCATCTTCTAGCCGCTCCGGGCTGATCTCGAGTCTCGTCGACTCGGAGGCGTCGATGATCCGACGCATCAAGGGAGTGATACCGACGTGGGGATGGGAGCCCGTCTGCTTGACGACCTTCACCCCGCGCATGGTCTCGAAGTGGTCCATCGCGGCTAGGGGAGCGAACCAGTAGTTCGTGACCCCGAGCCCGAAGAGAGCCGGCAGCTCGTCGTAGTCGAGGCGAAGTACCAAGTTCTCCGGGACGGGGAAACTCAGGAGAGACCGAACACGGACTTGCGTTCGCGAAAGATCGATGCGGTCCTGGAGATCCGGCACGTCCACCGCGACGAAGTCGGTGCGTCGACCGGCGCCCACTCGCCGGCGCCGGAGCCCGAGGTCATGATCGACCAGCAGCACCGGCGTCTCCCGCGGCGCTACGCCGTAGCCGCCGAGCGCACGAGCCGCCTCGTCGCGGAGGATCACCCATGGCGTCGGTGTGTTCAGCCAGTCCGTTTGGGCAACGATCCGTAGATCCGCTGCGAATTCCATGGGTTGCGGATACCACTCCGCCTGGGAGGGGAGCTTCGGCAGGCTCCTCGCCCGACGACCCGAAACGAGAGGAAAGCCGTCATAGACCTCGTCGGTTCCGGCGAAGCGGCCGTCCTCGCTAGTAATTTGGATGAGGGTTGGCAGGTTACTGATCACGGGAGCCTCGGGTAGAGATCGTCGATCTCGTCGATTTCATCGAGATGGCGACCACCACCTCGTTCCTGCAAAACGGTTCGAACATCGTTCTCTACATCGGCGACCGCGCCCTCCAACTCCCCATCGGGGACGCGCCCCAGCGAACCATGCTCTTCCAGCAGCTGCGCTTGGCGTCGATTCAGTGCTTCCCTGACCCGCCTCGAGTACTCGGGATGATCGCGCTGCTGGCCCCGTCGATGCGTGGGTAAGCTATCTCGGGCGGCTTCTGGGGCCTCTTCGGTGGGGAGCATGATGCCATTGTTCGGACGGTCGACTCCATCCGGCTGGGCGACGGGATCGCCCGGCTGGCGGTCTCGGCCGCGAAGTCCCCGCGCCCTAGCTTCGCTCGTCAGTGGGTGCTCGGCGTCCACACTCGCAGGGATGACGTGATGTCCTTCGTGGCCGTCGGGGTGCTCGAAGGTCGGGTCTCCTCGCCGAGTCCGCTCTTGGTCGCGTAGTCCCCGCCGGAGCGCCCCGCTGTCTCCGTGCTGCCGGCGGCGGCTTGGATTTGGATTTGCGCCATCGCGCCACGACCGCGAATCCCCGTCGAAGTGGCGTTGGGGATGTGGGTTCGGAGGCCGATTCCGCACGGGGATCGGACCGTTCGGTCCTTCCCGCCAATGATAGCCGTCCGGCGGGTCTCCGTATCCACGCGCGTGTGCTTGACGGTGGCCAGCGGACGTCGGCTCGGCGGACCCGGGCGGGCCAGCTGCGTCACTTCGATCTCCGGCCCGTCTCCCGGAGGTTGCCTCGTCCCCTCCCTCGTCGCTTGCAGACTGGGTGGGTCCACAGTCATCCAGACCTCGCACGTCTACACGTGATTCCGGACGCCAGGCGTATGCGTAGACGTTCGGTGCGCCTTGCTCCCCGATCGGATCGACCTGGAGGTAGCGGCCGAGCCAGGGGGAGTAGTAGCGGAAGCGGTTGTAGTGGAGGCCGAGCTCGGGGTCCCACCAGTGGCCGGGGAAGCGGAGGGGCTGGTAGAAGTCGTGGCCCTTCAGGACGTGGGCGGTGCCGTAGGGCTCGACGTAGGCTTCCCAGACGGTGTCGCCGGCGTCGTCGACGACCTTCTCGGGGCAGCCGCGCTGGTCGGTGAAGAGGTAGTAGCGCTGGCCTGAGGCGGGGTCGGCGTCCTCGCTCTCGTAGTCGACGAAGAGCAAGGGGACCATCGCGAAGGCGTCGGGGTAGACGTAGACGCGGAGGCGGCCGTCGGGGAGGGTCTCGGCGGCGAGGCGGTCGGTGTCCCAGTGGTAGGTGTGGGTCTGGCCGGCGACGGTCTTGCGGATGCGGCGGCCGATGGCGTCGTAGTCGGCGCTCCACCAGTCGTGGCCGTTCCAGCGGACGGCGATGAGCTGGTCGCGGGCGTCGTACTTGTACTCGAGGCGGTGTCCGTCGGGGGTGGTCTGGACGCTGACGTGCTGACGGAGGCCGTACTCGAGCTGGTGTCCGTCGGCCCAGCGGAGCTGGTTGAGGTGGCCGACGGTGCCTTCGTTCAGGCCGGGCTTGTGGGTGAGGCTGCCGCTCTTGGTGTAGCGGTAGGCGTCCTGCGCCCCGTTCGGGTGGGTGGTGCCGACGAGGCGATGGGCCTGGTCGTGGTGGTGCTGGGTGACGCCCTTGTCGGTGTCGATGACGCGCTGGAGGTCGCCCTCTCCGGAGTAC
>JAVJTD010000010.1:0-15738 GCA_040219065.1 Planctomycetota bacterium
GGACCCGCGCGGGCTCTGGTTCAGGATCAACGCCGCACGAAGGCCTCGCGCGGGACGGCGGTCAGGAACTCGCATCCGTTCTCGGTGACGACGATCGTATCGGAGAGGAACGAGTCGCCGCTGCCGGTGCGGAGGAGCCAGGACATGAGATGGAAGACCATGCCCGCCCGGAGCTCGAGCTTCGAGTCGCTGCGCAGCCCTTGAGGTGTTCCGCTGCCCGACCAGCTCGGCGGGAATCCGATCCCGACGGCGTAGCCGCAGTGATGCCGCCGATACGCCGAAAGACCGGCGCGATCGATCTGCTCTTGCCAGGCGTGGTAGACATCTCCCGCCAACACTCCTGGTCCGATCTTCTCGGCCGCCGCCATCATCGCATCGTGGCAGGCGCTCTGAATCGCGGCCGACCGATCGGGCTCGTCTCCGATGAACACGAGGCGTCCGATCGGCGCGTGATAACGTCTGACGCAGCCGGCCATCTCGAGGAACAGGACGTCGTTCCGATGGAGGCGTCCCGCCTGCCAAGTGCCATGCTCGTGCTCGAGCGTGCGCGTCGAGCGAACCAGCGGCACGAATCCCGGGTAGGTCCCACCGCGACGGAACATCGCGTCATAGAGGGCGGCCATGACCTCTTTGGTGCTCACACCGACGCCGGCAGCGGCGATCGCGGCGAGCATCATCGCGTCGGAGATGCGGGCGGCTTTGCGCGTGCACTCGAGCTCGCGAGGCGACTGGACGATGCGGATGTCCTCGACGAGGCCGGACATGTTCACCCACTTCGCATTCGGCAGGCCGGCGACGATGCCCTCGGCGATCTGGAACGGGAGGAAGGTGCTCTTCTTTTCGATACCGATCCTCTTGCTCTCGAGCCCCAGCTCGTCTCGCAAGACCTCGAGAGTCTTCTCGACCGGGATCTCGGAGACCTCGGCGATCGGCCCTCTCACGGCAACGCCCGCGCTCATCTCCCACGGCCTCAGCCCGACGACCTCGCCGGCATCGTCTCTGGAGGTGAGGACCAGATCCTCTTCGCGATCCGTGGGCGCTGGCATCGGCTCGATACCATCGGAGTACCCCACGTGACGCAGTGTCGGGATCTGGTCCCGAACCGTGGCCCGCTCCATCGCCCGGGAGATGAAGGTGGGCTGTCCGTCGAGCGGCAGGACGAGCGCCTGGTAGGCAAAGTAACCTTGGTGGTCCAGGCCCGTGAGGTAGCAGATGTTCTCGGGGCTCGAGATCAGGCAGGCATCGAGGCCACGATCGGACATACACCGTCGAACCGCCGCGACTCGCCCGTCGTACTCCTCCTGAGAGAAGAAGCTCTCACGCTGTTTCTTCATCATCCCCTGCCCGTTCTCGGATTTCGCGTGATTCCTCGTCGAGCGACTCGATCGCTCCCGCCGCGCCGCATCTTACAAACTCCCGCGCTCTTCGTCGTGCCCGCGTCTCCCGAGGGATGGCGAAGTGGCTCGCGAATCCACCACCTCTGTCGAGCGATTCCCTCGAGCTGACACGTATCTGTCCTCCCCCACGGTCGCCTGCGAGGCCAGCCAGTCGCGCGTCTTTGATATACTGGCCGCTTTCGCCGATCACCTCAGACCGCCGGTTCACCGGCCAGCCGGAAGTGACATCATGCGACTCTCTGTCATCGTCTTCGCTCTTCTCGTCACCTCTCTCGCGGAACCGGCCGCCGTCGCGCAGCCGACCGTCTCCGTCGACATTCACATGGAGCGGCCCGAGCATCACTTCTTCCAGGTCGCTTTGACCTTGAAGGGCTTCGACCAAGACACGATCCGGGTCGCGATGCCGGTCTGGACGCCGGGCTCGTACAAGGTGAGAGAGTTCGCGCAGAACGTACAGCTCGTCACGGCGAGCGATGGGCAGGGTCGATCGCTCCCGATCGAGAAGGTCGACAAGTCCACCTGGGAGATCGAGCGGCAGGACTCCAAGACGGTGAAGGTGAGCTACGAGGTCTTCGCCTACGAGGTCTCGGTGCGAACGAGCCTCCTCGACGACCGCCACGGTTACATCAACCCGGCTTCGGTGGTGATGTACGTCGTCGATCATCTCTCGCTGCCGATCGACGTCGAGATCCACCCGATCTGGAACTGGTACATCGACACCGCGCTGCCAGCGCGCACCGACACGCAGTTCCGCGCCCGCGACTACGATCACTTGGTCGACAGCCCGATCGAGATCGGCACACATCGCCGATACGACTTCGAGGTCCGCGGGAAGCCGCACCGCTTCGTCGTGTTCGGTGAGGGCAACATGGACGAGCGGGCGATGGTGAAGGACATCGAGAAAGTCATCGAAGCGGCGGCCGATCTCTTCGGTGACCTCCCCTACGAGCGCTACGTCTTCATCACCCAGCTCCTCGAGTCCGGCGGCGGCGGCCTCGAGCATCACGACTCGACCAGCTTGCAGACGAGCGCATGGCGCTTCGACTCGGAGCGCTCATGGCGAAGCTTCCTCGGCCTGGTCGCTCACGAGTTCTTTCATCTGTGGAACGTCAAGCGCATCCGAGACGTCAACCTCGGCCCCTTCGACTACTCGAAGGAGAACTATACGCGGCTGCTCTGGGTCCACGAAGGCTGGACGGTCTACTACGCCGACCGGCTCTTGCTGAAAGCCGGCCTGATGACGCCGAAGCAGTATCGAGACTCCAACCTCGGCCGAATCCGGGGCTACCGGCGCCGCCCCGGCCGCCATGTCCAGTCGCTCGCACAGTCGAGCTTCGATAGCTGGATCAAGTACTACCTCACCAACGAGAACACCTCCAATTCGACCGTCAACTACTACAGCCACGGCGCCCTGGCCGCGCTCGGCTTCGATTTGATCATTCGAGAGAACAGCCAAGGTGAGCGGTCGCTCGATGACGTGATGAAAGCTCTCAACGTGCGCTTCGCCAAGAAGGACCAAGGCGTCACTCCTGAAGACGTAAAGAAGCTGCTCCTCGAGCTGGGCGGCAGTGAGGTCGAGACGTTCTGGAACGATCACGTCATCGGCACGAAGGAGGTCGACTTTGCCAGCTTGATGGCAATGGCCGGCCTCGTGCTCGAGGAGGAGACACCCCAGAAGAAGGACGAGAAGGAGCGGAAGCCCTGGGACAGGCCTGGCGAGGTGAACGTGGACTTCTCGACGGAGACCCGCGGCGATCGCTTGTTCATCCGCTCGATTCCGCGGGGCTCTGTGCCGTGGAAGGCCGGATTCGCGATGGGCGACGAGCTCATCGCTCTGGGTGACCAGCGCATCACGTCCGGCAACTGGAGCCGACTCCTCGCCGAGCACCGGCCGGGTGACACGGTCAGTCTCCTGATCAGCCGCCACGACGTACTCCAGCGGCGGGCGCTTTGGCTGGAGCCCGATCCCCCCGGATTGAAACTCGAGAAGGCCGAGGAGGCGACCGAGCTCCAGAAGCGGATCTACGAGGACTGGTCAGGAGAGCCCTTCGAGAAGAAGAAGGACGAAAAGGAGCCTGAGACGGAGCCGAAGGTGGACACGGCCGAGGGAGGCGGCCACTGAGCCGAGAACTGGCTCCAGGTCGTCCGAAGAAGCCCCGTTTGACGGGCTCGCCGCTGTCCCTCATAATTCTCGGTGAGCCCTGGTCTCCCAACTTGAAACATGCCGCAATCGGAGCGTCGGCGTATGCCAGTCTCGGCGTCCTGCAAGTAGTCGAGCCTAGCTCGCTTGGCGAAACACTCACCCGAAGACTCGGTCCTCGACTCCTTCGACTTGGGCACTGCAAGTCCTCTCACCGCCTGTCTGCTCCGCTGGTCCGCCGGCGAGGGCTCGACTCATCTGAATCCGCCCGGCCTGGATCCACTGTATGGTCCTCGAAACGCTTCCGCCCGCCGCGACACCTCGCTCGCACTACGCCCGGCACGCCGGGGCGCTGAAGTGTGAGCTGAAGGAGACGATCCCGGCCGATCGCCTCCGCGGGCTGCACGAGCTGCGGGCGGTCCGGCACTTTCTGGTGGTCGGAAGGCAGCTCCTCTTGCTGGGGCTCAGCGCCTTCGCGATCGTCACCTGGGCGCACCTTGCCTGGGTTTGGATTCCGGCAGCGCTGGTCCTCGGCTTCACGGTCTTCAACTTCACCGTGCTGCTGCACGAGGTCATCCATCACGCGGTCTTCGCCAAGCGCCGCCCCTTCTGGGAGCGCGTCCTCGGCCTCGCCTACGCCATTCCCAGCGGTATCTCGGCCTCCCAGTTCGAGCGCTGGCATCTCGACCACCACGCCGAGCTGGGCTCTTGGACCGGTGACCCGAAGCGCCACCACCTTTCACCGAAGAGGAACGCCCGCTGGCTGAAGGCGCTCTACTTCACGCCGGCGCTCTTCTGGATCTACTTTCGCGCAGCCGGCCGCGAGACCGCGACGTACGAGCCCGAGCTCCAGACCCGAATCGCTCGCGAGCGCGCCGTGACGGTCCTGGCGCAGCTCGGCACCTTGTTCACGATTGGCCTGCTGGGCGGCTGGGCGCTGGCGGTGAAGCTCTACGTCGTGCCGATCTTCTTCGTGTTCCCGATCGCCTTCGCCCTCAACCGCCTGGGCCAGCACTACGACATCGATCCCGACGATCCCGCGCATTGGAGCACGCTGATGCGGCCCAGCCTCTTCTGGGATCGTGCCTTTCTCTGGTCGAACTACCATCTCGAGCACCACTACTTCCCCAATGTGCCGATGTATCGGTTGGCGGAGCTGCACCGCGCATTGCGGCCACTGTTCGACCGCCACGGCATGCGACCTCGCACCTACCGCGAGCTGCTCTGGAGCTGGCTCGTGAAGAACTCTCGCCCTCATTCCGATTGGACGAAGGTCGACTCGTGAGCTCAGGACCACTCGGGCAGCGTTGGCTGGAGGCACGCCTTCGTGTGCCTTCCGATCAGTCGGAGCTCGCCTATGGGCTGCTCGATGACTTGGGGGCATCGGGGCTCGAGGAGCAGGACCGGGAAGACGGCTCCGAGATCATCGCCTACTTTCGCGCGGAGGAGTTCGAGGATCTCTCGGGCCTGAGGCGAGCGATCCTGGGCCGGCTGCAGGAGCTCGAGGCGGCGGGCAGTCGGCTGGTCCGCATGCGGGAGTTCCGGGACCGCGACTGGGCCCGCGACTGGCTCCAGTTCGATTCCTTGGAGCTGGCGCCCGGCGTCTGGGTTCGGCCTTCGTGGTCGCAGCTCCCGAGCGATGCCGAGCCCGAGCTGGTCATCGATCTCGATCCGGGCATGGCCTTCGGGACCGGTCAGCACGCCACGACGCGCCTGGCCGCCACCTTCCTCCGCGAGAGTCTGCAAGGAGCCGCACGGCGAGTCCTGGATCTCGGTTGCGGCACCGGGATCCTCGCGATCGTCGCTGCTCGCTCGGGAGCGTCCTCAGTGCAAGGCATCGAGATCGACCCCGTGGCTGCGGACATCGCTCGCGAGAACGTCGAGAAGAATGGCGCTTCGGCCGAGATCCTGACCGGAGCACTCGAGGAGCTCGACCTGTCTTCCGCCGACATCGTGGTCGGCAACCTCAACTCGGGAATCCTGATCGACCTCGCCAGCTCGATCCTGGGCCTGACGCAGCCTGGCGGCCAGGTCATCGTGTCGGGAATCCGCGCCGGCACCGAAGCGAAGGTCGCCGAGGCCCTCGTGGCCGCCGGCGCCCGCGTCCTCGATCAACGGACCGAGGACGGCTGGAGCGCACTCGTGCTGGAATCGACCCGAGCTCGAAGCTGAAGCCCGGCCTTCCGCGTCAGCGCACGTATCCCAAGGCGCGGAGCCTCTCCAGATCTTCGGGTGTATCGACGGTGGGCAAGGAGCGGAGCCCGCTGCTCTCGTACCACAACATGGCCGCCCCTTCAGAAGGCCAGGAGAGCTCCTTGGCTTGGCGGTTGGGAATCTCGCTCGCCGCGACCGAGCCCCCTTCGCCGAGTGGGCCACCCTTCTCTCCGAGCTGAATGTGATCGGTCGGCACCGGCTCACCACCGATCGACAGCTCCAGCCGGAGGCCATCGCCCCGGAACCAGAAGATCAGCTCGGCCCGGCCGCCCGAGAGCTGGGTCTCGAAGTCCAGCCGTGAGCGCTCGAGGTCGAAGCGGAGGCCGGCGGACGGCTCACGCGAGAGCCAGGCGGCGTTGGCGTCGAAGACGTCCGAAGCCCTCAGGGTGCCCTTGGCCACTGAGCCCTCGGGTCCACGAATGCGCAAATGATAACGACCCGCATAGAGGCTCTGCTGGCGGAAGTCGTTCAGGAGCTTCCTCGCCTTGGCCGCGAGCTCGGCCTCGGACTCGAGCCGGTCCTCGGTCTCCGAAGAGTCCAACGCCGGCGCCAGGAGCTGCTGCTTCTCGAAGACCGGGTCCTCGAGATACTTCCGCCCGAACGCGTAGACCGCCTTCAGGGCGCTGCTGTCGTAGGTGGCGTACTCGCTGAAGACCGGCACATCCGCGTTCGCGGGATCGAGCCGGTCGACACCCTGCACGTCTTCCGGTGCCTTCAGGCCGAGGCTGGCCAGGACCATCGGCATCACGTCGATCGTGCTGACGGGCGTGTCGACGACCTTGCCGCTGGGACCGCCCGGAATCCGCAGGATCAAAGGAACGCGGATCTGGTCTTCGTAGAGCGTGTAGCCGTGATGATAATGATCGTGATCGGCCAGGCCCTCGCCGTGATCGGCGATCACGGCCACGATCGTGTCGTCCCACAGACCTTCGCGCTTCAGAGCATCGAGCACTTGGCCGATCGCCTCGTCCACCTCGGCCACTTCGGCGTCGTAGTAGTCGACGATCCGCTTCTTGTCGGCATCGGTCAGCTCAGAGGGGATCTCGGGATGACCTTCGTGGGCATAGCATCGTCGTCCGGGTCGCCGCACGAGGTAGTTGAAGGACACACCATCCTCGAAGCGCCCCTCGTACTCGGGATCGAGGAACTTCTCGCGGAACCGCTCCGGCACGTCGTACGGCAGATGGGTGTCCATGATGTGCCAGAAGAGGAAGAAGGGCGCTTCCTTGTTCTCGGCGATGAAGGCCTCGAGGCGAGGGACTTCGACCTGTACCGATTCGAAGCCGCCCCGGTACGGATGGGCGTAGATCTCGTAGCCCTGCTCGAGGCCGTACTTCGGCGAGATGAGGTGGTTCGCGACCTGCCCGGCGGTCAGGTACCCCGCGTCGTACAGTCTTTCGGAGAGGAACACGGCGTCGGGATGCACGCGGGTCCAACCGCCGCGACCACCCCGACCGGCACCGTGCCTCGATGGATACAACGACGTCAACGCCGATGTGAACGACGGCAGCGTCCAAGGAGCCGGAGCGAGTGCGCGGGCGAAGCGGATCCCTTCTCTGGCCAGCTCCTCCAGCCGAGGGGACGTCGGCCGCTCATAGCCATACGCGCTGAGGTGGTCGGCACGAAGCGTGTCGACACCGATCAAGACGACGTTCGGCTTGCGCGCCTCGGGACGCTCGGCGGGAAACAACGCCGGGTTGGCGACGACCGCGAAGTCGGCCTCGTAGTCCTGCGGGCCGAGTGGATCCTCGGACCCGCCGGTGCGGAAGATCAAGCGCCCCGTCTTGCCGACGAGGTCGCTCAGATCGACGCGCACTGGTGTCCAGCTCTGTCGTCTGGGATCGCGACTCGTCTCGAGATGACGCTCGAAGAGCCGCGTGCACTCTCCAATCTGATCGACGAAATCGACCTCGAAGCGGGCCCCGTCATTGGAGCGCGTATGAGCCGACGGCAGAAAGCCCAGCGCGAAGCGGAGCGAGGCTGGCCAGGCAACGGTCAACGGCCACGAGATCTCGGAAGGCGCTGGCAGGTGGATCGCATGCCGATCCTCATGCCGGGCCCCATCCGCGACGACCGCGCTCACGCGCTTGACGAGCTTTCGGAAGGCGACAGGCACCTCGAGGTCGTCCACCGGATACTCGTCCGCGACCCGCGAGAGCACCGAGCGGTCCGTCGGCTCGCAGCGTACGAGCTCGAGCCGTTGCCACTGCACGGGCTCTCCTTCGGTCGGCGCTTCGAGCCAGAGCGACGCGTTGGGTACCGCGCGGTCGATGCTGAAGCCCAGCTCTACGCGCTCCCATCCGCCAGGCTCAGGAACGAACGAGGGACCCTCGACGACGATCGGGTCGACTTCGGTCTCCTCGAACGAGATTTCATCCGGAGAGACCCCGGCCTTGAATCGAGGAATGCGTGAGGAGACCGCGAGCGGCGATGTCGAACGATCCGACCGCCGCACTCGTCCCCGAACCCGGTAGCGCCCTCCCGGCTGGACCAACAAGCGCAACCTCAGAGGATCGGAGCCCGGTGCACCCTCGAGCCGCTCGCTTCCGCCTTCTCCCTCCCGCCACGTCCAGCCCTCCGACTCCTCGACCGATTCAGCGGTCCACTCCGAGGAGAGACGCACCACGGGGGACTCGACCCACTCTACGAGCTCGTCCCGATAAGCCGTTCGGTACTCGGCATGGCCAAGCAGGTCCAGGAGCCGCACGTAGCCCGGCTGGGGTGTCGCGATCGGTGATCGAGACGGGGAGCTGTCGCGGCGAGTGGCTTCCTCCGGGGCGGGGTTGTCCTCCTTGGACGGATCGTTTCCGTCACAGGCGCACAGGACGAGCAGCAAGGCGGTGGTCCAACGAGTCATCGAGGGCTCCTCTCCAAGAGTGCGGACGGCGGCGCCCGGCCGCCGAAGCGTCCAGACTCTCAAACGTGCGATCGTCCAGGAAGGCCTCGAGCGGCCCACCGCGGCCCTCTCGACACAAACTCTTTTTGGTTTGACAGATAGAGCGACCCTGCTTAGCTTCGATTCCGGCCGCGAGCCGCGGCCCCCCTCCACAGACTTCCCCGCAACTCTCCCCTCAGAATCTCGCCACCCCATGACATCCCCCACTCCTTCCGGCCCGTCCCGGTGTCTGATCGGCTTTCCCGCAGATGCGGACTTTCCCCTCGAAAACGGCTTTGGCATGACTTGGACGGCCCTCGGGCTGCGCCATGAGCTGATCCTCTACGGTGACAACCGCGCTCGAATGGCCAAGCTCTGCCTCGAGCTCAAAGACGCGTCCCTCGAGACTGAGCGCACGGTCGGCGCGCAGTCCGGCTCCGAGCTCGAGGTCGTCAACGACTTCGCTACGACCGCCAAGATCCGAGTCAGCCCGACCCTCTACACACTGCTCCTCACCGCCAAGCATCTTTGGCGGCAGACGGACGGCCGCTATGAGCCGGTGAGAACCGAGTCCCAGGCTGCCTCGGATACCGCTCGCTCCCTATTCCCGCTGCGCCGCCTGGAGCTGAATCCCCAGGAAGGCACGGTCTGCGTTCGCGGGGAGCCGATCCGTCTCGAGCTGGCAGATCTCGGCGCAGGCTGGCTACACGACCAGCTACTGCGCCACGCACGACGAGAGCAGATCCGTAGCGGCATACTGATCAGTGGTGAGCGCCACGTGACGGCGTTGGGTCCGCCTCCCTGGGGCGAAACTTGGCCGCTGCGCGTGTCGGCCGAGCTCCACGAGGGTCGGCGGTTGGCCTCCCCGCTCCGCTTCGCGTCGGGCGTTCTGACGGCGTGCCGGCGCAGCCGGAGCCTCGCCCCGGAGCCGGGATCCGAGACGGCATGGCCCGTGGCAGTCGCCACGGCCTCCGGCCTCGAGGGCGTCGCCTTCGCCCGCTCCACGGCACGGATCGACACCCCCGAGATGCTCGCCGAGCTCGCAAGCAAGCTCGGAGGCCACGGCGTGTGGCTGGCCAGGCTGGACTCCGAGACGATCGAAGCCTATCGGCCGATGGCGAGTTGATCTGAAACTAGTCGCGTCGTCGTTCGGACCGCCGGCTTCAGCCGGTCTCCGTGTCCTCCATCCAAGCGCCTTGGAGAGGCCTCAGACCTGAGATCCGAAACTCCGTGGCTCGATGCTGACGGGGGCGGAGTGTCGGCTACACGATGCGCGAACGAAACCAGAGCCCGCGCGACCGAACCGGGGTGCGGCCACCGAGCTGGGAGCCGCTTCCTCGACGTCCCTGACGATCGAGCGGAGAGGCGCAGAGCAAGGGGCCACTCGGAGTGCGCTGTCGTCGCACGGCTGCCCCGGCCCAAGCTCGCTTGGGAAAGCCCTCAACGACAGACCCGGTCACCGGCTCGCTCGGCTTGGGCACTCCATCGCCTTCGGGCCCAGTTTCACCCCCTGCGGGGGCGCCGACCAGGAGGGCCTCGTCTGACGGTGACGTGTGAGCCGTGAGCGGAGCGATCGGTCCTCGCCGAGTCCGTTGAGGGTCCGTGCCGGTAGAGTCCCGGGGAGGCTCGTTCTCTTCATCGCCGCCTTGATCTCGCTTCGCTCGAAGTGCTCTTCAAGTCGCGAGACGGGCGTCGCCGCCACCCTGGCGATCACCGGAAGGGACCTTCTCCAGACGAGGCGTGGACTGGTCGCTCCGCTCGCGGCTCACCCCCTCTTACCTGGTCGGGGCCCTTCCCGTTCCGAGCGTCAGCCGAGGGCGATCTCCAGGTCCTCGATCAGGTCCTCGACGTCTTCGACGCCGACCGAGAGACGCAGCAGGCCGTCGGCGAGGCCGGCTTTGAGGCGCTCTTCTCTGGGGATCGAGGCGTGGGTCATCGACGCTGGGTGGTCGAGGAGCGACTCGACGCCGCCGAGGCTCTCGGCCAGGGCGAACAGCTTGGTGCGGGTGCAGAAGGCCATCGCCTCCTCGAGGGGCGCATCGAGCTCGAAGGAGATCATGCCGCCGAAGCGCTTCATCTGCTTCTTCGCCACCTCGTGCCCTTGGTGGGCCTCCAGGCCGGGGTAGTGCACTTTGGCGACCTTGGGGTGCTCGGTGAGGAAGCCCGCGATCCGTTCGGCATTGTCGCAGTGGCGATCCATGCGGAGGTGCAAGGTCTTCGTCCCGCGCAAGACCAAGAAGGCGTCCATCGGACCGGGCACGGCACCGACCGCGAACTGGTAGAAGAACAGCTTCTCGTGCAGATCGTCGTCGTTGCAGACGAGCGCGCCGCCCACGACGTCGGAGTGACCGCCGAGGTACTTCGTCGTGCTGTGCGAGACGATGTCGATGCCTTGCTCGAGGGGGCTCTGCAGGTAAGGTGTCGCGAAGGTGTTGTCGCAGGCGCTGAGGATGCCGTGCTTTTTGGCGACGGCCGCGACCGCGCTCAGATCGGTGATGCGCAGCAGCGGATTCGTCGGCGTCTCGACCCAGATGAGCTTGGTCTCGGAACGAACGGCCGCCTCGATGTTCGCTGCGTCGGTCGTGTCGACGAAGCTGCATGCGATCCCGAGGCGAGTGTACAGCTTGGTCAAGAGTCGATAGCTGCCGCCATAGAGGTCATTGCCCGCGACGACGTGGTCGCCGCTCGAGAGCAGGTTGAGGACGGTGTTCATGGCGGCCATCCCGCTGGAGAAGGCGAGACCGTGCTTGCCGCCCTCGAGTGCGGCCAAGTTGGCTTCGAGCGCGCTGCGGGTCGGGTTCTTCCAGCGGGAGTAGTCGGAGAACTTGAACTGGGTCGGCGCTTCCTGGACGTAAGTCGAGGTCATGAAGACCGGAGTCATGATCGCGCCGGTGGACGGATCGGGCTCCTGGCCGGCGTGGATCGCACGGGTACCGAATCGCATGGGGGTCTCTTCCTTCAGTCGGGGTGGACGGTACGGGGGCCCGTGATCATTCGAGGGAATGAAGCAGGTCGAACTTCGTGATGATGCCGTGGCTGCCGTCGCTGCGACGGACCAGCACCGCGTCGGCGCCCGACTTGATCAGCTTCGAGACCTCGACGATCGAGGAGTCCGCCTCGACGAGGGGCAAGGGCTCTTCCATCTCTGCGCGCACCTCGCGGGTCATCGCGTCGCTTTGCTCCAAGAGAAGCTGGATCACGTGACCCTCGGAGAGGCTGCCGACGAATTGGTCCCCGTCGACGACCGGGAGCTGGGAGATCTCGTTCGACTTCATCAGGTGCATCGCCTCACCGATCGTCGCCGTGGCCTGGATCGACATCAGGGCGGGAACGCCTGCCGGCTTCGAGCCGACGATGTCGGTCGCCTTGAGCTCGATCGGCTTGGTCAGGAAGCCGTTCTCCGTCATCCACGCGTCGTTGAAGATCTTCGAGAGATACCGCTCGCCGGTATCGGGCAACAGGATCACCATCACGTCGTCGGGACCGAGGTTCTGGGCGACGGTCAGGCCCGCGTGCAGCGCCGCACCGCAGGAGCCACCCGCCAGGATGCCCTCTTGCCGGGCGAGCTGGCGCGCGGCGAGGAAGCAGTCCTTGTCGGTGACCTGGACGACGTCGTCGAGCAGCGAGAGGTCCATCGTCGTCGGGAAGATGTCTTCGCCGATGCCCTCCACCTTGTAGGTGTGCGCCTGACCGACGCGGTCGAACTTCCACTTCTCGTAGTAGAGGGAGCCGATCGGGTCGGCGCCGACGATCTTCACGTTCGGGTTCTTCGACCTGAGGTACCGGCCGACGCCGGTGATCGTGCCACCCGTTCCCATGCCGGCGACGAAGTGTGTGATCTTCCCGTCGGTGTCGTCCCAGATCTCGGGGCCGGTCGACTGGAAGTGCGCCTCGGGGTTGTGCGGGTTGTCATATTGATTCGGATAGAGCGCGCCCGGCGTCTCCCGCTGGATCCGCTTGGCGACCGAGTAGTAGCTGTCGGGATGCTCGGGCTCGACCGCCGTCGGACAGACGCGCACTTCGGATCCGAACGCCTTGAGCAGGTCGATCTTCTCCTGGCTCATCTTGTCGGGAATGGTGAAGACGGTGCGGTAGCCGAGCACCGAAGCGGCGATCGCCAGGCCCATTCCCGTGTTGCCCGAAGTGCCCTCGACGATCGTCGCGCCGGGCTTGAGGCGTCCTTCGGCCTCGGCAGCACGAATCATGTTGATGCCGATGCGATCCTTGACGCTGCCGCCAGGGTTGAAAGCCTCGACCTTCACCAGGATCAGCGGCTTCAGCCCTTTGGCCAGGGACTTCAACCGGATCAGAGGAGTGTTGCCGATCAGATCCAGGATGCTCTCGTAATACCGCATGGGAACTCCGCGGAGAGGCGCCGCCCGAGGCCGAGCCTCCGCTCGCCTTCCTTTTCTCGCTGCCTTGGCTCGATTCCGGCAGCCCCGAACCGGCCCGGTCCGGGGCATCGTACAGCCGGCGATTATCCCGAGCGACCCGAAGGAAGAAAAGGGGGCGTCCAGGATCCGGTGAAGACTGGAGCGCGGTCTGCCTGTCGAAAGGAGGTCTGCTCGAGAGCGGTCCGTGCGAAGACGAGGAGTCCCGGAGTGCTCGATTCATCGAGCCGCGCTCGCAAGGGGGAAGGTCGCGTAGCGGCTTGTTCCCGATTTCGGGATGGGGTATCACCGCATCCCCGCAATGCGCTCCGGCCTGGCGTTCAGGGCCAGGTCGCGGCGACTTCGATCGTGCCGTCTGCGATATCCGCTGACGATGTCCTGGATCCGAGCTCTTCCCCATGAATCCCGATGTGCTGCGTACCCTCGAGTTCGACGGCGTGCGCAAGATCCTGGCCCGCTTCGCGGCCTGCTCTTTGGGGAAGGCTCAGGCTCGACGGCTGAAGCCCCTCGCCAGTCGCCGAGACGTCGAAGAAGCCCTCGCCGAGTCGAATGAAGCCTCCGAGTTGCTGGCGGGCGGGCGGACGATCCCTTTCGGAGGCATCGAGGACCTCGAACCGCACTTTCGTGGGATTCGAGAGCGAGGCGGTCCGCTCGAAGCGGAGGATCTTCACAAAGTCGCGCGATGTCTGCGGGGGCTGGGCACACTGCACCGAGTCTTGACGCAGTGGGCCGAGGGCGCGGCTCCGAGGTTGGGCAGGCTGGGCGAGCGCATCGGGGACTTCGAGCGGCTGACCGACGAGATCGACCGCTGCATCGAGGGCGGAACCGTCGTCGATCAGGCCTCGGTCCGGCTCGCCGAGATCCGCCGCGAGCTCCAGCGGCTGCGCGAAGCGTTACGTCGCCGACTCGAGTCGATCCTGCGGTCTGGCGAGGTGAAGCCTCACTTGCAGGCTCCGGGCTTCACGATCCGGAACGGGCGGTATGTCATCCAGGTGAGGGCGCAGAGCCGACGGCAGGTGAAGGGCGTTCTGCACGATCATTCGCAGTCGGGCGCCACGGTCTTCATCGAGCCGCACGGCATCGTCGCCCAGGGCAACGCGCTCTCGGACCTGCTCGACGAGGAGCGCGCCGAGATCACGCGTATCTTGCAGCGGCTGACGCGGGCGGTCCTGGATCAGGAGGCCGAGATCCGCGAGGCGTTGACGGTCGCGGCCCACGTCGACTTCACCTTCGCCAAGGCCAAAGCGGCGAAGGAGCTGAAGTGGCAGACCGCGATCGTGCCCGATTAGCCCCGGTTGCACCTCAAGGACGCTCGGCACCCGATCCTGATCGATCTCGAGCTGCGCAAGGAGGAGCTGCCCTTCGAGGAGCGAATGACGTCGGCCCTCGAGGCGATCGTTCCCATCGATGTGCATCTGGGCAAGCCTTACCGGCTCCTGGTCATCACCGGACCGAACACCGGTGGCAAGACCGTGGTGCTCAAGACCGTCGGGCTGCTGGTCCTGATGACACGCAGCGGACTCCCGATCCCGTCCGCCGAAGGCTCCGAAGTCGCCTTCTTCGAGGAGGTGTTCGCGGACATCGGCGACGAGCAGAGCCTGCAGCAAAGCCTCTCGACCTTCTCATCTCATATGTCGCGCATCTCGAGCATCGTGAAGCAGGCCGGGGACGACAGCCTGGTCCTGCTCGATGAGCTCGGCTCGGGCACCGATCCCCACGAGGGCGGGGCCTTGGGATACGCGATCCTCGATCATCTCGAGGAGCGTCGCGTCTTCGCTCTGGCCACCACGCACCTCGGCTCTCTGAAGGAGTTCGCCTACTCCCACGCCCTCGCCGAGAACGCTTCGGTCGAGTTCGATGCGGAGACGCTGCGCCCGACCTATCGGCTGATGATCGGCTTGCCCGGCACCAGCAACGCCCTTTACGTCGCTCGCCGCATGGGCCTGCCCGATTCGATCCTGCGTGAGGCGGAAGGTCGCTTGGTCGATGAGCCCTCCTTGGCCGCCGAGCTCATCGAGAAGATCCAGCGCTCGCGGCAAGAGATCGAAGAGACCAGGAGAGAGGGCGAGGCGTTCCGGGAGGAGGGCCGTCAGCTCAAGGAGTCCTACAAGGCGGAGCTCGAGAAGGTCAGCGAGCGCCGGCGGACCCTCAGCGACGAAGCCGATCACGAGGTCGAGGGCCTCTTGCGCCAGGTCCGGCAGGCCTTGCTGGACCAGCTTCGTCAAGTGGGTACGCCGCCCCAGCCGTTCGCAGACCGATTGATCGAGCTCGAGCTCCAGATCGAAGACCTGATGCAATGGAGCCCGATCACGCAACGCCGCCTCGACTTCGTGCGCGGTCTGAAGAAAGAGGACTTGGTCTTCCTGCCCGCCTTCGGCAAGAAGGGTCGCGTCAAGCGGATCGACCGCAAAGCCGAGCGCCTGAAGGTGCTGGTCGGCGGACTCGAGATGGAAGTCCCCTTCGAGGACGTGAGCTGGGTGGAAGACGTTCGGTAGGTGCCTGGGTGTCTGAGGTCTTTCGGAGCGTGGGCTTCAGCCGGTCTTCTCGCGGCGCTGCTTCTCGTCGAGTCAGGCTTTTCAGAACGTCCAACGGCTCAACGTTCAACCTTCAACTCTCAAGGTCCCAGCCGCCCCCTGTCGGGTGACTGGACACCCGGACAGAGGTACCGTGGTGCCGTGGTGCCGTGGTGCCGTGGTGCCGTGGTGCCGTGGTGCCGTGGTG
>JAVJTD010000013.1:0-49779 GCA_040219065.1 Planctomycetota bacterium
ACCATCCCCGACAGCCAGGCCGCCATCGCCGCCGGCATCGGCATGGTGTTTCAGCAATTCGCCATTCTCGGGGCCGAGGATGGCGAATTGCTCAAACCCTCGCTGGCCAAGGCGCGCGAGGCGCTGACCGATCTGGCGGCGGAATAAGATTCCGATGAGAGCGCGAGACGACGCCCGGGATCTCTCGAAGACGAGCGGCGAGCGCTGGGGCCGTGCGGGCGCCGGTCATTTGCTGCGCCGCGCCGGCGTGGGAGGGAGCTGGGACGAGATCGACCGCGCGATTCAAGACGGGCCGGACGAGACGGTGAGTCGTCTCCTCGAGCAAGCTCGATCGAAGGAGCCCACCGAGTCGCTGCGGCATCTGGAGAGCCTGCTCTCGCTCGACGATGTCGAGCAGCTCCAGGCCGGCTGGATCCATCGCTTGGTGCGCTCGCCGCGAGCTCTCCAGGAGAAGATGGCCCTCTTCTGGCACGATCACTTCGCGACCTCGAACGCCAAGGTCCAGAGCGTCAAGCGCATGCACGCTCAGAATCGGATGCTCACCGAGCACGCGCTCGGCTCCGTGCGCGATCTCTTGATCGGCGTCTCGAAGGACCCGGCGATGATCCGTTGGCTCGACAACGATCGCAACTGGAAGGACCATCCCAACGAGAACTACGCGCGGGAGCTCTTCGAGCTGTTCGCGCTCGGGCGCGGCGCCTACACCGAGAAGGACATCCAAGAGTCGGCCCGCGCCTTCTCGGGCTGGCACACTCGCGGGGACTCCTTTCACTTCGATGTCCGGGGTCACGATGATGGCATGAAGGTCGTCCTGGGGCAAAAAGGCCAACTGAACGGCGAGGACATCGTCGACATCTGCCTGGAGCAACCGGCGTGCGCGGAGCTGTTGGCCTCGAAGATCGCCGCGTTCCTGTGGAGGCCCGATCCGGATCCGGCCACCATCCGAGAGCTCGCCGAGACCCTGCGCGAGAGCGGCTTCGAGATCGCTGCGCTGGTGGATCGGCTCTTGCGATCGGAGGCCTTCCATCACGAGTCGTCATACCGGACGCTGATCAAGTCGCCCGTCGAGCTCGCCGCTGGTGCGATCCGCGCTCTCGAAGGACGTCCCCTTGGCAAGTCGGTCGCGAAGGCGACGGCGTCGATGGGGCAGCGCCTCTTCGAGCCGCCCAGCGTGAAGGGCTGGGACGGTGGTCGCGCCTGGATCCATACCGCGAGCCTGATCGCCCGCAGCAATTTCGCCGCGGCGCTCTGTGGACTGGCGGGATCGCCGGTCGCGGCCGGCCTCGACCCCCTCGCCCTCGCCGAGAAGCACGGCCGGAGGAAGCCCGACGCCGTCATCGACTTCCTCGCGGATCTCCTCGTCGATGGCGAGATGCCCGAGGAGACGCGCGAAGCGCTCCGGCGGGCGTGGGCCGAGGCTCCCGGCGCCGATCGCGGAGCCCGCATCGTCGCCTACCTCATCCTCGTCTCACCCGAGTTTCAGGTCGCCTGAAGGAGGCACTCATGAAGATCGATCGACGCAGCTTCTTCGCGGGCTCGGCCGGTGCTCTGGTGGCTCTGTCGAACCTGAGGCCCGCCTGGGCCCGGTTGGCTGCCAGCGCTGCGAACGATGGCTCGGACCGCACGCTGGTGCTCGTCCAGCTCCTCGGAGGGAACGACGGGCTGAACTGGATCGTGCCGCACGGCCACGACGCTTACTACCGCGCGAGGCCCTCTCTCTCCGTGCGCGCCGGGGAGGTCTTGAAGGTCGACGACGAGATCGGCTTCTCTCCGAGCTGTCCGGCACTCTCCGAGCTGTGGCAGGAGGGGCAGGTCTCGATCGTCCAGGGCGTCGGCTATCCCGATCCCGATCGCTCGCACTTCCGGTCGATGGACATTTGGGACTCGGCTCAGCCGGAGGTCGAGACACCGAAGGAGGGCTGGATCGGACGATGGCTCTCCGGCACCGAGGCCAGGGCGAGCGGCCGTCTGCCCGCGCTTCGTATCGGCTCGGGGCCCGTGCCCTTGTCCCTGATCGCTTCGGGCTTCGAGGCCCCGTCTCTCGAGCGCCGGGAAGACCTCGAGCTGGCGGCGGGTGACGAGGTGGGAGCTGCCCTGAGAGAAGCCACCTCGACGCCGCGCCAGGGCAGCGACGCTCTCGAGTACCTTCGCACTTCGAGCCGCCGTGCTTGGCAAGTCGCCGACACCTTGGAAGGACGCAGCGGCAGCTATCGGCCCAAGGCCGAGTATCCGGGCACGGAGCTGGCTCGCAAGCTCTCCTTGGTGGCGCAGCTCATTCGCGCCGACTTCGGGACGCGGGTCTACCACGTCGCTCTCAGCGGATTCGACACGCATTCGCGGCAGCGTCCCGGACACGACGCGCTCCTGCGGATACTCTCGGATGCTCTCGGTGCGTTCTGGGCGGACCTGCAGGGGCACGGGCTGGCCGAGAGGTCCATGGTGATGGTGCACTCCGAGTTCGGCCGGCGCGTCGCGGAGAACGGCAGCCAGGGAACCGATCACGGTGCGGCGGCTCCGGTCGTCCTGCTCGGCTCGAAGCTGACCCAGGGAATCCACGGGAAGCATCCGTCCTTCGACGACCTCGACGATGGGGACCTGCGATTCTCGATCGACTTCCGCTCGATCTACCAGTCGATCCTCGAGGACTGGCTGGGTGGAGATGCGAAGCCCGTCTTGGGCAAGCGTCTCCCGGCGTTTCCCTTGGTCGGCTGAGAAGCCTCTCAGGCTCGGGTGGGCGCCTCGCCCTGAGGCGCCCGACCCAGCCGCCAGCGGCGGTGGATCACCGTCGCGAGGTAATTCGGGGCGACGCCCCAGACACCGGCGTGGATGCCGAAGACCTGGCTCATGTCCAGGAATCGCAGCCCGAGGGCGATCGTGAGGCCCACCCCCAGACCGACCAGGATGTCGCGTCCCGTGTATCGCTCAGGGTCCTCCCGATCGTGCGAGGTACCCAGCACGAACGCCGGTGAGAGCTGGATCAGGACCTCGAACTTGAGCTCGAGCAGCCGCCACAGCGTGATGTTCTCGAGGAGCGCGACCGAGACGAGGACGATCATCACGGCCACGCTCGTGATCAAGGCTCGGCCGAGCGGGGGCTCATGTCCTGCATCCCGAGACGACACGTCGCGCGTGAGCACCGAGGCGAGCGACAGGAGGCAGGAGTCGGCGGTCGACATGATCGCCGCGAGCACGGCCATCATCACGAGCAGCACCGGATAGAACGCAGCTTCACGCAGCTCGACCAGCTTCGCGAGGACGAGGAACGTCACGCGGTCGGACTCGACCTTGTCGAGGCCGGGGAACATCGTGATGCCGACGGCGCCGATGAACACGACGGTAGTCACCGCGATCAAGGGCAGGAAGGCCATCGTAGCCAGAGCGCGGCGGAGCTCGGAGAGCCTTCGTGCTGCATAGATCCTCTGGATCGCCTGCGGGTAGAGCGGCGCGCCCAGCCCGAGCAGAAGGAACGTGCTCAGCCAGGTGCCGCAGGTCTCGGCGCTCGGAGCGCTCGCCTTCGTCGGCGCCATGACCTCGATCTTCTCGATCACCTCGCCGGGCGTGCCGACCACGTCGAAGAGCAGCAAGACGACGGCGAGCAGCCCAAAGGCGAGGATGGCCCCTTGAAGGGCATCGGTCCAGGCGACGGCGCGCATGCCGCCGAGGACCTCGTAGACGAGGATGACGGCGCCGCCAGCCACCACTCCTGTGCCGTAAGGGATCTGCCCTTCGGTGAGGCCCGATACCGCGTGGCCGAGCGCCATGAGCTGGGCGAGGAGGAAGTTGCAGAGGACGAGCGCGAAGATGGTGGTCGCGACACGGCTCAAGAGCGGGCACTGGAAGCGGTGGGTGAGGAAGTCGGTCGGCGTCAGGAAGGAGTGGTCCCGCGCGAGGGCGAAGAGCTTGGGCGCGAAGAGGAGGTAGCCGGTGACGATGCCGACCATGAACGGCACGGTCATGAAGTACGACAGGCCGTCGCGATAGGTCTTGCCGGGAAAGGCGGAGAGGGAGTTGCCGCTGTACTGGGTGGCGAAAAGGGTGAAGAGCAGGACGGCGAAACCGAGTGAGCGGCCGGCGAGGAAGTGATCGGCGAGCGTCTCGCCGCGGCGGGCGCGATGCGCGAGGGCGCCGATCACGACCAGGCAGACCGCATAGACGATCGAGGCGATGACGATGCCACTCGCGAGCTGGTTGGGTTCGCTCATCGGGTCAGTATCGTTGGCGAGGCCTGCCTCGCCAACTCATTCGTAGCGATCGTCTCGCCAGTAACGCAGAACACCCAGCGTGGTGACGCAGGACAGGAAGGTCGTCCCTCCGAAGCTCCACCAGAGCCAGAGCGGGATTCCGGCGAAGTGAGCATCGATGGCGCCGATCCAGGGCCACGGCACCGTCGCGAGGACGCCGCAGCCGAGGAGGGCGAGCAGGAAGCGGGACTGGCGAGGCTCTCGTCGCGTGAGGCTCATGAGGTCACTGGATCACGATCTCGACGCCGTTGGTGAACGTGCTGCCGAGGTAGGCACCCGGATCGAGAACTCTCGCCTGCGCGTTGAACCGCCAGCCGATCAAGTTGACCGTCGGCGGGATCTGGATCGGAAGGTCGAATGAGCCCGCGCCCGCGACTCCGGAAGGGCCACTCAGAAGCACCGGGATGACGAAGAGGGGCGGCATGACGTGCAGCCGGCAGTTGGCCTTGCCGAGGTTGGCGCGGCCGTGCAGCGAGACGAGGAGATCGGCCGGCGCGCCACCGAGTCCGTTGCGGATCGAGAGCCGAGTCTGAGCGCCCGGCGCCGGGCAGCCCACGAATTCCAGGCCAGGGACCTCTCCGCCGGTCCCGGGGCATCCCGGGCCGTATCGAGCGGCGGGGGCGTTGCAGCCCGAGATCACCCAAACGGCGCCGAAGTCGGGGCCCTTCTCGTCGCTCCAGAAATCGCTGACGAGGTAGTCGTCCCGTCCGTCGCCATCGAGATCGCCGAGCCCATCGACCGCTTGGATGATGCTGTCGGTCGAGAACAGGTCGACGGTGATGGTCGAGACGGCTCGTCCATCGAGGCCCGAGTAGACGCGGCCGTAGGTCGTCCAAACGGTTTGGGAGTTGTCGCCATGAGCCGCCGCGATCAGATCGGAGATGCCGTCTGCATCGACGTCGCCGGCATCGGCGACGGCGTAGCCGAGCCAGTGATGGGGCGCATCGCCCTTGAGCGTCCGGAGGGTGGCGAAGCTGGCTCCCGAGAACACGGTGACCGAGCCGGAGTCGAGACCGCCGAGGTCGGACTTGTAGGCACCGACGGCGAGCTCGCGCACCTGGTCCCCATCGAGGTCGCCCAGACCGGTGACGCTGTGACCGAACTGATCGCCCACCGCGAGTCCCGTCAACGTCATGAGGGGCAGACCGGTGCGTCCGGAGAAGACTTTGACGTAGCCGCGCCCGACATTGGTCTGGGGCGCGCCCACGAGCAGCTCATCGTGCCCGTCCCCGTCGAGGTCGCCAGGGCTGGCGAGCCCGGTGCCGAGGAAATCGCCGGCCGTCGTGCCGCGGTGTTCGCGGATGAGGCTACCGTCTCGTCCCGAGAAGACCCGCACGTAGCCCCGCAGGTTCTGAAAGAAGCTCGAGGCACCGACGGCCACATCCAGAACGCCATCGCCATCGGCGTCTCCCGCGCTGCTGATCGAGGAGCCGAAGGCGTCGAGGTAGGCGGCGCCGTTCCACGAGTAGATCGTGCGACCATCGCTCGGGGAGAGGACGTAGGCAGCTCCGACGAGCTGGACCCCGTTGATCTTTGCGAAGGGGGCTCCGACCAGCAGATCGGCCCAACCGTCGCCGTCGATATCTCCCGCCGCCGAAACGGCAGCGCCGAAGTTCGAGCCGACCGGTCCCTTGAACAGGCGAATCGGATTGCCCGACTTGCCCGAGAAGATCGTGACCGAGCCGGCGTCCAAGCCGCCGTCGTCGTCGTGGGGAGCGCCGACGGCGATGTCGGGCACTCCGTCTCCATTCATGTCACCGATTCCGGCGATCGACACTCCGAACGAGTCGCGGGTCGTATCGCCGTAGAAGGACCACAGCTCCGTCTGGCCCGAAGAGACAGCCGTCAAGCAGCCGAGCACGATCAGGGCGCGAATGGAGAGTTCAAATGAAGGGACCTTCATCGCAGGTTTTCCCGAAGAGCAACCGCCGAACTGTGAATGGAGGAGGACTCGCCATTCTAATCGATGCCGCGGCTCTCGTCAGTGCCCATGAAAGGGGGATTTTGCAGCGGGATATTTTGCGGGCTCCCGGTTTTTTCCAGAACCGGCTCAGCGATTTCCGGTACCGAGGCGTCCTGCGGGTGACGTCCGAACGGAACGATCGACGAGAGGAGCCGAGGTGACCGCAGCGCCGATTCGAGCCGCCGAAGACCCCGCTTGGGCCAAGCTGGCCCTCGAGGCTCGGCCGGCCCTCGTCGGGCTCGCTCGCAGGCTCGTTCGAGATACGGGAGAAGCCGCCGACCTGGCCGACGAGGCGATCGCTCGCCTCACCGGCGAGCTCGATCGCGGCAAGACCGTGGACGAGCCCGGAGCCTGGTTGCGACGCACCGTCCTGCGGCTCTCGATCGATCGGGCACGGCGCTCCGAGCGGGAGGCTCGCCTCGAGCCTCGACGGCGGAAGCACGCTCCTCGCTCACCGGATCAACTCGCTGAGCGGCGAGAGCTCTCCGAGTGGATCCGAGAGCGCGTGCTGGCCCTGCCGACCCGCCAGCGGGACGTCGTCATCCTTCGAGACCTCGAAGGATGCTCATACGACGAGATCGCCCGAACCCTCGACATTCAGCCGAGCACGGCCCGCGCCCATGCGCATGCCGGGCGAGAGACCTTGCGACAGGAGCTGGAACGGTGGAAGAGAGACTGAGCCACGGCGCGAGCTGCCTGGACGCCCAGGAGTGGATCCGGCGGCAGTGGGACGACGAGCTCGATCCCGGGCTCGAGGCCGCCCTCGAGCAACATCTCTCCGGCTGCAACGCTTGCCGGCGCTACCGCAGCTCCCAGCGAGAGGTCCAGGGACTGCTCGCGGACTGGGCGGCTGAGCCGGTCTCCCGATCGGCCGAGACCTCGGACCGAGCCCGGAGGATCCCTTGGACCGCCTACCTGGAGATGGCGGCCGCCGCGGCGCTCATCGGACTCACGGTGTACTTCGTCTGGAGCTCGGCGCCTGCCGAGCCCGGATCGGATCCCGTGAGCGAGAGAGGTCGGACCGCGGAGATCGAGCCGCGAGTGCCGCCGGTCGAGGTGGAAGGAAAGGATCTCCTCGTCGTGAATCACGAATCCGAGACGCCCGGGGTCCACGTGGTGTGGATCTACGATGTCGGTGAAGACGTAGCCCTCGAGAATGGAGACCGATGATGATGATCTCTCAGTTGCTGCTGACCGTACTATGGCTCGTACCGTTCACGCCGGATCAGGATGAGAGCCGCCAGGAGATGCGTGTGCTGTCGATCCAGAACGCCGAGGCGGAGAGCCTGAACCGTCAGGTGATCCAGCTCATGGGACCCAACCAGGTGCGGCCCGTCGTCGATGCCCGGACGAACCGCATCGTCCTCATCGGCTTGCCCGAGGAGGTCGAGCGCTTCGCCGAGCTGGTCAAGGTGCTCGATGTGCCGGCCACTCAGAGCCGCAATGTCACGACCGAGGTGATTCGACTCCAGCACCGGACGCCAGGAGCCTTGACCCGGCCTCTGCACGGTGAGCTCTCGGGCAGCGGGTCTCTCGTCGAAGACGTCGCCCGCAACGCGATCGTCGTTCGCGACGAGGAGTCGCGCGTCGCGGCCATTCGCAGCCTCATCTCGGAGCTCGATGTCGCGCCGGGCATGTGCTCGATCGAGATCCAAGCCCTCGCCGAAGGGGCCGAGACTCCGATGAGCAAGGACATCCAAGAAGAGATGCTGCGCATGAAGCTGACGGGCTACGGCGTCTCGATGACGGCCGCGACCCAGACCGTCGAGGGAGAGGAGTTCTCGGTCGAGAGTCGTTACGAGAACGGCAGCCTCGACATCGCGGGCTGGGCACGCATCCTCGACGGTCGAAAGCAGATCGAGCTGCGCTTGAAGGTCGAAGCCACCGACAACGGACCTTGGGCCTCCATTCGTTCGACGATCCGCATCCCGGTCGGACAGCACGTGATCTTGGGCATGACACCCCATGGCGCCGGGAAGAACCGCCCCTTGGTCCTGGTGGTGCGCGCGACCCTGCCCTGAGCGCAGCCCGACGCTCACCTTCCCCGGGTGGTCCGCTCTCCGGCCACCCGGCGCTCCGTCCTCCCAAGATCCTCCAATTCACCCGACTCCTCGAAAAAACTCGGCTCCCCCTCAAGCGCCAGCAGATCGCGCCGAGAATAGAGGAGTCCGAGGAAACTGAGTTCGGGAAGAGGACGGAGCTCGAGGCGCCACACTCAGGTGCTGGACCAGGGGCTCCGGTAAGGAGAGCGATGGAGCTCAACGAATCGCAGCGCAGCCGGATGCGCGGGGGAGGCCCGCCGTCCAAGCCCGCACCCGTCGACGCGATGTCTTGGGTGCTCGCCACGGTTGGCCGGCAGAAGTCCCGGTCGAACGAGCTGGCGACGCGGCTGCTCGATCGATTGCTCCGACGCTACTCGACCTTCCAGACTTTCTTTCCCGACCCGGCCGGCCAATCCGCAGAGGCACTCGCTGGCTGGATGCAACGTATCGCCGCAAGACTCGACGATCCGGTTCGTCTGGGACCTGAGCTGATGCAGCTCGGTCGGACGTTCGCCCGTCGAGGAGTGCGTCCGCTTCACATCGATGCCTTCACCGAGTCGTTCCAACAATCCCTCGCCGAGCTCGAGGGACCCCAATGGACGGCAACGACCGAAGGCGCGTGGCGAACGGTCTTGGCACAGGTGGCACTCATCATTCGCAATGGTATGAAGGTCGACTGAACGCTGAGCCCTCACGGGCTGCGAAGGTCGGCACCACAATCCGCCTCCTGTTCAATGCCGCGTGCGCAGTGCTGCCGCGCGCTCCTGGCCCGTCATGCCTCCGCGGACCGGGAGAAGCGGTGAACGGCATCGCCCGCCCGCGTGTCCTTCGCAAAGACACGCGGGCGGGCATCTTTTTTACCGACCTCTGTCGGTGGATCGGCCCGTTCCGTGCGCCCAGGCGCCAGTTCCCGAGCCACCGGGCTCGATCGTGGTGGCGTCCGCGAGGCGAGGGTGGGCTCTGCCACGACGAGGTCGCTTCAGGTCCTGGACCGTCCGCTCGAGATGGTCACCCACGAGCTCGCCGGGCCGCGCGAGTCGCGCGAAGCGGCCCCTGAGGGCGAGGTCCCTGCCGAAGCGGTCACGATCGAAGGGCTGCATCCACGCGTCACGACCGGCCGCAGCGAAGTGATCGTAAAGAGCGCGGTCGCCGCTCTCCTCGATCAAGAGACCACGTTCGAGCACGGCGTGGTAGTGGCGATCCATGGCGCGATCCAGCAGGTAGAGCTCGGAGCGATCGGCTGGGCGAGCTCGATCGCCATCGTCGAGCAACGCGTGCCGTGCCACCGCCGCGAAGCCGTAGACCAGCTCGGTCGGCGCTTCACCACCAGGCGGCGTCGCTTCCTTGGCTCGGGTCCGCTTCTCTTCGCCGCGCTTCTGAGCGCGCGAGGAGCGAGTTCGCGGACCGTCCGGCTCTCTCGTCTTGGCCGGCGCGCCGGCGCGAACGGGAATCTCGGCGATGGCGTGCATCGCGCCATGGGACGGGTTCACGATCCTCGCCTCGGCGGACAACCCGAGAGCGGCTCCCCGGTCCCGAGACTCGCCCTTTTGGCCACGTCCGGTGGCGTAGCCGATACTGCTCCCCGTTCCGAAGTGGAAATCGAAGTGGGGGAACGGATCGCGAGGCGAGGCGGAAGGCGTCGTCGGGCCGTCTTGCACGGCGACGAGCATCAGAACGGAGATCATCCAGGTGGAGATCATCGAGGCTCCCTTCGTCGAATTGGATCTCGGTGGCGGACGTGCGCGCGAATCGTCGAGCCGACCGATTGGAAGACGGGCGGGCGGTGACCGAGGCCGCCGGAGCGAAGGGAGCTCTCAGTCCGTGCTTCCGATGATACGAGGCGATGCCCGTGGTGCAAGGCAGCGAATCGAATTCGAGGCGGGTCCTGAAAATGCGACCGGACCGACGAGGTAGAACCTCGCCGGCCCGGTTGCGCAATCGCGATGTTGCCTGACGAGGATTACTCGCCAGTGACCATCGTGGTCCAGGTCTGGTAGACGCCCAGGATGTTGGTGAACTTGTGATCCACGGTGTGGATCTTGGAAACACCACCATCACTGCATGCGGCATCGATGCTCGCATCGCCGAGAGCGACGAGGCTGAGAATCGACATGGCCTGCGCCTTTCCAGGCTTGCTACCGGGGCCCATGGCCTCGACGCCCTGATAATAGGACGGGTAGTTGATGTCAGCGAAAATCATGCCCTGAAGCGGCGCCGGACCGGTGCACGCGGAGGCAACACAGAGAACGCACAGGACGGCAAGCAAAGTCAACTTGCGCATCACTTCCTCCTACTGTGATCTTCCGTCGGGTCTCCCCGGTTCGACGGGGATCGTCCGGGACCCTTTCCCGGCGAGCAAACCCTACAGCCGCGCGGAGAATATTAAAGCGCCGTGGGACAGTCAAGTACGACTTGGGCGATGATCGTAAGTGTTTCTGGACTCCCCGGGTGCTCGAGGTCACCCCCTCCTCGGGGCTTAACGTGCTGGAAAAGCGAGGCTTGTAGGTGTCACGCGGTCAGCCTCACGAGCTTTGGAACAAATGAACACACCACTTTTTTTTACCTTGATGATCGGAACGAATTTTCAAAACCTCACCGAGGTGGGCGTCCTGATGTCGCCCGTCTCTCGAACGGAGAACCCATGAACCGTCGACGGCTCTCGCGCAAGAAGTCCTGCACCAACTGCGGCGAGATCATCCCCGCCAAGGCCCTCGCCTGCCCGGAGTGCGGCTCCGATGCCGAGACCGGTTGGTCGGATGAGACCTATCTCGACGGTATCGACCTCGGCGACGATTACGACGAGGAGGCCTACCTCGACACCGTCGGGCAGCTCATGGGCGTGGAGTCGCCGCGCTCCGAGACGCGACGCTGGCGCCGCGTCGCATGGATCGTCATCCTGGCGCTCCTGCTCCCTCTGATCGTGGGGCTCTACTTCCTGCTGCAGCGCTGACGCTGCTCTACACGAGAGGTCTCGACATGCGCCACGGGCTCTGGATCGCGATCGCTGCCTTGGTCGGCTGCCAAGCCGTCGAAGGGGACGGACCGGGCGAAGGCGGTACCGACGTCGTTCCCTCCCGGCGACGCGCGGTCGAGGTGGCCTACGACACCTTCGAGCGCGATGTGCGTCTTTCGGACCTTCCGACGAGCGGCGGCTCTCGGAACCGGACGCGCGAGCTCACGTTCAACCGCGCCATCCTCCGCGGTCACGTCTCGCCTTTCGAGGACCTGACCTTCTCGCTCGGCCTCACCTTCGAGGACATCGACGACGATACGTTCGTCGAGGAGCCCAGCCTCGACGGTCAGGGCGTCACGCTGGGGGTGGAATGGGACCCGCGCCTGGTGGGCAGGCTTCGCGCCGACCTCGGGCTGTCGGCCGGATGGTATCGATCCGATGAGATCTCCTGGCGTGGCCTCGAGGTGAGTTACGCCGAGCTGTACACCCGAGCGGGAATCGGCCTCGACCTCATCGACAGCGCCCGCGGCGGGCTCGACGGACCCGGACGCGTCACCGCCCGCGGCGGCCTCTACTTCGACGGCATCGAGGGACGCTATCGAGCCGACGTCCCGTTCCCCGTCGACAGGCGCGGCGATCTCACGACCGGCGGCCCCGGCGTCTACCTCGGCATGGACGTCTGGTCGGCGCCGCTGTTCCTACGCGCAGTCGCCTGGTTCGGCGAGCGCGAAGGTATTGGCCTCGTCGCCGGGCTGACGTTCTGATCGAGCGAAGCCCGGGGCCAGCCCCGGGCTTCCACCATCCTCACTCACCGCCGGTGGCGGTCTCCCGAGCCGGCACGACGCGATCCGTCTCGAGCTTCTCGCGGATCGTCTTCCACTCGAGCTGGCGCAGGTGCCAGTTCTGCGCGCCGTCACGGATTCCGTGGCGGTTGCCGGGATACATCATCATCTCGAAGTGGACGCCGGCACGCTGCAGGGCGAGGGCGAACTGGCTGGCGTTCGTCGCGTAGACGTTGTCGTCGATCTCACCATGCCACATGAGCAGGTGACCGTGCAGGTCCGCGGCGGCTTCGATGGGCGACGACGTGCGATATCCCTCGGGATTCTCCGACGGCGTCGACATGTACCGCTCGGTGTAGATCGAGTCGTAGTGATGCCAGTCGTAGACGCCGGCGCCAGCGATGCCGAGGCGGAACGCTTTGCTGTGCGTGAGCGCATACGCGGTCATGAAGCCGCCGTAGCTGACGCCGGTGATCCCGACACGGCTCGTGTCGGCCCAGTCGTTCTTGCCCAGCCAGGCGATCGCGTCTTCGATGTCCTCGAGCTCCGAGCGGCCGAGGTCGAGGTAGCAAGCGGACGTGTACTTGTGACCGCGCGCGCTCGACGAGCGGTTGTTGACCTGGAAGACGATCACACCGTTCTGTGCGAGGAACTGCGACCAGGCGCTGACCGAGTAGCGATTTCGCACCGAAGGCGCCGCCGGGCCCGAGTAGGTCATGATCCAGATCGGGTACTTCCGACCCGGGTCGAAGTCGGTCGGCTTGAGGATCGTCGAATCCATCTCGAAGCCATCGCGGGCCGGAATGCGCAGCAGCTCGACGGGAGACGTCGAGAATTCGTCGACCGACTCGGTGTCGGCCTGACCCAGGACGCGCACGACCGAGCCGTCGATGCTGCACAGTCGTACCTCGGGCGGCGTCACGACATTCGAGAAGTTGTCGATGAACAAGCTGCGGTCCTTGTTGAAACGGATCGAATGCGTCCCGTCCCCTTCGGTCAACCTCCGCAGGCCCTGGCCATCCAAGCCGATGCGGTAGACGTTGCGATTGATCTCACCGTCCTTGGTCGCCCCGATGATCAGCTCTTTGGCTTCCTCATCGAGAGCCTCGATGCTCGTGACAGACCAATCGCCCTGGGTCACAGGCCGGATCAGCTTGCCGTTCGCCGCGTAGTGATAGAGATGCCTAAAGCCGGTGCGCTCGCTCTCCCAGAGGAAGCTGCCGTTCTCGAGCCAGCGCGGCGGGCTCAGGAGGTTCACCCAAGACGGCGATTCTTCGCGAAGCAGACGCTCGACTTCGCCCGAGCTCGGGTCGCTGGCCATGAGGTCGAGCCACGTCTGAGTGCGATTCTGGACCTGGAAGATGACGTCGCGGCTGTTCGGTCGCCAACCGACGTCGACGATCAGCATCTCGGGCCCGTAGGTCCCCAGGTCCATCCAAACGGTCTCATGACGTCGGACGTGGTGCACTCCCAGGCGTGCGATCGGATTGGGATCCCCGGTCTTGGGGTAGTTCGCGACCTCGACCTTGGGATGGCGCGAGCGCTGATCGACGATCGACAGGCGCGGCACGGCTCCGTCGTCGAGACGGAGAAACGCGATCATCGACGAGTCGGGGCTCCACCAGAACGCCTGGAAGCGGCCGCGACCGTAGATCTCCTCCTGATACACCCAGTCCAAGCGGCCGTTGAAGATGTCTTCGGTCCCGTCTTCGGTGACTCGGTGCTCGAGGCCAGTCGCCGTCTCGATGAAGTAGAGATCGTTGTCCTTGCTGAAAGCGACGAAGCTGCCGTTGGGGCTGAGCTCGGCATCGTTCTCGGCGCGATCGTCGGCTGTGAGCCGACGGACGGCGTCGCCACCGCCGTAGAAGTAGAGGTCGTTCTCGAAGCGGAGGAGGTGGGCCGTGTCCTCCTTCTCAGCCGTTTGCCGGCGCCCGCGGCCGGCGCGGCGTGCAACGTCCCCGTCGAACCCTGGCAACGCCTCGAAGCCCTTGACGATTCGGTCGCGGATGTCGGCCCCTTCCTCGGCCACCTCGTCGGGCTCACGCTTCTCGCCGGTGATCGGGTGGACCCAGGCATCCCGCTCCCCGGGCACCACCAGATGGACACCGTCCTCTGCCCAGCGATAGCTCGGAGACCGAACCGAGAACCGGACCGTCTGACCGGGCTTGCCGGTTTGCTCCAGCGTCAAGCGCTTCTTCGTCTCCGGGGTCGACTCCTGACGCGGAGCGGCGAAGCCGGCACCGGCCAGAACGACCAGGAGAGCCAACGAAGAGAAGTGGCTCATGAGGAGTTGCCTTTCGATCAAGGAGGGGACGTGGTACTCACCGGCCGCCGGGTTCGGAGCGGCGCTCACCTTCCAGACTCGCAATACGCTGCTCGAGCTTCTCGAGTGAGGAGCGGAGGCTCTCGACTTCGCCTTGGTCTCCCGACTCGTTCAGCCTCTTCAGGCGCCTTTGCACCCAAGGGGCCCACTGCGCGGCGAAGGTCTTCTCGCAAGCGCGAATCTCTCCGGCCGCTTCCTGGCACTTCAGAGTGACCAGGCCGTCGATCGCCGCGCGCCGCACGCGCTCGGCCGGGTCGCGCAGGAGATCGCGCAAGCGACCCTTGGCGTCGTCGCGAAAGACCTCGTCCTGCCACTTCGCCGCCGCCGCGAATGCCGCGACGGCCGCTGGTCGACACTCCCACCGCTCGGCGCCGTAGGCGAGGCGAGTGCGCAGCTCCTCGGCGGCCTTGCGTGATCGGTGCTTTCCGAGGCCTCCCAAGGCGCCGGCGCGAACGATGCCGAAGTAGCCCTCGTCACAGGACGCCTCGACCAGTCTGGGCATGTCACGATCGTCGCGGTGGGCGCCGAGCGACTCGAGCGCCCGGGCCCGCGCCCGATACGGCAGGTCGTCGCGATCCAAGAAGAGTCGCAGTGTCTCGGCGAGGTCGTGGTCGGACACTTCACCGCAGGCGCCGGCGATCGCCTCGAGAGCGCGAGGCTCCGTCTCGCGCTCGAGGCATTCGCGCAGGATCGGGATCGCCTGGCCGCGCCGAGAGGCGGCGAGTGCCTGGGCGAGCTGCACCCGAACGCCGAAGAAGGGCTCCTTCGCGATCGCCTCGCGGATCCACTTCCAGGCAGCGGGCGTACCGGAGTCGATCAGGGCCTCTCCGGCCAAGATCCGTCCCGCGATGTCGGGGGCATTCTGCAGCGTCTCGGCGAGGAGGTCTTCGCCCGGATCGAGCTCGAGCTCGAAGAGCACCGAGAAGCCCGGGTCGACGCGGAGCTGCCGCGGCTTGCCGTGGCAAGGCAGGACGAGCGAGCCGTGGGCGCCTTCGAAGTGCAGCACGCCTTTTTGCGTGCCACGCTCGTCTTGAAGCGTTACCTCGAGATCGAAGTCGAAGACACCGACGTCGCGCTTGTCGTCCGCTTGAGTCTGCTCGAGCTTGAGGGTTGCCCAGCCCTTCTCGGCATCATGACGGAATGAGCCTTTGAGGGTCGGGTAACCCCGGCCGTAGATCCACTGATCGAAGAAGCGCACCAGGTCGCGGCCGGAGTGCTTCTCGAGCACGCGGCGGAAGTCGTCCGTCTCGACGACCTCGCCCTGATACCGATCGACGTAGTCCCGCACCGCTGCCCAGAACACCTCGTCGCCGAGCTGCCGCCTCAGCATGTGCAGGCGCCACGAGCCGCCGGGATAGAGGTGCCGATCGAACATCATCCAGCTCGAGTCGTACTGGCGCGTCACGATCGGCCGCACGTAGTCCTTCGTCTCGCCGATGTACGCCTTGCGCTCGAGCCACAGCTCGTAGTCGGCCTCGTCGCGGCCGTGCTCGTCCTCCAGCCAGGCGACCTCGGTGTAGGTCGCCCAGGACTCCTTGAGCCAGGCGTGATCGAAGTGGCGGATGACGATCGCGTCGCCGAAGAAGCTGTGCGCCATCTCGTGGATGTTGATGATGTCGACCAGGTGCGACCACTCCTTCGCCAGCGTCTCGTCGAGGACGAACTGCTGGTCCCAAGTCACGAGCGAGATGTTCTCCATCGCGCCGCCGATATCGGGCACGGCGATCTGGTGATACTTGGGGAAGGGCAGCTTGGCGCCGACGTGCTCTTGCAGCCAGCGGACCATCGACGGCGTGCGATCGAAGGAGCGCGCGAGATCCTTCGGGTCGGTGCCCACAGGTGCGTGGTAGGCGATCGAGAGTCCCTCGACCGACTCATCTTCGAAGGTGACCAGCTCCCCTGCCGCGAAGCAGTAGAGGTAGGTGGGGCAGGGATAGTCGAGCCGCCAGTGGCTGGTCTTTCGGCCCGGGCCCGCGGGCTCCTCCTTCTCGCAGACACCCCCCGCGATCACCGTCAGGTCCTCGGCTACCGTCAGGTGCAGCGCGAAGGTCGTTCGCACCGACGGATGATCGAGGCAGGGGAGCCAGTAGCGCGCGCGCTCGGTCTCGTGATCGGTCGCCGAGAGGCGCGGCCGGTCCGGGTAAGCCTCGTCGGGCAGGATGAAGTGGAGCCCGCTGATCGGGTCCTCGATGCCATAGCGAATCGTGACCTCAGAGTCCTCGGTGGCGAGCAGCATCTCCTCGAAGGTGACCGTGATCTTCTGGCCATCGGCCCGCCAGGTGTGGGGGCGAGGGCTTTCGATATTCTCGATGTCGAGACCGACGGCGTCGAGGACGAGCGTCCGAGCGGACGAGATCGACCGCAGGTGGATCGTCACCTCGGCGGCAGCCGAACGGCCCTCGAGATCGAGGTCCAAGGTGATGTCGTAGTGCGTCGGTCGGATCCGCGTGTCCGGTCCATACTGCGGACCGCTGGTGGCCAGGCTGAAGCCGTCCGGGACGTGGCCGTGATGATCAAATGAGGGCATGAGGGCGGTGGGCTCCGATACGGGAGAAAGCCCGAGCCTTAGAGGGACTCGAGCGTCGAGCGATAGAACTCGTGGGCGTCCTGCTGCAGCTTCAAGAGGTCGGGCTTGCGCACGTACATCATGTGACCCGACTCAAAGTAGGTGAACCGGATGTTGCCCTGCAGGCTCGGGTCGAGGCCGAGGTGATTCATGGTGTACTCGGCGGCGAAGTAGGGGGTGGCGAGGTCGTAGTAGCCGGCCGCGACCAGCACCTTCAGGCCAGGGTTCTGGCTGATCGCGCTTCGCAAGCGGCTCGCGACTTCGATGTAGCCCTGGTCCGACTCGCTGCCGTAGGTCCAGGGATGCACCCGCCCCGTGAGGATCTCGTAGGGCAAGTCGTTCTTGTAGCCGAGCTCCTCGCGCACGTAGGCGTTGAAGGCGCCGGTGTAGGGGCCACGGATCGCCGACATGCTCGGATCGTAGCTCGGCGTCTCGCCCGCCGAGTCGTAGTCCGTGCCGACGTAGCGGCTGTCGAGTCGGCCGACCGTCCGCGCGCCGTCGCGCATCAGCTCCTTGCAGAAGCGTTGGATGTCGATGCGCAGATTCGTCTGCTCGAGGTAGTCGACATCGAGGCCCGTGTACCGGGAGAGCTTCTCGGCGATATACCGCCTCTGCTCGCCGGACAGCTTGGCGCCTTTCATCAAGGCACTCACGTACTCGCCTTCGGCGAACGCCTCCACCTCGTCGAGCGTCGCCCGCAGATCGCCTTGGAGGTCTTCAGGCAGGCGCTCGTGATACCAGGCCGTCGCGGTGTAGGTCGGAAGGAACAAGGCGTAGGGAAGGTCGTTTCCGCGATCGAACCGTGCCGTCTGGAACTCGAGGATCGCCGAGACGAGCACGATGCCGTTGAGGGCGATCCCGTTCTGCTGCAGGTATCCCGACAAGCCCGCCGCGCGCGTCGTCCCGTAGCTCTCGCCGCAGAGGAACTTGGGTGATGCCCAGCGCTGATGCTGCGTGAGGTAGAGGCGGATGAACTCCCCGACCGATTGGATGTCCCCTTCGAGCCCGTGGTACTCGCCGGCCTCTTCGGCCTTCGTCGCCCGGCTGTAGCCCGTGCTCACCGGGTCGAGGAAGACGAGGTCGGTGAAGCCGAGCCAGGTGCCGATGTTGTCGGTCACGCGATACGGCGGCCCCGGCTGCTCGCCATCGTCTCCCATCGCGACCCGGCGCGGACCGAGCGCCCCCAGATGCAGCCAAACCGACGACGAGCCCGGCCCTCCGTTGAACGTGAACGTGATCGGCCGGTCCGACTCGGACCCCTGATCCGACCGCGTATATGCCATGAAGAAGATCTTCGCCTTCTCCTCGCCGCTATCGCTCCGGAGCTGCTTGTAGCCGGTCGTCGCGTAGTAGTGGATCGGCTCTTGGCCCTCGAGCTCGAGCGTGTGCTGAGTGACGGCCAGGCTATCATCGGGCGTGGTTTGGAGGGCGTCGGCGAGCCGTTCGGCCGGAGTGGGTTGGGCGATCGTGGTCACGGGCCAGAGCAGCCCGAGAGCGAGCGCCATGAGACGGACGGTGAGCTTCATCGATGAGACCTTTCGCCGGAGCAGGGCGGAGACCAGGGCGGCAGGACGCCGGAGCGAACCGGCGCGGGCCACAGTAGACCGAATTCATGGCGGCGTTGCCAGGGGACGGGCGCGCGCCGCCTGGCGGGTCACTCCGGAAAGGTGAAGACCCCTGCGCACGAGGCGAGCTCGTCCGACGGCGTGATCGTCACGGTCCTTCGAGTCTCTCGATCGAGCAGCGTCTCTTGGAGGAATTCGCCTTCGATGTCGCCGATCCGATAGTAGTGATGGACGAGCGCGTCGCCGGGAAGCCCTTCGAGCAGCGACTCCGACTCCTCTCGGGTGAACGCGAAGCGGCGGTGGCCGTCCGCGCCGACCGCGCTGAATCTCGGCGGCAGGCCGACATGGACGCGGCCGCTTTCGATGACGGGACGCATCTCGGCGAAGAGCGCGGCCAAGAGCTGGCTCACCAGCCGCGGCCCTCGGCCGATGCGATTGACCAGCACGACGATGTGCTCGTACCGCAGACGCGCTGGATCACAGGTATCACCGAGACCGCAGCCGAGCGCATCCGCGAAGACGTCGAAGTCGGGACGTCCGTGCTTGCTGACAGCTGCAGGGGGGGAATCACTCGCGGGAGAGTCCCAACCCGGGAGACAGAAGCAAGCTTGTGTCTCCCGACACCGGGCTTGCATCACCGCTCCCGCGGCGGGAGGGCTCTCGAGCACGAAGAGATCGGTCCCTGCTAGGGTTGTGGCTCGGCAGTCGACGAGTCGGCCGCGCTGCGCGAGCCATCGTTCGGTATCGATTTCGGGACGGTCGATTTCGGACTCCTCGAGAGTCGAGCTTATTCGATCTTGCGGTTTCGACGGAGGCCGTACATCGCCAGGGCGAGCAGCGGTAGACTCCTGGCGCACGGAGCGCGGGCCGCCAGCCCGCCCAACGCCGAGCCGCCGCGTAGTAGCGGGCGTTGACGTGGGTCCCCGATGAGACTCGATGAGGAGAGAATCATGTCCGATCTGTTCTCGATGATCGCGTCCGGTGACCGAGAGGGGGTGGAGGCGTCGCTCGCCGAGACTCCCGGCCTCGTCGCGACCCCGAACGAGCAAGGCGTCTCCCCTTTGATGTGGGCACTCTATCACCGCCAGGGAGAGATCGCCGAGCAGATCGCTGGCCACCTGGATTCGCTCTCACTGCATGAAGCCGCGGCCCTGGGGGACGTGCGCGCGGTTCGTCTGCGATTGGACGCGCGGCCCGAAGCGCTCGAAGAGGAGTCACCCGACGGGTTTCGCGCGCTGCACCTCGCCGCCTTCTTCGCGCGGCCTGCAGTCGTTCACTTCTTGCTGGCCCGAGGCGCCGACTGCGGTGCGCTCGCCGGCAACGGCAGCGAGCTGCGGCCGCTCCACAGCGCGGTGGCGGGCGGCGATCTCGATTGCGCCCGGATGCTCCTCGAAGCGGGCGCACCCGTCAATGCGGCTCAAGTGGGCGGTTGGACCGCGCTGCATTCGGCTGCCAAGCAAGGCCATCTGGGGCTCGCCATGGCGCTGCTCGACCACGGCGCCGACCCTCGAAGACAGGCGGACGACGGCACGACTCCGCTCCAGTTCGCAAAAGGTGACGACGAGATGCTGGCGTTGCTAGGCGGGGGAGAGTGGCCCGAGCTCCGTCGTTGACGGCGAGTCATCAGCCTCGGAGGTGGCGATCGGAGTGCCCAAGACGAGCGAGTTCAGTGACCGAGTCTGTCGGTGAGAGCTCTGCTCGAGCGAGCTTGGGCCTCTTGAAACGTTCAACTCTGAAGTTCTCAACGGCGCTGCCATTCTGCGAGCCAGGCTTCGCAGAACGTCCAACGGCTCAACGTTCGACGTTCAACTCTGAAGTTTCCTGCGGCTCTCGGTCTCGTGCTCGTCAGCCCGAGCAACGCCCTCGGGGAAACCGGGCGGTGCCCCGTTAGCGAGCTTGGGCCGGAGGGCATCGTTGCGACGACAGCGCACTCCGTGCGGCCCCTTGCTCGGCCCCTTCTGGCTCGATGGTCGGCAACGTCGAGGAAGAGGCTCTCCGCTCAGCAGCCGCTTCCCGTTTCGGTCGCGCGGGCTCTGGTTTGACGGTCGTGCGGGCTCTGGTTCTGATCAATACGGCAAGCGCTCGCCGTTGCGATCGTAGAAGCCGCCGGTGTGCTCCGTCGAGAGCTCGTCGATCGTGCTCATCATCGCGGCGACCGACTCCTCGATGGTGAGAGGCGCTGACGATCCACCCATGTCCGTCTGCACCCAACCCGGATGGAAGGCGACGACCGTCACTCCCGGGAGCTCGTGGGCGAGGTTGCGGTTGAACATGTTGAGCGCGGTCTTGCTGATGCGGTAGGACCAAGAGCCGCCGCTGCTGTTGTCGGCCATCGAGCCCATGAGCGACGAGATCTGCACGACCTTGGGGTCCTGGCCGCCTTTCAGCTTGTCGACGAACGCGCGGGTCACGCGCCACGGTCCGAGCAGGTTGACCTGCATGACCGAGAGGACGTCCTCGAGCTTCGCGCTGGCGAACGAGCCCGATGCACCGCTGTTCACGCCCGCATTGTTGATCAGAAGGTCGATGGCGGACACGCGGCCGAGCACTTCGCTGGCGGCCTTCGCGACCGAAGGGTCGTCACTGACGTCACACGTGACGAGCGTCAGCGTCTCGGGATTCGCGTTCGACAGGTCCTGCAGCGCCTTCGACTCACCGGGCTTCCTCGCCAGCGCGAAGACGGTGTCGCCGCGCTCGAGGTAGCGCTTGGTGAGCTCGAGGCCCAGACCACGATTGGCTCCGGTGATGACGACGCGCTGACTCATCGGAATTCCTCCTGGTGCGGTGTTGAGGTCGCGATCGATTCGCTCGGCTCGCTTGCTGCTGGTCGAGGCACTTTGTTAGCTTCCCGCAAAATCGGCCGAGAGAGACTAACGAACAGGAGATGGCACGTGAGTGCCCAAAAGTCGATCCGAACGGGTTTCTTGGGTGTCAGCCATCCCCACGCGGGCGGGCGAGCGAACGTGATGGGGCGGATCCCCGAGCTCGAGCTGTCGGGATTCTTCGAGCCGGATTCGGAGGTCGCTGCCAGCTTCTCCCACCACTACGGCGTTCACGCCTTCGACTCACTCGATCGCTTCTTCGACGAGCTGAATCCCGAGCTGGTCGTCATCGAGGGCCGGAATCCGTTCAACGCCCAGATGGCGATGGAGGCGGCGCGGCGGAAGACACCGATGCTCATCGAGAAGCCAGGCGCCCACGACCTCGAGACCTTGCGCGCCCTCGCCCAAGAGGTCGAGCGCCAATCGGTCTTCTGCCAGATCGGTTATCACCTCCGCTACTCGCCAGCGATCGCCCAGGCCCGCGCTTGCCTCGAGTCGAATCCCCTCGGCCGCATCACGACGGCGAGATTCCACGCGTCGGTGATGACGCCCTGGCTCACCGATCCATGGTTCTGTGATCCGGACGATCGGGGCGGGCTGGTTTATCTCGACTTCTGCCACATGTTGGATCTGTTGATCCTGTTCCTCGGTCGGCCGACCGAGTCGATCGGCCGCATCCGAAAGCTGGAAGGTGTGCCCGAGCACATCTTCGAGGACTCGGCGGCATTCCTCTTCGAGTTCGGGGACGTGCTCGCGGCCGGCGATTGCTGCGGGTGGGAGGCGAACGACTGGATCGAGCGGTGGCGACTCGAGCTCTACGGGATGGAGGGCACGCTCGAGATCGGGATGCATCCGCCTCTCCTCAAGCTCTACCGCCAGGAAGCCGCCGGAGATGTCCCGGCCGGCTGGTCGACGCGAGAGCATCGGGGCTTCGACGGTGAGGAGAACTATCGCCTCGAGCTGAAGGACATTGCCGAGCGATTGATGCGGGACGAAGCGCCAGGAGGTGCCACGATCCAAGAAGCCTTGACCGTCGCCGAGGTTCTCGAAGACTTGTACCGTCAGAACGAGGAGCGCTGAAGCATGCCGCTGCCCGATATCGACTACCGTCCGCTGGTCCCGAAGACCTCACTCCGAATCGGCGTGCTCGGCGCTGGAGGCATCGTGCGTGACGCCCACCTGCCGGCCTACCGAAAGGCGGGCTTCTCGCTCTCGGCGATCTGCGACGTTCGCGAAGACGCGGCCAGAGAAGCCGCGCGCCGCTTCGGCATCGACGGGGTCGAGACGGATCCGAGGGCGCTCGTCGAGCGCCAGGACGTCGACGTCATCGACATGGCGATCCCCGATGCGGGCCGCCTCGAAATCGTGAAGGCGGCGGTCGCGGCGGGGAAGCACCTTCTCATTCAAAAGCCCCTCGCCCACGACATCGACGTCGCCCGGGAGATCGTGCGCATTGCGCGTGATGGCAAGGTCTTCCTGGCGGTGAACCAGAATGCGCGCTGGGCTCCCGAGTTTCGGGCGGTCCACTCACTGATCCGAGGCGGTCACCTCGGCCACGTCTACCTGATTCACTGGGAGATGCGAAACTGGGCCGACTCGCAGCCGTGGGCGAAGGACTCGTGGTACGGCACCGAGGAGAAGTTCCAGATCCTGATGTGGACGATCCATCACCTCGACCTCGTCCGCTACTGGATGGGTGAGGAGCCGGTGCGCCTCTACGCCTCTTTGCCCACTCGGCCGGAGCAGAACATGCGCGGCGACGTCGTGTCCTCGGTGGTGATGGACTTCGCCGGCGGACAGCATGCAAACGTGCTGGACAACAATGCGTCTCTGGTGGGCCGCGACGTGCACCAGTACTTCGGCATCGAGGGGACTCGTGGCTTGGTCGAGGGTGACGTCGCCAAGACCGACCCGATCGTCGTGCGCCTCGCCGCCGAGCCCTATGCCGTGTTCCGGCCGCCTCTCGAAGGTCAGTGGTATCCCGACGGCTTCATCGGCTCGATGGGCGATCTGCTCGACGCGATCGAGAAGGGGCGCTCGCCAGAGGTGACGGGCGAGGACCACATCGGCACCTTGCAGCTCGTCACGGCCGCCTACGCATCGGCGGCCGAGGGCCGCGCCGTCGCACCATCCGACTACTGAGAGCTGATCTGAAGCATGCCCTCCAAACCAGAGCCCGCGCGACCGAAACGGGATGACGTCCTCGAGCGGAAAGGTGCTTTCTCGACCTTGCCGACCATCGAGCCAGAAGGTGCCGAGCAAGGGGCCGCTCGGAGTGCGCCGTCGTCGCAACAGTGCTCCGGCCCAAGATCGCTCGTGCCCGCTCTCACTGACCAAAATCGTCACCGCCTCGCTCGACTTGGGCATTCCATCGCACCGAGCCTGTTTCACCACCTGTATGCTCCGGCGTCGCGCCGGGGGCGGAGCTGACATGCAACCTTGCCGACCCTTCCAGGACGCAGAGCTCCGAGAGCTTCTCCCAACCGAGCTGGTCCAGTGCCGCGACGAAGGCGCCGACGTCTCGGGCTACGAGACCCGGGTGAAGGAGGTCCTCGCGCTGGAGCCCGGGCCGGAGCGGTGGCGAGCGGCTTTCGAGCTGTATGAAGCGCTGCGGGCGTTGCCGGTCGATGCTGCGCAGCAGTCCCTCGAGCCGACCGAGTGGGAGGCGCTGCGCGCGAGCTGCGAGTGGGTCGGGTTATCGACCAGCGCGAAGACGACCCCGGATCGGCTGCTCGGGGCGTGGCTGGGCCGCGCTGCCGGCTGCTTGCTCGGCAAGCCCGTCGAGGGTTGGACCTTCGAGCACATCGGAGAGCTGCTCGACTTCGTTGGTGAAGAAAGCATCAAAGATTACTTTCCTCCTTTGCCGGAGGACACGCCCGAGCGCCTGCGCTATCCCGAGATCCTCAAGCCGGGCCCATGCCTCCGCGGGGCAGTCGACGGCATGGCCCGTGACGATGACATGGATTATCCGATCCTGGGTCTCGACCTGATGGAGCGGAAGGGTCTGGGCTTCACGACCGACGACGTCGGGGCGAGCTGGCTCGAGCACTTGCCGTATCACCTGACGTACACGGCCGAGCGCGCCGCATACCGGAACCTCATCCAGGGACGACCTGCGCCCGAGAGCGCCACCTTCTGGAACCCGTATCGCGAGTGGATCGGCGCCCAGATTCGCGGCGACATCTTCGGCTGGGTCTCGCCGGGCAAGCCCGGCCGGGCCGCCGAGCTCGCCTACCGCGATGCCCGGCTGTCGCACGTGCGGAACGGTACCTACGGCGAGATGTTCGTCGCCGCTGCGAACGCGGCGGCGCTGATCGTGACCGATCTGAACGAGGTGCTCGACATCGCGATCGCACACGTTCCTCCCGGCAGCCGCTTCGCCGAATTGATCGGGAAGTGCCGAGCCTGGCACAAGGAGGGCCTGAGCTGGGAGGACGCCGCCAAGAGGGCGCGGGACGAATACGGTCGGCACAACTGGGCCCATGTGCTCCCCAACGCCGCGCTGGTCGCGCTCGCCCTCTTGTATGGCGACGGGGACTACGAGCGGACGATCACCTGCGCGGTTCGAGGTGGTTGGGACACCGACTGCAATGGCGCGACGGCCGGCGCGATCTGTGGAGCCATGCAGGGCGCCCAGCGGCTGCCGAAGCCGTGGGTGGGACCTTTGGGCGACACGCTGCACAGCGCGGTCGCCGGCTACGATCCGTCGTCGTTCCGGGACCTCAGCGCTCGCACTGGGCGATTGGCCGAGTCGTGAGCCACGATCCGCTCTCCCGAGGATCCCTCGTCCCGAAGCCCGACCGGCAATGGACCTCGGCGTTCGATGAGCATCAGGACATCGTGGGGCGCTGGGGCGCCGGGCTGACGCTCTTGCACTCGAGCACGTGTCGTCTCCCGCTCGGCTACGACTGGGCGCGCGGTGAAGACGGGCTCTGGCGGCCGCATCTCCGCAGCCGGTCTCTGGTCACGGGGCACAAGGCGCTGCCCTGGATGCATCTCGGCTATGTGCCGCATTGGATCGTTCCGCGGGACGAGGATCGCACCGAGCTGGTGGCCTTCCTCGGCACCTTTGGGCAGCGCTTCGCCTTTGGCGACGGCGTCGAGGCGAACTTCCCAGGCTATGGGATTCTGAGGACCGAGCCGCGAAAGAGTGCCGTAGACCTTTGGGAGGACGGCCTCGCACTGGAGCTGACCGCCGTCACCCAGGACGGCGAGGAATCCTTCACCGGCACGGTCTTCCGCTTCCGTCGCTCACCGGGCCGACTGGAGCTCTGGCCCGAGAGCGAGTCGTCGGCGTTCCAGAGCATTCGGTTGTGCGTGCCGGAGCGGCCGATCCTGAGCGCCTCTCTCGAGATTGTCTTGCGGCCGGGTCTCGAAGGCTCGCTTCGGATCGAGACGCGGCCTCTCCTGCACCGGCTCACGGTACCCCCGCTCGACTACCACGAGCCGATCGACACGCTGCGCGCTCCTTACGGGTTCGGTAACTTCGACCGCGGCCTCCTGCGGCCGAGCCGAACGGACTCCGGATTGCGATTCGATTGCCCGGAGCTGGCACTGGCGAGTGAGTGGATCGTCCAAGCACCGCGAGAGGTGCTTCATCGACTGGCTCCCGTCGATCCGGTCTCGGCCGAGCGTGCCGAGGCGCAACCCGGTGCGCTTCCCGATCCGGCGATCGCCTTCGATGTCCTGAGCGAGGTACCGCTGACCGGTGACTCCGACTCGACCGTGATGCTCGGCTGGCGCGGCGAGGTGCAAGGGAGCGCCGGCGAAGCCACTCCGACCTTCACCGTGTCCTGGGGGCGGGCCAAGAAGGACGCCGAGGGCGACCGTCCATTCCGCATCCACTCGGACGACGGCGAGGTCGACGGCTATGTGCGCTGGGCCAGCGATGTGCTCGTCTCATTGACCCTACCGAACGGCGTCCTCGCCACCGGGGCTCTCGGCTATCTGGGAAAGAGCCATGTGGGGCAAGACATCCCTCTGGCCTATCCGGCGCTGCTCTACCACTCCCACGAGCGGCTGCAGGACGCGGCGCGGCGCAATCTCGACTACCTGTGGGAGAGCCCGCGGCGTGGAGACAACCGAGGGATCATCGACCATCCGGCGGACGGCTTTGACTTCGCCTTCATTCCCTACGATCCTCGCCACGCACGGTTTTGGAAGTCGGCCGGTGCGGTAGGCCTCTTGCGGCAGTTCGACTGCCTGGCTCGGTATCGGGACTGGACCGGGGATGACGAGCGGGTCGAGAGGCACCTCGCCGTGGCACGGGAGGTGTACTTCACTCATTATCATCCCTTCGATCCTTCATCCGAGTTGTGGTTGGCGGGGGAGGAGACGCAGAACGCGTCGTATCTCGTCGCGACCGCGCATTTGGCCTTGAAGCGGTTCGCCGACCTCCTCGAGCGCTTCGGGCACGAAGATCGGGCAGCGGCCGCTCGCGAGGACGGAGAGCGGATCCGAGCGCTCGCCAATCGGCCAAGAGGCGACGGAGGCTTCTTCGAGGACGAGCCCATCGTCGCGCCCGATGGCCGCACGATACCCGGCGGTCTCCTGATCCCTCGCGGCACCGACGATCCGGGCTCGTGGATGTTCTCCTACGACATCCTGCTCGTGAACGCCGTCGCGCTCATCAACCATGCTCTCGATGCCGAGCACACGGCGCGCGTGCTGGAGGTGATGCTCGATGCGAACAACCCCTGGCGAGTGGAGGGCGCTGGATTCGCCAAGACGGTCGGCGGTGGCCGCGGCGTCTGGCACTGGCACAACGCCCTGATCGCTTGGGCGCTCTGCGAGCATGGCGGCGACGAGGCACGCGAGCTCGCCTGGACGCTGCTGCGTTGGATGGGGCGCGGCGTCGTCGACTTCAACGGGATCGGAACGCCCGGGGAAGAGACGATGGGGGGCGACTACTCGATGGCGGTCGGTTGCCTGGGGATCCTGTCCGTCGTCGAAGGATTCCTGAGGCCAAAGCCAGGAGAAGCGGAGCTGACCTTCGAGCCGAGATTGCCGCCGTCGATCGAAGCGATCCGCGTCGAGAGCCTCTGCTACCGCGATCGCACGATCATCGGAACCGCCACGACGGGAGGCTTCTTCGCCGACCGCTCGTGACCGATTCGCCGGCGCCCATAGGCCGTGACGGGGCGCAGACCGGTCTCACGCCTCACTCCCTTTTGCCTGATCTGAAATATGCCGCACTCGGACCGCCGGCTTCACTGGGAGAGCGGGCATCTTGCCCGCATCGGGCCGCGCAGCGGCCGACCCGTTTCACCCCCTGTATGCTCCGGCGCCGCGCCGGGGGCGCCCCTGACCTGAAACTAGACACGTCGTCGTTCGGACAGCCGGCTTCAGCCGGTCTCGGTGTCCTCCATCCCAGCGTCTCGGAGAGGACCCAGACCTCACATCCGAAGCTCCGTGGCTCGATGCTGACGGGTGCGATCGGACCGCCAGCTTCAAAGTCGAGAGTTGGAAGTCGGGCCGTTGGACATTCGAAGAGGCCCAAGCTCGCTTGGGAAAGCCCTCACAGGCAGACTCGGTGATTGACTCGCTCGACTTGGCCACTCCAGCAGCTTGGCCCGGCCTTACCAAGTGCATGCGCCCGGGGCCGGGCTGATCTTTCTTTTCGAGGCTGCCTCACCGGTCTCGCTTCGCCTCGATCTTTTTCGATATCCATCGGCTCACCGGTCGGAGAACGAAGAGCACGAGGATGGCAGCGCTGCCAGCCGCAGCCGCGAGCGCATACTCTCCCAACCCGGCGGCGGTTCCCAGGGCTGCAGCCATCCAGACGGACGACGCGGTGGTGAGTCCCGTCACCCGGCTGTCACTGCTGGCCTTGAGGATCGCACCCGCTCCTATGAATCCCACTCCCGACGCGATGCCCTGCACGACTCGGGTCACTTGTTGATCACCGAAGCTCGACAGTCCGACCAAAGTGAGAACCGCTGCCCCAATCGACACCATTCCGTGAGTGCGCAATCCGGCTGCCTGACCCGCCAATTGCCGTTCGATGCCGATGAGTGAGCCAAGAAGCAGAGCCAGCCCGAGGCGCAACAAGTCATCCCAGAAGACCAACACATCGAAATGGTTCATCAGGCTCTTCTTGAAGCACGGTGTGGGGGCCGGCACTCGCTGAAGCCGGAAACTCGATCACCGGGTCGGCAGAAGCTCGAGACCTCCGAACGAGACGTTTGCATCACTCATCGCGTTCCACGTGCGAGGTCGCTCGCTCAGCCGACCCGGTTGATCGGCATATCGGACAAGGTCACGGGGGGGTGACCGATTCAGCGTTGTTCAGGTCGAGGGACCGAATGTTTCCCAAGGGTGCCAGAGCGCCAGGACGGCGAGTGTGAGGAAGAGCAGGGCGGCAGCCCAGACCCACCAAGGGACGCGACGCCAAGGGCTCGAGAATCCGTTCCGGTAGACCGTGCGCGAGGCATCGCGCAGGCGCTCTTGGAACTCTGCCGAAGGCTGCGCGGATTCCAGTCCGCGGAGGAGCTGCTCGAGATGAGAGTCGTTCATGATGGGCTGCTCCTCAAAGGAGCCGGGTGCTCGTCTTGTCGTTGTCGACTGTCGTAGAGGCGGCGAAACTTGTCTCGGGCCCTTTGAAGTGCCGAGTGCACCGCGGTGGGCGTCCGGCCCAGGCGGTCGGCGAGCTCGGCGGCACTCAGGCCATCGACGTACTTGGCGAGGAGCAGCTCTCGCTCCTCCGCCTCGAGCTCGGCCACGACCTCGGCGACCCTGTCTCTGGCGATCGTGGGATCGTCACCCTCGAAGGGATCCGCCAGGGTCTCGGCGACACCTTCTCCAGGCTGGAGGGGACGGCTACGCTCGCGCTCGCGCCGTCTCTGGTCGAGAAAGCGGGCGATCCGGTGACGCGCGATCCCCATCAGCCAGGCCTCGGGTGGAGCCTGCTTCGGATCGTATCGCTGAGCCGAGCGGGCGGCCTCGAAGAAGATCGCCGCGACGACCTCTTCGGTGGTCTCCCGATCACTGCCCAGACGGCTCTGGACGTGGCCGTAGAGAGGGCCGATCGACCGGGTGTAGAACGCGTCCCAAGCTGCCGCGTCTCCTCGCGGCAGTCGAAGCGCTTGTTCGTCCGGCACCCAGTCGCTCATGCTCATCCAGCTCGTTCCATGTTCTGGCTCCGCGAGTATTTGGCCTTCATCGGCCGGATTCATCGCAAAAAATCTCGCCCGAGTCAGCCGAACGTCGCGAGGCCTTCGGATGGCGAGATCGGACGGATTGTCGAGCAGACTCGACACCTGCGGACTCTCGAGGTCCTGGAGATCGCGCCGTGCAGGCCCTCGGGAGGCAAAGCTGGCAAGGGTGAGCGGGCTCGGTCCCACGCCGCGGGGCAGTCGGTCCCGACTTTGCGACCGGCCGTCCTCGTCACCCGGAATCCGTCAACGAAGACCTGTGGGGGAGCGGCTGAATCCGTCATGGCCGGCGCTGCGTCAATTCTCTGGCTCGTTCTCTCGATGGTCGGATGGGGGAGCACCTCTCCAAGCCTGACACCCGGACCCGAGCAGCCCGAACGCGTGCTCGTGGTCTTCAAGGTCAACGACCTCGATCGCGATGGTGACGGCCTGGGGGACTCCGAGCAGGTCGCGCGTCACTACATCGCGCGGCGCGCGGTTCCCGAGGACAACCTCCTCGGCCTGACCATCTCGACGAACTACGAGTTCTACTATCAGCAATCGGGCTGGACGGACTTCTTCGACGAAGTCGTCACGCCGCTCCGCCAAGCGCTCGCCCTGAAGGGCACCGGCTCGATCGACCACGTGCTCCTCTGCTACCAGGTGCCCTACATCGTCGATCTGACCCAGCTCGGTCTCGGGAAGCGTGCGCTCGACTCGCTCCTCGCCGATCCCTACCGCCTCGGCGACCGCCTGACTCCGGATCTGCCGACGTACTGGGCTTCGAACGCCTACTTCGATCCCGACCCGGGCTACGGTCCCGATCTCGATCGCTTCCATCACGGCTACCACGCGGGCGGGCAGCCGATGTATCTCGTCAGTCGCCTGACAGGGGCGAGCGCCGATCGGGCGATGGAGCTGGTCGAGAGGGCTCTCTATGCAGAGCGCTACCTCGCACTCTCGCAGTCCTCACCCGGATTCAGCGGCGAGGCCTATCTCGACACGCGGTACGGGGACTACTCCGAGTCCGAGCTGTCGGCCTATCCGTTCGGGCGGCAATACTACGCCGAGGCCGACCGCGGGATCGCCTACGCGCGCTTCTTCTTCGAGGCCGCAGGCCTGACCGTCCGCTGGGAGAATACGACCAACGACAAAGCGATCGGGGATCCCTTGGCGTTCTTCTCCGACGGGCAGCCAGCCACCTCGGCGGCGAACGCCCTCCTGTACGCGGGCTGGTACAACTACGGCCGCTACTTCGACGTCTACGACTGGGTGCCTGGAGCCGTCGCCGTCGACCTCAACAGCAACTCGGCGCGCTACCTGCGCGAGATGATGCCGCCGGCCTTCCTGAGCAGCGCTCTCGACCGCGGCCTCACCGCCGGAGCGGGAGCGATCGCCGAGCCGTACCTCAACGGCCATCCCTACCCCGAGACCCTCGCCTACTACCTCCTTCAGGGATACACCTTCGGAGAGGCCGCGATGGCGGCGACGCCCGGCCTGCGCTGGGTGACGCTCGCGGTGGGGGATCCGCTCTACTCGCCGTATCGCGTGACGCGCTCGCCTTCGAACGACCTCGAGGCACCCCCAGTGCCCGAGCTCGTGATCAAGGGCTCGGGCGCGGCCAAGCTCCTCTACGCGGGCGTCGGCTCCGCCGCTCAGCCCGAGCTCGTTCGTGGCTCCCTCGAGTACGGCCTCGCGGGCAGCGAAGAGCACAGCGTTAAAGGGGAGCCTGCATGGCGTTGCCAGCAGGTCTTCGCGCCGACCGGGCTCGCGTCGCGATCCTTTTATCGTTACATCATCCGACTCGCCGATCCCGGTGGTAACGAAACGGCCACCGACGAGAACCTGCTCTACACCGGCTCCGAGGGGCAGGCCGACATTGCGCTGAAGGTGACACCGAGCACGATGTTCGACGGCGAGAGCTTCGAGGCGGAGATACTGATCGGCGGAGCGCCACTGATCGGGCAGCGCGTGGTGGGCTTCTCCGTCTCGATCACGGTGCCGCACCTCGATCTCGAGGACTACAGCTTGATGCCCTACTGGTCGGCTGTGGCGCCTCACATGTCGACCAGCCCGGACTCGCAGGTCGTCCGCATCGCCGTCACAGTCCCCGGCGGGCTCTTCTCGACCGGCAGCTACACCCTGATCGCCCGCGCCCACCTACGAGGAGGCGGCACCGAAGTCGCCACCGCCGACTTCGTGATCGAGTGAGCCGCGCGCCCGACCGAGACCCAGAGCCCGCGCGACCGAATCGGAGAGCGGCTGCCGATCGATCGGCTGCTCGCTCGACGGTGCTGCCCTTCGAACGGAGAGGTGCCGAGCCAGGGGCCGTGTTCGGAGCACCGGCTGTTCGCCAGTCTCGGTACCTCGGCCCATGCTCGCTCGCTGGAAGCGCGCACCGAGCTCGCTTGGGACCTCCGACGCGCCGACGGTCAGCCCTTCGCGCCCGCTCGGCACGATTCTCTCAGAAGCCTTGCGGGGGATGGTGTCCCCTTGGAATGCGGTCGAAGCCGCCTTCCTCTTCCTCGTCTTCTTCCTCGATGATGAACTTGTCGCCGAGCCACTCGTCACCTTCGGTGTCCGGGTCGGGGTAGATCATGCCGAGCTTCTCCATGAAGCCGGCGAGCTCCCAGACCGCGGGCTCGGACTCGTCGGAATCGTCCTTGGCCTGCACGAGATGGTCTTTCCATTCGCCCGGGCCGTCGAGACCCAGCACGGAGACGATCACATCCGGCCGGCCTTCGAGCTCCGAGTCGTCCGACTGACCCTCACGCTCCCAGACGTCAGGGTGGGAGTTGAACGAGTCGACCAACTCACCTTCGCCGTCGTAGAGGTCGTAGGTCCAGACGTGACCTTCGTGGACGTGGAAGCTGAAGGTCGGCTTTCCGAGGCGCCGGGCGAGATTCTGCGCACAGTCCCAGAAGAGATGTCGAATCTCATCGGGAAAGACGATGCTCACCCACGCCCGCTTCTCCGGCTTCGAGATCACGAAGATGTCGGGAGTCACCGGAAGGTCTTGGGGGATGAGCGACAGAGCGAGGCGATTGTCCTCGAGGAGCTTGTGCAGAATACGGTGAATCGGATGCTGGTCGTCCGTTTGGACCGAAGCGATCGAGACGCTGATTCCCACCTTCCTTCTCACTCTCTACAAACGCGCCGAGCTATCGGCCGCTCGAACGGACTTCAACGCTGTCTCATTAAACCAGCGCACCCAGAGCGCCGCAAGGCGTCGCTCAAAAGCCCATTAGCGGCATCCATCCACTGGGCGGTCCTCGGTCGCTCGCCCGATCTCGCCGGGCTCCAGGTTTCCCGCACGTACCGCGGACACGTCGTACTAGACTTCGTCCCTTCGCTCCTCGCACTTCACACGAATCTCGGAGATCGCTCATGCGCTTCGAAGGTCGCGTCTTCCGCCCGCCCAGTGAAGCCGACAGCCTCCTTCTCCAGGTCACGATCGGGTGCTCGCACAACGAGTGCTCTTTTTGCGACATGTACCGGGAGAAGACGTTCCGCGTCCGACCCGAGTCCGAGGTCTTCGAGGACATCGCGCTCGCTCGCTCGGTGCATGGCGAGCACGGCGTGCGCCGGGCGTTCTTGTGCGATGGGGACGCCTTCTCTCTCTCGACCCGGCGACTGACATCGATCCTCGGCGGGTTGAAGGACGCGTTCCCGTCGTTGTCGCGCGTCGGCTCCTACGCCAACGCTCGGGATGTCGCGGCGAAGAGCGACGAGGAGCTGTGCCGGCTGCGTGAGCTGGGATTGGGCATTCTCTACATGGGCCTCGAGAGTGGCGACGAGTCGGTCCTCGAGTCGATCGACAAGGGAGCGACGGCCCAGGAGATCGTCACGGCGGTCCGGCGCGTCCAAGCGCAAGGCATCAAGGCGTCGGTGATGGTGCTCCTCGGGATCGCGGGACGGGACCCCGAGCTTCGGCACGCTCGGGAGACGGCAAGAGTGCTCAACCGGATGCAGCCTCGCTTCGTCTCGCTCCTCACCGTCACGGCCGTCCCAGGAACGCCCCTCGCCCGACAGATCGAGCGCGGCCGGTTCGAGCCGATCGCGGCCGAGGAGTCCTTGCTCGAGGCGCGGGAGATCGTCAAGGGCCTCGACTTGGAGGGCTCGATCTTCCGCTGCAATCACGCCTCGAACTACCTGCCGCTCGGTGGTCGGCTCCCCGCGGACCGCTCCGTGATCCTCGCGCAGATCGACGCGGCCCTCGAAGGGACGGTTCCGCTTCGCCCCGAGTGGCTGCGGGGCTTCTGATTCGTTCCTTTCGAACTCCAGGGCGAGTCGTTACGATCCGAGCAGCCAAGAATCTCCCCGCTGAGTGGAAGGACGAACGCATGATGTCGACGATATTGTTGACCGCATTCCTGACCGTCGGGATGGTGCAAGACGACCCTCAGCCTGCGTCGGGATACGGCGCGAGCTGGGAGCCGAAGGTCGAGGCGCGACCCGAAGAGCTCGAGTCGAAGCAGGCCCGGGAGGCGGTGAGCGCCTTCAAAGACGCGAGCAAGTCGGGAGAGCCCCACGACAAGATCGAGGCCTTGAAGGTACTGCTCGTCGCGGGCCGGCACGAGTCCATGGTCCAGCCCGTCTCGGACCTCCTCAAGGACCGCGACGCCAAGGTGCGGCAAGAGGCCGCTCGCACGCTGGGCACTCTCGGCTACCCCAAGGCAATCAAGATCCTCCTGATGACGATCCGCCATCCGCTCAATGAAGAGGCTCCCGATGTCAGGGAGACCGCGGCGGAGGCGATCGGCCGGGTCTCCGACAAGAGCATCGCGGCGCTCGTCGAGAAGGACTTCACCAGCGGAGATCAGTACACCAAGAGAGGGCTCGCCTTGGCCTTCGGTCACTGCGAGGACTATCGCGCCGCGGAGTTGCTCGCCGAATGGCTCGAGAAGCCGCAGCCCGGCAACGTCAACTCGGACCGCAATCCGCCCGCCTCCTACTGGCAGCAGCGGTGGGACGAGTGGCGGTACGTGAGCCCGGCCGTGCGTTGGTCCGTAAAGAAGATCACCGGCGAGAGCTATGAGACCCGGGCCGACCTGCGCGATTGGGTCAAGCGGAAGGGCTGGCGCGACCGCGAGAAGAAGGACGACACTGGCGGGAACTGATGCCCCGGTCAGGGATGGCGCCTGACGTCGCGTTGTGCTTTAACGTCGAGTCCCGATCAGACTGGGGGTCTCGAAGACCCTCAGCGATGCCGTGACCCATGACCGAGGAATGCTGCACCGAATGATCACCCCGGAAGAGATCCAGAAGACGCTTCAAGAAGCGCTGCCCGAGTCCGAGGTCCACGTCGCCGACCTGACCGGAACCCGCGACCACTACCAGGTGATCGTCATTGCCCCGCAGTTCCAAGACGCGAGCTTGATCGATCAGCACCGCATGGTGTACGCGCCGCTGCAAAAGCAGATCGGCGGCGACATCCACGCGCTGGCGATCAAGACCATGACCCCCGAGCAATGGAAGAGCCAACAGGCCCGATAGAAGGAGGCACCCGGCAATGTCCAATCCACTCCGCGATCAGATCGAGACTCAGATCCAGGACAACAGTATCATCCTGTTCATGAAGGGCACCCAGCAGCAGCCGATGTGCGGCTTCTCCGCCCGTGTCGTCGAGATCCTTCGCCATCACGGCACCGACTTCAAGGATATCAACGTCCTGACGGATCCGCAGATTCGCGTCGAGCTCAGTGCCTTGAGCAACTGGCCGACGATTCCTCAGCTCTTCATCAAGGGCAAGCTCGTCGGCGGCTGTGACATCGTGAGCGAGCTGGAAGCCCGCGGCGAGCTGGGCGACATGCTCAAAGAAGCGAATCCGACGACCTGAGCTCCAACGGAGGTGGTGGGGTGACGGAGACCTTGGACCGGACCCAGCGCCGGATCATCGGCGTCTTGATCGAGAAGCAGCTCGCGACGCCGGATCAATACCCGCTCACCCTCAACGCCCTTCAGCTCGGCTGTAATCAGAAGACCAGCCGCGAGCCGGTCCTCAGTCTGGAGAACTTCGAGGTCGAAGGAGCGCTCCGCTCCTTGCAGCTCGAGGGCTGGGTGATCCAGAGGACCGGGGGCCGCGCGACTCGCTGGGGACATCGCGCTCACGAGAAGCTCGCTCTCGAGAAGCCCGATCTCGCATTGATGGCCGTCCTGATGCTGCGAGGAGCCCAGACGACCTCCGAGCTCAAGGCGCGGACCGAGCGCCTTCATGCCTTCACCGGTCTCGATGCGATCGAAGCCCATCTTCGAGCGCTCGCCGAGCGTCCCGCGCCCCTCGTGCGGCGGCTAGGGCGCTCGCCGGGCGAGCGCGCCGAGCGATGGGAGCATCTCCTGACCCCGGAGGACGAGGCTCCGGCCGTACCGGAGCGAGCCACCGTCTTCGAGAGCCAGCCGGCGGCCAGGCCCGCGACCTTCCAGACCTCGGGCGACCCCGAGCTGGAGACTCGCGTCGAGCAGCTCGAGGGGGAGGTCGACGATCTCAAAGAGCAGCTTCGCACTCTCCAGATCCGAGTCGAAGAGCTCGAGTCGAGATAGAAAGAGCCCAAGCGACCGGAACGGAGAATGGCCCCGGATCGGGCAACTGGACTGGCTCAGCGGGTGAGCGCCGTGGCCAGTCGGTCGAGCTCGTCTCGGTAGGCCGGAAGCTGGACGCGCTCTCGGGCGGCGGGGATCGTCAGCCAAGCGCTGGCGTCGTGCTCTTCAGACAGAGTCGGCTCGAGAGGAGCCTCTTCTGGCCATTGCGCCCAGAAGCTCCGCTTGCGGTACCAGACGCCATCCAGACCTTCGAAGGTCTGCTCGGGCGGGAGCTCCTCGAAGGGCACTTCGGCGATCCGGCATCCGGTCTCTTCGGAGACCTCACGGCGAGCGGCCGCCGTGAGGCTCGAGTCGCCAGGCTCCACCTTGCCCGAGACACCTTGCCAGAACCGGCCACGTTCTTTCACGCGGCGCAGCATCAGGACCTCGGGACCACTCTGGCCGGGTCGGATCAGCCAGACTTCGACCAAGAGGCGCGGGGCGTCGCGGGATCCGTCGCCGAGATCGGTCACGTGCATGGGAAGAATGGAGCGGAGCAGCTCGGCCGAGCTGCTCCGCGAATTCGAGACTCTAGCGGCCGACCAGGGTGCGGGCGGCCGTACGGACGAGCTCGTCGTCGTGGTCTTCGGCGACTTCACTCAAGAGGCCGCGCGTGATCCGGGTCGGCACGCGGCGCAGGACCTGGAGCAGCTCGACGGCGGCGGTGCCCTGCATCGTGTCCAAGCGCTCACGAACGACCGGCAGTGCGCGCGTGACGTTCATGCCGACTGCGAGCTCGGCTAGCTTGAGCGTCTCGGCCGGATCCTCGGATCGACGGAGCCGTGTGAGGACTTGCTCGAAGCTGCCTGCGCCGATCTCCTGGAGCGCGCCGGCAGCGAAAACACTCAGGCGACCCGAATCATCCGCGAGCGTCCGCTCGAGGATCGGAGCGGCCGCCGCTTTCAGCTCGAGGGAGGCCGCGAGCTGGAAGAGGTGGGGCAGGAGCGCGGTCTCGGCGAGCAGGATGCGGTCGACGACGCGGTTGCGATCGCCGGCTTCCAGCTCCTGGAGTGCGCCCGGCTGGGACTGAATGTCCCGGGCCAAGCTCGAGAGCACGCGGGGCGAGCTCGTGTCGATGTGCTGGCGGAAGATCGATCGCCAAGCTCGGGCCGAGTCGGCGGTCGACGCTCCCGAGCTCCTGACGGACGCCATCTGGCGAGCGAGCTCGAGCATCTCGGCGCCTTCGTCTCCGTCGACCTCGATCGTGCCGAGCGGGGCGGGGCGGAGGATCCACGGCTGACCGAAGCGCGCTTCGACGCCGTCCATCGACTTCGAAGCCGGTGCCGGGTTCAGGTGCACGAGCACGCGTGTGCCGGTCGGCAGATCGGTGTGGACCGACAGCCGAGTGTTGACGACGACGACCAGCCGCGAGCGTGCCTCGCCTTGGAGCGTCTCGGCGACGTTGAGCTCAAAGATCTCGAGGGCACCGTCTTGGCCGATGGCCCGGGCCTCACCGACGACGACCTGCTCGCTCTGGCTCGCCTCGAGGCCCAGCGACTGTCCGAGGGCCGGCGAGGCGATCGCGATGAGCCACACGAAAGGCATCAGGATCTTCATGTCTCGTCTCCTCGATCAGTTGTACAGGGCTCGCTCGCGGAAGTACGCGAGGATGAGCGGGTTGAAGCGGGAGCTCGGGTCGTTGGCCTCGACGATGCTCACGGCCGGCGTCATGATGTTGATGGAGTTGCCCGGGAAAATCTCGTTGCAGGGCGCACCGCAGTTGGCCAGGTTGATGTGGCCGCTGGTGCTGCCGAGGAATGGCGGCACGACGTTGCCGTACAGCCCGACGGGCATGGCGCCGTTGGCGACGAGGCCCATCGAGTGACCGGTCTCGTGTGCGAGCACGAGCGCGATGACATTGGCGAGACGGTCGAGGGCGAGGATGATCGCGTCCCGGCGCGTCAGGTCGTCGCCGGTGACCGTGGGGCCGGTGCCCGCGATGTCCTCGAGGATCGCCTTGTCGTTCGACTGGTCTCCGACCGGACCGAGCGTCGGACCCGCGAGGGGATCGGCGCGACCCGGGATGAACGGGTCGAAGGTCTGGCGGAAGAACGAGGCGCCAGCCCCATTGACCTCGATGTCATAGAGCTGACCCGGGAAGATGCCGAGGTCGGCTTCGGGGTTGGGGGACGAGCCGAAATAGAGCGAGTTGTTGTCCTGATTGTCGTTCTGGTGATCGACCAGCGCGACGCCGAGGGCGCCGGTTCCGCCGGCGTAGGCCGAGACGGTGATCTGCGAGAAGCCGGCCGAGTTGTAACCGACCTGGAAGACACCGCCGGGGAAGCCGCCGGGTGCCGTGCGCGTGAACTGGATGTTGATCCCGGGGAAGTGTCCGGGGAGCTTGTTCAAGAGCTCGTCGATCATCCAGTCGCGCATGAACTGGTTGTTCGTCTTGCCGGTCCCGCTGACCTGGAAGTTCGTGGTCCCGTCGTTCAGCAGGCCGAAGATGAACATCATCTCGTCGAAGTCGGGGGCGCCGTTGGGCATCAGCGTCGGGCTGCTCTCGGTGCGGAAAGTCGTGATCGAGACCTGGTCCAAGCCTCCGTTGTAGTTCAACGTGAGCGAGTCGAGGTCGCGGTTGAAGTCGAGGAACCACACCTGGGACGGGTTGACGTTGGTCTCGAACGGCTGAATGCCTTGCGAGATCGCGACCACGTTGAAGGTGAAGCTCTTCTGCGCCGAGACGTTGCCCGAGTTGTCCTCGACCGTGGCCGTCAGCGTGTTGGTGCCGGTCGGAAAGGCGAGGGTGTGGGGCACGATGAAGTGCGCCATCTCCGCGTCCGCGCCTTGCAGCGCGAAGATGCTGGTCAGGTCCGTGCCGGCGTTGATGTCGTCGCCCTGGCTGTTGATGAGTGTCCGGTCATTGCGGATCACGAGGGTGTCCGGATCGATGAGCGACGGTCCGACGTCGTGGTACTCGAGGTCGACGGTGAACTGGCTCTGGATGACTTGTAGGGTTCCGCCGGCCGAGCCGGTGCCGTTGAGGATGCCCGGCACGTCCTCCAGGGTGAGGAGGTCGATGATCGGGGCCTGCGCATCGTCGGCGCGGATGGGGAGGAGGTCCGTGACGGCCGGGGACTCCGGCGTCGGCGGACGGTTGCCGGCGAGGTCGAACATCGAGTCGTTGAACGGATCGGTGCCCGTGTTGTCGGTCGGGTCGGAGACATTGATCAACGACGTCCCCGGCACGAAGGTCGGTGAGGTGCCGAGCGTGATGCGGAGCACCCGCGGATCGGCCGTCGTTGCGATGGTCGCGCCCGCTCCCACCGAATCGGTGTTCGGGAAGAAGTACATGTCACGATCGGTGAAGTCGAGGACGCAGTCGAGCGTGACGTCTTCGTCGAACGTGAGATCCAGGAACTCACCCTGATCGGGTACCTGGTCATCGGCGACCGAGCCGATGAAGAATGCGTCGACGAGCTTCGGCCCCGTCGAGTCGCCGTCGACGGTCTGGGTGCGCGAGACGTTGCTCGGCACACCGTTGCCGGCGAGATCCTCGGTGCCGGCGAGCACCTCGATGGTGAAGCTGCTGCCGAAGGCGAGGTTGCCCGCGAGCGTGATGTTCGTCGTGTTGGTGAACGGGTCGTAGTCGAAGCTGGCGCCGGTCAGGTCCAGGGGATTGCCGCAGAAATCCATGCCGGCGAGCAGATTGAAGTTCGAGGAGCTCTCGGCGGAAGATATGCGCATCTCCTCGTCGAACTTGACGGCGATGACGTCGTTGCTCGCGTTGGAGAAGGCCCACGCCCGAACGCTGTTCACGCCCGGCGGTGTCGTCTCGTTCGGGTTGTTGATCAGCGTGAAGTTGTCGGTCGACGCCGGAGGCGCCGCGTCGTTCTCCTGCACCCCGATGCGGAGGAAGGCCAAGTTCGTGTTCAAGCTCGGGGCGTCGGTCGAGGAGCTCCACACGAAGACGTGAGGCGTGCCGCCCGCGCTCGTCGCGAGGCCGAAGCGTCCTTCACTCGTCGCTGCGGTCTCGTCTTCGGTCGCTGCCTGGAAGTTCGTTCCGTCGGTCGAGAACTCGACGAGGATGTCGACGTTGTTCTGGTCGGGATCGGTGAGGACGTAGTTCACGGTCACCGAGCCGGACTGATCGCCCGATATGTTGTTGATGGTGACCTGCGTGGGATTCTGAGGAAGGAACCCACCGCCACCACCTCCACCGCCACAACCGGTCGGAAGGAGAAGCGCCAAGCCGGCGACGACTCCGAGTCCGGTCGCGCGGAATGCAGCCACGCACGAGCGTGTCGTGAGCATGGACTTGCCTCCTGAGGGTCTCTTGGAAGACGGCCTCGAGGCGCGTGGGCATCGGGCCGCCGAACATTTCAAAAAGGGCCCGAAATCGGACCCTTCTCCATGATCTACGCGGTCTTCGTTTCTATCGGTTCGTCGACGACCCTTCTTGAGCCCCGATCCTGCAAGGTCAGCGGAATCTCCAGACCCGACCGCCCAGCCGCATCATCGGTTGGCGGCGTCGGACGGCCGGGCGAGATCCTCGTTCCTCAAAGGAGATCGAGGAGATTGGCCAAGAACAGCGTCCGCGTGCGGTAGTTGATGCCGGCGCTCAGATCCGAGACGAGGGGGATGTCCCGAGCCTCGAGCAGGTTGCCCAAGCTGTTGATCGCCGCCGCACGAGTCGTGTCGTTGTTACCGGGAGCCGCCAGCGAGACCAGCGGCTTGACCAAAGGCGCGTCGCCCAATCGACCCACCGCGAATCCCACCGCAGCCTTCGCCGTCTCCGAGGCGGACTTCTGCATGAGGATCAAGAGCTTGTCGAGGCTCGCGCGATCTCCGAGCAGGCCGAGCGCCAAAGTGAGGTGGTTCAAGATCTCCGACTGCAGATCCGGGGTGAGCATCGGCTGGATCTTCGGCAGCACCGAGGCATCGCCGATCAAGCCGATCGCCAAGAGGGCGTTGCCGCGCACGGCCGGGTCCCCGTCCTTGGAGAGCTCGAGGAGGGTCGGGATCGCGGCGCTGTCTCCCAGGAGCCCCAGAGCGATCGAGAGCGCGCCCCGCAGGCTGGAGTCCTTCTCCTTCTGCAGCGTCGCGAGCAAGAGCTTCGACGATGCGGGATCTCCGAAGAGACCCAGCGCCAACGCGGCGTAGGCGCGCACGTTCGCTTGGCCGCGCTCCTTGAGCGAGGACTCGAGGAAGCTGCGAACCGAGTCGCCGCCTCGGCTCTTGCCGAGCGCGATCAGGGCGAAGCTCTTGACCTGAGGATCGGCGTCGGAGCGCGAGAGGATCTTCAGCCGACGCTGCGCTTCGACATCGTCCGGGCCAAGGATCTCACCGAGCGCCAGCGCCGCTGCGCGGCGCACCTCGATGTCACGGTCTTCCAGGCCCCTCGCCAGGATTCCCACGACCGCCGGATCGTCGATCTTGCCAAGCGCACCCGCGACCGCGGAGCGAATGTCCGCGTCGAGGCTCGTGTCTCCCAGGAACACCTTCTGGAGGAACGGCACAGCGGCCTTGTTTCGAGTCAGGCCCATGCCGATCATCGTTGGCGCGAGCACCGCGACGTTCTGATCCGAGGCGATTCGGCTGGAGCCGCTGTCGTCGAGGAGCTGAGCCGCGTGCGACTCGAGCACCTTGTAGCTTTGCTCGGTACCGAGGAGCCCGAGGGCGAGGTGTCCGAAGGCGACGAGGTCCTGTCCGACCTGGCGGCTGCGAACGACCTCACGGATGCGGTCGAAGCCGGCGCCGTTCTCGAGCATGCCCAGGGAGAGCATCGCGCTGATGCGCACGTCCTGACTCGAGTCGTTCAGTACCCGGCTCAACGGCTCGACGTAGTCCGCCGATCCGATGCGCCCCAAAGCCCGCGCCGCGGCGGCACGCACCGAGGTGGACTTGTCTTCGAGGTACCCGACGAGGATCTTGCCGACCTCCGCCCGAAGCGCATCGGTGACCGGGTCGAAGGGACGCTGTCCCTGACTGGCCTCATGGAAGCGCTCGGCGTGCTCCCGAAGCTGAACCGTGGGCTCGAAGTTGTGCACCCACCAGTACTCCCAGCGATCCTCGCCGCCGCCCCGCGGCGTGTTCGGTCCACCCGGGGCACCGCGTGGCGTCGAGAGACCGGGTGGCAGTAGCGTGCTCGGTCCCTGGCAAGCGTTCGCCTGCGCCAACAGCTCGGGACCATCCAGGCCGCTCGAGATGGCGATCAGACCCATGAGAATGAGAATCCGGACAGTCAGGACACCTTTCTTCCGTGGGGCGCGCGGGCGAGGCTCCCGATCGGACACGTGATAAGATCCGCACGGGATTCGTTCGAAACCGAGGTCCTTCATTCGGGCACCCGACATGACTCGTCTCCTGTTCATCGATGCGTTTTCCGGTGTCGCCGGAGATATGATGCTTGGGGCACTCGTTCAGGCCGGTGCCCCGCTGGCCGAATTGGAGCAAATCCTTCACCGACTGGAAGTCCCGGGCTGGAAGCTCAGCGCCGAGCCTCGCTCGCGAGCCGGAATCCAGGGCATCGACCTCCGCGTGCTCCTCGATGACGAAGCGCGCGCGACCGACACTCAGTCCAGCTCACACCATTCGACCGCTCCGAGCGAAGGAAAACTCGGCGCCTCTCGCCCGCACGAGCAGGAGCACGGTCACGGACACTCGCATTCGCACGAGCATGGTCATTCCCCTGAGCACGGTCACGAGCACTCGCACGAGCCTCCCCGCGACGAAGATGAGCCTGCCTCGCAAGAGCACTCGCACGCACATCGTCATCTGCCCGAGATCGAAGGCATCATCCGCCGCGCCAGCCTCCCTCCCCGGGCCGAGGACCGGGCCCTTCGCATCTTTCGGCGCCTGGCCGAGGCCGAGGGCCGCGTGCATGGTCTTCCGCCCGAAGAGGTGCATTTCCATGAAGTTGGGGCGGTCGATGCGATCGTCGACATCGTCGGGACCGCCGTCGCTCTCGAGCTGCTGGGCGTGGAGGAGATCTACTCGTCACCGCTCTCGCTCGGCACGGGCTTCGTCCGCTGCGAGCACGGCATGATGCCCGTCCCGGTCCCCGCGACCGTCGAGTTGACGAAGGGCTTTCCGGTCCGTTTGACCGAGGTGCGCTCGGAGCTGTGCACGCCGACCGGAGCGGCGATCGTGACCACCTTGGCGCGAAGAGTGCCTGTGCCGGCCTTTCGTCCTCTGGCCGTCGGATACGGGCTAGGGGACCGGGAGCGCGTCGATCCGCCGAACCTCCTTCGCGTCGTCCTGGGAGAGAGTCTGGAGGAGGGAATCTCGAGCGGAATCGAACGGGACTCGGTGGTCGTACTCGAAGCGAATCTGGACGATTGCAGCGGAGAGGTCATCGGTTACACGATCGAGCGACTCTTCGAAGCCGGAGCGCTCGATGCTTTTACGATCCCGATACAGATGAAAAAGCAGCGTCCCGGCGTCCTGTTGGGTGTGATCGCACCATCGAGCTGTGCGGAATCGCTCGAAAAGCTGATCCTCACCGAGACGACGACCCTTGGCGTGCGGCGCTCGGAGCGGGTGCGGTCGGTCTTGCCGCGAGAGATCGTGAGCATCGAGACACCCTTTGGAGCGGTATCGGTCAAGCGCGTCCGGACTCCGGCCGGTCTGGTGGACTCACCGGAGTACGAGGACTGTCGCCGAATCGCTCGAGAACGGTCACTGCCGATCGGTGAGGTGTACGAGGTGGTGCGGGTGGCCGCCCGAGCTCAGCGATCGCGCAAGTAGGTGCCCAGGGCCAAGAGCAGTGACGTCAATGGGCAGACGACCCAGAAGAGCCAGTTCCCGGTGTAGATCCCGCCGGTGATTCCGACGACGAGCAGGATCGCGGCGAGTGCGTATCGGCCGATGCGACCGCCGGGCCCCAAGGGTTGACCGGTCTGGGGCTCAGTCATCTGCGAGGTCCTTCGTTTCGGTGGAGCGTCTTTCGGCCTCGGCCTTCATCGCACGGAGCAACGCGAGCCCCGACGAGAAGCTGAAGCCAGTCTCCATGTCCGGATGAAATGCGAGGATCTGGTTGAGCAGGATGTTGCTGTTGCCGATGCGCATCGCCGAGGAGTAGGACAAGAGCGTCGAGCTCCCGTCATCGAGAGGCAGGAAGTCCCAGCGCCATTGGCTCCCCTCGAAGGCGCCTTCCGCGCAGGAGACATTGACGGATTCTCGATCGGAGCTGTCGTAGTCGAGCTGGTAGACGAAGTTGCTCAGTGGGACCTCGATCTCGAGCTCGATGCGCCTGTTGGTCTTCGAAGCCTCGAGCGTCTCGCTCGAGACGACCTGCGGGACGAAGTCATCGTAGGCATCGGCGTCGAGCACGACCTCCCGAACGAGCGAGGGTGGGGCGTCGACCTTCGTCACCAGGACCGTCCGATCTCCGCCCGTGGCGAGCCGCTCGACGAAGGTGAGCTCGCCCCCACTCGCGAAGCTCGCCACGGCGTCGAGCTCCCGCTCGGTGAAGGGCAGCGCCCGAATCCGCTCGGCGGGGGGGCGCTCGGGGCGAGTGGCGCAGCCAGGCCCGAGGATCGAGCAGGCGACGATCCAATGGAGGCAGCGCCGCGAGTTTCGGTGTGGCGACATGGCGTCTTCATGGCACGCCGCACGAGGGACGGCGACGCGGAAATTCCCTTTGCACGGGCACTTCAGAGGCCCATAATCACGAGGCGATCGGACGGTATCGCACCGAGCCGACGGCGTCAATGCAAGACGTCGATCGCCGGGCTGTCGCGCGCTCTCGGGCGGAGACGCGCGTCCACCAAGAGCCATACGGGAGGATGACATGGGCGGTATGGGATGGATGACCGGCTGCCTCGCGGCCGTCTTGTTCGCGGCGCCGTTGATGGCGCAAGATGCGGATCGCGTCGTGAAGACCAGCCAGTCGACCGAGCTGCGAGCCGGCGCCAACGAGAACTACAAGGCGACCGAGACGCTCGAGGCGGGTCGGCTTCTCGTGGTGGTCCAGGAGCGCGCGGGCTGGTACGAGGTCGAGGTCCCGGGCGGCTTCGAGTGCTACGTGCACTCGGACTACGTCGAGCTGGACGATGAAGGGCACGGCGCCGTTCTCGGTGACAACGTCAACCTTCGAGCGATCGCGACGTCGAGCAACAACTATCCCATCACCCGTGTCCAGCGCGGTGACCGGCTGCGCGTCCTCGAGAAAGAAGGCGATTGGCTGCACGTGCTCTCGCCGGCGAGCGCCAAGGCCTGGGTCCTGGCTTCAAAGGCCGAGGCCGTCGGCACCCGCGGCGAGATGACGGCCGAGCTCGAGGCGGCGCGACAGGAGCGCGATCGCGTCTGGCGAGAGGAGAGCGTTCTCGCCAAGCAGGCGGCCGCTCGCCGCGAAGCGGTCGAGACGATGACCTCTCAGATCGATGCGCTCGAGACCCAAGTTCGGGCCGCGCTCACGAACCCCGAAGGCGTGGACTTCGGTCCGTGGCGACAAGAAGCCGCGACGATTCGCGACTCCGCGGGCGACAACACCGTCTTGCGCGACCGGGCGGTGAAGGTCCTCGCCGACATCGCCGCGTTCGAGGGCAGCCGCGACCAAATCGAAGAAGAGGCGCGCAAGCGCCGCGAGCTGCAGCGCGACAAGGAAGAGCTGGAGAACCGCCTTCGCGAGAAGCGGGAGGAGATCGAGTCCATCGCCAACCAAGAGACGCCCGAGGCCGAGCCGATCAAGCCGTCCCGCTTCGATGCGATCGGTTGGATCAAACCCGTTCCAAAGGGGCTCCTGGGCTCGTCCACTCTCTATCCGCACCAGCTCACGCGCGCCGAGGGCACTCAGTTCTATCTGCACAGCGCGTCGGGCCGTGGCCAGAAGGCGAAGTTCCGTCTCGAGGACTACGAGAACTGCCTGGTCGGCATCCGAGGCAAGATCCGGAACACCGGTGGCATCACCTACCGCGTCCTGATCATCGACCACCTCGAAGTGCTCTCCACGCGCTGAGCGCTGTTGACGCTCGACCGACGAACGAAGAGCAGGCAGGCGGAGATCCGCCTGCCTGTTTCGTTCAGGACGGTCACTTCTCGGGTCGGCGGATCACATCTTGATGATCGCGCCGTTCGTGCGATCGGTGACCCAGATGTTGGCTCCGTCGAAGACCAGCCCACCGAGCTGGCCGTCACCCGGGGAGAAGGTCCCCTGGTCCAGCCCGTCTCGCGCCCGCAGCTTCGTCACGCTCTTTCCCAGACGATTCGCGACCCAGATGGAAGCTCCGTCGAAGACCACCGACCGAGGCTCGTCTCCGACCGGGTAGGTACCGACGAGCGTGGCGTCACTGACGCGGATCCTGGAGACGGTGTCGTCGCCTGAGTTGCTGACCCAGACGTGAGTGCCGTCGAAGGCCATCTCACGTGGGTTGGAGCCAACGACGACGTTGCCGAGATAGGTACCATCACTCACCCGGACTTGCGCGACCCGGCCGGTGCCGAACAGTGCGACCCAGAGATACTCGCCGTCGAAGGCGATTCCCCGCGGCCGATTGCCGGTACCCATGAGGACGGTCTGGAGGATAGAGCCGTCACTCGGACGAATGCGCATCAAGTTATCGGCGTGCTCATTGCTGACCCAGACGTGCGTGCCGTCGAAGGTCACTCCGTAGGCCCCGAAGTCGAGGTTGACGGTCGTGAGCAAGCTGCCGTCACTGGCGCGCAGCTTCGAGAGCGTGCGGCTGCCTTGATTCACGACCCAGAGGTGGACCCCGTCGAAAGCGACCTGGTTCGGGAAGTCCCCGACGGTGAAGGTCCCGAGCACGGCCGCGTCGCTGGCGCGCACCTTGCTCACGGTGTCGTCGTCCTGATTGGTGACCCAGACGTGGTCGCCGTCGAAGGCCGCCGAGAAGGGATCGTTGCCCACTGCCACCGGTGTGCCACTGACGTTGGCGTCGTACCAGCGCAGTAGCGCGACACGGTTGGGGTTGTATTTCCGAATGCCGTCGGGTGCCTGCAATTGCAATTGGGCATTGGCGGTACCGACCGAGGCGAGCAATGCGGTGATCGCGAGCAGGGAGTGGGAGGGATTCCAGTTCTTCCGGTTCATCTGCCAACTCCTTTTCAGGGAGATCCTGGTTCGAGAGAGGGCGGTGCTCAGAGCACGGCCCGAGCGGCGAGTGCGTCCCGCGACGAGGGTGGCCAGAGGTCGCCGAATGGCGGGCTCGGTGACTCGAAGGGTCGGAAGGCCATCGCCGCTTTCGTTCGAACAACACCCCGTCCCGAAGCCGGAGGGGCAAGATTCGGCGAAGATAGATTCGTGCCCGAGCTCCGGCTTGGAGCTCGGTACCGATCAGGCGCTCTCGTCGGACGCGAAGTACTTCGCGTAGAACTCCCGCTTCAGCTCGGCGAAGCGGCCGGCGCGAATCGCCTCTCGCATCTTGGCCATCAGCTGCTGGAGAAAGGCGATGTTGTGGTGGCTGGCGAGCTGGGCACCGAGCATCTCGCCCGAATTGAAGAGGTGCCGCAAGTATGCTCGCGAGTAGTTGCGACAAGTCGTGCAGGCGCACGTCGGGTCGAGTGGGCTCGGATCCTCGCGGTGAATGGCCGCCTTGAGTCGCACCTTGCCGTTCCAGGTGAAGCAACCGCCGTTTCTTCCATTCCGGGTCGGCATCACGCAGTCGAACATGTCGACGCCGCGCTCCACGGCTTCGAAGAGATCCTCGGGAGCTCCGACGCCCATCAGGTAACGCGGCTTGTCGACGGGAAGCTCGGGCTCGGTGTCGTCGAGCACCGCGTTCATCATCTCCTTGGTCTCACCGACGCTGAGACCGCCGACCGCCAAGCCGTCGAGCTCCATCGCCCTGAGCTCCCGCGCGCACCTCTGGCGCAGCTCTTTGTGGATGCCGCCCTGGACGATGCCGAAGACGGCCTGCTCGGGTCGGGCGGGACGTTGCTCGGTGCAGACGGCGGCCCAGCGGAGCGAGCGCTCGACGGCGCGCTCGACATCGGCCTTGGGCGCGGGGTACGGCGGGCACTCGTCGAAGACCATCGCGATGTCGCTGCCCAGCGCTTGCTGGATCGCCATCGCCTCCTTGGGGCCCAAGAACACTTCGGCGCCGTCCAGGTGGGACTGGAAGCGCACGCCGTCCTCGGTCACCTCGCGAAGCCGGGCCAGGGAGAAGACTTGGAAGCCTCCCGAGTCGGTCAGGATGCTGCCTGGCCAGCTCATGAAGTCGTGCAAGCCGCCGAGCTTCTCGATCACACCCTCACCGGGCCGCAGATGCAGATGATAAGTGTTGCAAAGGAGTATGGCCGCACCTGCGCGGGCCAGGTCGTCCTTGGTCTGGCTCTTGACGGTGGCCTGCGTGCCGACGGGCATGAAGACCGGTGTCTCGAAGGAGCCGTGCCCGGTCTGAACGGTCCCGATGCGGGCTCGGCCGTCCTGACCGTGGAGCTCGAAGCGAAGGGGCGGGTTCATCGGCGGGCGCTCACTCCGGAGCGATCCTCCAGCCCGAGCCGGTCGACGGCGCCTCCCGGAGAACGGCGCCTGGATAATAGTGGGAGAGGATCTGCCGGTAGCTCCAGCCCTTCTCCTTGCCGAGCGTCATCGCACCGACCTGGCACATGCCCACACCGTGTCCCCAGCCGCGCCCTTTCACGACCCACTCGTCACCTTCGATCTCGAGCGTCTCGATGATCGCGCCGCGCAGCTTGTTGCTGCCGAGCTGAGTGCGGAGGTAGTTGGCCGAGACCTCGCGGCGCCAGCCCTCGCCTTCGATCTCCGCTCGCCACCAGCGGCCGCCCTCGTCCCGATCGAGCGGGCGGATCGACCGAACCGGACCATTCTTGCCCAGCTTCTCGTCGACCGTCTTCTTGGGGACGGTGGCCGTCCACTCGTAGTAGCGAGAGCTCGTGCAGTACCCGCAGGGCGCGCCCGAGAGCGGCGCGAGCGCCTCGCCAGAGCCGAAGCCTACGCGCTGGTCCGAGGTGTGCCCGCCGCAGGTACTATGATAATAAGCAGGAAGGAACTTGCCATCATAGGCGAGCACCTGTCCGCGAGTGGCCTGCACCGCGGTCACGACTCGGTCGGAGACGTCGAGCGCTCCCGAGTACACCTGCGAGTACGTGTCGTCCGTCAGGTCGTAGGAGCGGCGAGAGTTGCCGGCCATGCGCCACAGCGTGTAGGTGCGAGCCGCGACGGCCTGGGCCTTCAAGGACTCGATTGCCGAGTAGGCGGGGATCTCGGAGCCGACCACGCCGCACAGGTAGGTCTCGAGGTCGATGCGATTGACTGCCCGCAGCCGGCCTCCGTCGTCGACGGCGACCATGATGTCACCGCGATAGTGCCGATCGCCGAGCTCGAAGGGCGCCTCGCTGCTCAGGATGATCTGCGAGACCTCCAACGACTGCCCATCGAGTCGGAGCGTGTCCCGGCCGGCTTCGAGCGTCACCTCGTGGCGCCCTTCGTCCTGGGAGAGCAGCTCGCGGCCCGAGGTCGTCCGGGCGCCGATCGGCTGCGTCGCGACGAAGCGCAGGCTCGTCTCTCCCTCGAGCCGTCTGAGGAGCACACGGACCGGTGGCACCGAGCTGGCCTCTCCGTGATCGGCGGGCAGGCTCACGCAGTACACCGATAAAAAGGTGAGCACTGTCGGGGCCAGGATCCAAGTCGCTCGCCAGCCGCTGCGGCGCCGGGTCCAACGGGTCTCGGGGATGGGGAGGGACGGTTCCAAGTCGGGCTCTCTCTTTGGATGAGGGGGGCGGTCTGACTCAGCTCGTCGGAGATTCCGATGAGAACAGCTCGCCGCTCGAGCTGCCCCTCGGGGCCACTCGGCCCAGGTGCCGGTAGGCGTGCTCGGTCAGCACTCGGCCCCTTGGGGTCTTGAGCAGGAACTGCTTCTGGATCAAGAAGGGCTCGTAGACGTCCT
>JAVJTD010000019.1:0-2361 GCA_040219065.1 Planctomycetota bacterium
TGACCGCAGCACGCGACGAACGACAACAGCACCAGACAAGGCAAGTACGCGCTGCGCATCGTCTCTCTCCTCAAAGCCTCAGCACACCAACGAACGAATGAGTATTCTACGCTTCCGCGGTGAGACCGCAATGGCCGGTGATCAGGTGATCAGGTCCAAGGAAGCCGAATGAACCAAAGCTGCGAGAGCCGCCCGGGAAGCGCCCCTCGCCGAGTCCGGGATCGAACGCGAGGCACGGGGGGGCGATGACGAGTTACGAGCACCCGAGCACCCGAGCATCGATCCTTGGCTTCCTCTCGGAAGCTCGATATTCTCGGGGGTCCACCGAGATCTGCGTCTCGAGGAGCGCTCCGCCCAGCACCTCTCGAGCTCGTAAGAGCTGCCGTTTCCTGCATTCGAATCATCTGGCGCCGACTTGCGCCGAGCGCTGTGCTCGGGCGGCCAGGACATCTTGGCTCGATCCCGACCGAGAACCTGATCCCTCAGCACGAGGAGCGACCATGAAGACCGACCGCCGACAGTTCCTTCGCGCATCTGCCGTTACGGCAGCCTTCTTCGCTTTCCGGGGATCGCTGGCCAAGGGAAGCTGGCGGAGCCCGCGCGATCCGGCGAACGGGTACGGTGATCTCGTTCCAGATCCCAAGGGGCTCCTCGATCTGCCGAGCGGCTTCGAGTACCGGGTCTTCTCCAAAGTGGGACAGCAGATGGACGACGGGCTCCTCGTGCCCGGCGCGCATGACGGGATGGCGGCGTTCCCCGGACCGAGCGGGACGACGATCCTGATTCGAAACCATGAGCTGATCAACGAGTCGGTGGAGCTCGGCCCCTTCGGCAAGGCCAATGTCCTGCTCGAGAAGGTCGATCGCAGCCGACTCTACGACTCTGGCGGTAGCCGTCCCAGCCTCGGTGGGACGACGACGATCGTCTACGACACGAAGAGGCGAGAGATGGTCCGACACTATCTCAGCCTGACGGGTACCGAGCGCAACTGCGCTGGGGGTCCGACGCCGTGGGGCTCCTGGGTCACTTGCGAAGAGAGCGTGCAGGGGCCGGACGAGAGCCATGGCCAGTTCCACGGTTACAACTTCGAGGTGCCGGCCTCGGCGCAGCCGCGGCTGGCGAAGCCGGTTCCGCTGAAGGCGATGGGGCGCTTCAATCACGAGGCGATCGCGGTCGATCCGACTCGGAGCTTCGTGTACCAGACCGAGGACCGGCCCGACGGCCTCTTCTACCGCTTCATTCCCGAGGTGCCCCAGCGCCTCGAGCGGGGTGGCCGGCTGCAGGCCCTGGCCCTTCGTGATCGCGAGTCGGCCGACACTCGCAACTGGGAGAATGCTTGGATCTCGGTCGGTGATCGCCTCCCGGCGAAGTGGATCGATCTCGACGAGATCGATACCCCCGTCGACGACCTCCGCCTGCGGGGATCCGCCGCTGGCGCCGCACGATTCGCGCGGGGTGAGGGCCTCTGGGCGAGCGACGAGGCGATCTACTTCACGTGCACGAGCGGCGGCCGGAATCGACACGGTCAAGTTTGGAGATACTGGCCGGAATCGAGTGAGCTCGAGCTCTTCGCGGAGCCGAACGATGAGGCCGTCCTCGACTATCCCGACAACCTCACCGTCGCGCCGAACGGTCACTTGATCGTGTGTGAGGATGGTCAGGGTGACGAGTTCCTCGTCGGCATCACGCCCGATGGTGAGCTGTATCCCTTCGCCCGAAATGCGATGAGCTCCTCGGAATTCGCCGGCGCGACGTTCTCTCCCGATGGCAGCACGCTCTTCGCGAATCTCCAGTCTCTCGGCCTCACGCTCGCCATCACGGGACCTTGGAAGGTCTCATGACCCGGGTCTGGATCGCTCTCCTCGCCGCGACATGGCTTCCTGTGGCCGACGCCCAGGAGCCTCGGCGGCTCGAGCTCCAGATCGCGAGCGAAGCGCTGCCGGACGGCCACGCCCGCAAGGATGGCGGCCTCGTGCTTCGCGCCGACGACCGCCGGCCGCTCGACCTGACGGACCGCTGGCAGCCGATCGAGCGCGGCGCGCTCACCGTCCTCTGGGAGCTGATGCTCACCGAGGAGCCCGGCGAGAAGAAGCCGGTGGTGGGACGGTGGGAGCTGAGCGATGGCGGCCGTGCCTTCGAGCTGGGAATCCGTCCGGACCGTCGGCCGTACTTCTCGATCAGCGAGAGCGGCCGCTGGGACGAGCATGCCGCCGAGCTCACCGGCACGCGTCGCCTCGAGACGGGGAGCCGATACGTGCTCGCGGCTGTCTTCGAGCCATCCGCAGCCCTGCGCCTGTTCGTCAACGGCGAGCCCGCCGGCGTTCTGCGCCGCCAAATCCCCAAGAGCCGGTTCGCCACGCA
>JAVJTD010000023.1:0-9665 GCA_040219065.1 Planctomycetota bacterium
TCCGGCCCCGGTCTGGGGAGAAGTTCCTCGCGTGGCTGGTCGGATCGCTGTCGCTCGCGATCGGCACGTACTGGATCAAAACCGTCTCCTGGGCGGGCATGCTCGCGACGGTGGCGATCGAAGGCTGCTTCTATCCCTTCGTGCTCCTGGGCGCTCGCGCGCTGCACCGACGTCTGAAGCTGCCGCTTTGGCTCGCCTGGCCCCTGGCCTGGACCGGCATCGAGTTCCTGCGCGGGCGCGTCCCGTTCGGTGGGTTCCCCTGGATGTACCTCGGGCATGCCGTGCACGAGCTGTCTCCGGTGATCCAGATCGCCGATCTGGCCGGTGCTTCCCTGATCAGCCTGGTCGTCGCCTTGCTGAACGGCGCGATCGTCTGGACACTGCTCGCCCGGCGGCGTCCTCTCGAAGAGAGACCTCCACAGAGACGCGCCTGGCTCACGGTCGTCGTCGTCTGGGTCGCCGTCCTGGTCTACGGATTCGTCAGGCCGGGCACGATCGAGACGCACCGCGGTCCGACCATTGCGGCCGTGCAGCCCAACATCCCGCAGTACGAGAAGAACGCCGAGTCCCTCTCCTACTTCGAGACGAACCGCCGAATCACGGTCGACCTCATGGAAGGCGCGACCGAGGCGCCGGACCTGGTGGTTTGGTCGGAGACGATGTTGCATCTCGTCGAGCTCGGTGGAGAGATCGAGCACGGACAGCTCGACGCGCAGGTGATTCGTCCTCTGCTGGAGACGCGGGGCACCTGGCTCCTCTCGGGCGCGAACATACAGTCCGTGCCGTCGCGAGATGCGCCGCCCGAGACCTATCGCTTCACGAACAGCGCCCTTCTGTTCGACCCACAGGCGAGGCTCCGCGGACGCTACGACAAGATGTCGCTGGTACCGGGCGGCGAGGCGATTCCGTTGCCCAAGTGGCTGGGACGCGACCTGCTCGAGGCGTTCATCGAGAAGTTCGTGGTCGGGCAGCAGTGGACCTTTCTCGAGCCGGGGACCCGCGAGGAGATCTTCGAGCTTCCCACCGAGACGGGCCCGGTCCGGTTCGGCGCCACCATCTGTTACGAGAACGTGCATCCTTGGGTCGGACGCGCTCTGACCCGGAAGGGGGCTGAGCTCCTGGTCAACATCTCCAACGAGGCGTGGTTCTTGGACAGCCTGGAGATGGACCAGATGATCGGCATGACGAAGATCCGCGCGATCGAGACGCGGCGCTCCATCTTCCGCGCGACCAACAGCGGAATCTCTTGCCTGGTCGATCCGCTCGGCCGGGTGATCGACCGACTCGAGCGAGGTGATCGAGCGAAAGAGGTCCAAGGGACCTTCACCGCTCAGGTGCCGACCTGTCGCGCTGACACGCTCTTCCTGGCGATCGGCTCGAGCTGGGCGTGGGCGCTGGCGGGCCTGGTACTGGGTCTCGGAGTGGCCGAGGCGTGGGCCGCTCGCCGACGCAAGCGGGCCGCTCGAGAGAGCTAACGAACGGCGACCACTCAATTTTTTGCTTGATCGTAGTTTCACTCGATTTCTATGATCGCCGCGCTTTAGGAGACTCCAGGCAGAGAGCCGGGTGCCCGCCCTGTAGGCGGTCAGTGGCGAAGTGCCCGTACCGGAGAAAGCGGTTCGAACCGAACCCGACTAGGGAGAAAAGAGGATGAGCGTTCTCGGTAAGGTATTCGTCGTCGTCAACCTGATCCTCGCCATGCTCTTCGTCGGCTGGGCCGCGACGATGCTCGGCAAGGCGGATCAATGGAAGCAGGACTATCAGACTCTGCAGGAGGAGTCGACGGCTCAGATCGACGAGAGGGACAAGCGGATCCAGGAGATCACGGCCGAGCGTAACGAGCACGATCGGGTCGCGTCCGAGACTCAGGCCCGCAATCGTGAGCTCACGATCCAGAACGAGGATCTCAAGCAGCGCACCACTCAGCTCGAGTCCGACAAGGGCCGTCTGGAAGCTTCGGTCGAGGACATCAACGTCAAGCTCGGCCAGTTCCGCGACAACAACCAGCAGGCGCAGGCTCGCATCACGCAGCTCGAAGACGAGAACGACCAGATGCAGCAGACGTCGAACGAGGCTCGTGACGCCGAGGCCAACGCGCGTCAGAACGCGGCTCGTCTTCAGGAAGAGCTGAACACCGCCAACGAGACGATCGGCGGTCTGAACAGCCAGCTCACCAGCCTGCAGGAAGAGAAGGAGCGCCTCGACAACGTGATCGCCGCCGTCAACGCGGTGAACCCGAACCTGATCGCCAGCCTCGGCCCTGCGGCGCCGAAGATCGATGGTAAGGTTACCGGTGTCCGGGACGAGTTCGGATTCGTGCAGCTCAGCGTCGGCTCTGACGATGGCGTTCAGCCGGGCTTCACTTTCGAGATCTTCCGCGGCCGGACCTACCTGGCTCAGGTCATGGTGCGTGATGTCCAGCCGGATACCGCGTGGGCGAAGATCACGCTGAAGGCCGACGGCGAGTCCGTGCGGGTCGGCGACGACGCCACGACGCAGCTCTGAGGGTGACCGCATCGGGGCGAGCCCCGCGCTCGCCTCGGCCCACCCTGATTCTCATTCACGAACACTTGGAAACTGCGGTCCCCTTGATCTGGAGACATTGAGATGGCCAAGCGCAAGGCTCGCGGCGCCGCCCCCGAACCCGAATTCGACGAGTTCGAGCTCGAGGAGGTCGAGACGACGCCGATGTTCACCTTCGAGACGACCTTGATCGTCTTGACGACCCTGTTCTTGATCGGCGCCTGCGTGATGATCTGCATGGCGCTGGACAAGTACTACGACGCGGGTCCTCTCGGCGGCTGATCGCGCCGAGACGAAGAGGAGCGCCGCCCGACTGGGGCGCTCCTCTCCCCACTCCGCCGACAACTCGAAGTTGCTCACGCTCGGTGAGCCGATGGCCCTCGATGCCCCGTATCGACGGGCTTTTTTTGTTGGTCGGCTTCTTCGTCTGTGGTAGACCACAGGCCGCTAGATACCTCCTCTGACACCCTCCGGTATCTGGCCACAGGGCGGCTCCCCAATCCATCATCACAACTCGAAGGCGGTAGCGAGTGCCTTGACCACCATGTTCAAACCGATGGAATGGTTTCTGGGGAAGTTCTCCATCGACATGGGGATCGATCTCGGCACGGCAAACACGCTGGTGTGCATCCAGGAGGAAGGCATCATCCTCCAGGAGCCGTCGGTCGTCGCCGTCAAGAAGGGGACGAGCCAGGTCTTGATGGACGGTCAGGCCGTCGGCCTCGCCGCCAAGGAGATGCTCGGCAAGACGCCGGCCAACATCGTCGCCGTCCGGCCCCTCAAGCAGGGGGTGATCGCCGACTTCGAGATCACCGAGGCGATGCTCCGCTACTTCATCCGCAAGGTGCACAACCGAAGCCGCTGGTTGAATCCGCGGGTCGTGATCTCGGTGCCGTCCGGGATCACCGCCGTCGAGAAGCGCGCGGTCATCAACTCAGCGGAGCGGGCTGGGGCGCGCAAGGTGTACCTCATCGAGGAGCCGATGGCCGCCGCGATCGGGGTCGGGCTCCCGGTGGAGGAGGCAACCGCCTCGATGATCGTCGACATCGGCGGCGGTACCACCGAGGTCGCGGTGATCTCCCTCGCCGGCATCGTGGTCTCCGAGAGCATTCGCGTCGCCGGTGACCAGATGGACGAGGCGATCATCAAGTACCTCCGCTCGAACTACAACCTGATGATCGGAGAGCAGACGGCCGAGCGCATCAAGATCACCATTGGCTCGGCCTGTCCGCAGGAGCGCGAGGCGATCATCCTGGTCAAAGGCCGTGACATGATGTCGGGCCTGCCTCGCGGCGCCGAGATCAGCTCGGAAGAGATCCGAGAGGCGCTTCGCGACCCGGTCGAGAAGATCGTCAGCGCGGTTCGAACGACGCTCGAGAACACCAAGCCCGAGCTGTCTGCCGACCTCGTCGACAATGGCATCGTCATGGCCGGTGGTGGCTCGCTCCTGCGCGGTCTCGATCTGGTGATCCAGGAGGAGATCCAGCTCCCGGTCCGTGTCGCGGACGACCCATTGACGGCCGTCGCCCGAGGGACTGCGGTCTTCCTGGGCCAGCTCGACCTCTACAGTCAAGTCCTGGCCGTCGACGACGACGAGTGACCCCGCGGACTCGGAGGTGAGTGCCCATGATTCGTCGGGCGGCCCTCCTCTTCGTCGCGCTGTGGGCGGTGTGGTCCTGCCTCGATCCGTCAGCGGCTTCGAGAATCGGCGCCACGGCGCTCGTCTTGCGCGGCCTGTGGCCGGATTGGATCACGGGTGAGCCCGCGCCAAAGGACCGATCGTGGGAGAGGGAGTCGAGGGCGGTTCAGGAGCACTTCGATCGGTTGAGGGAGCGCGCCGGGCGGGACGCCGGCCGCTTCGAACGGCCCCTGCGAACGACCTGGATCCTGACGCGCGACGACGAGAGCGGTGCGTTCCTCGTTCCCCTCGGCTCTCAGGATGGCATCGAGCCCGGCGCACCCGTCGTCGTGAACGACGTGCTGCTCGGCCAGGTCTCCGAGGTCACCGAGCGAGTCAGCGAAGTGCTGCCCCTGTGGCATCCAGAGGTCGCGGTGAGGGGCCAGATCGCGATCGAAGAAGGGCGCGTCTGCGAGATCATCGTGGGTGGTCCGAGCAGTCGTCCCGGTGCGATCGAGGCACGCTTCCCGTCTCTCGATCGTGAGAGTCTCGTCGGTCAGGCCATCACGACTGGGGTGCCGATCGGACCGAATCAGCCCCCAGCGGGACTGCGTATCGGGACGCTCTTGCCGGCGCGGGAAGGCGTGATGTGGCGGCGGGCCACGCGGTTCGCCATCTCGCCGACCGTCGATCCGCGAGCGATCGACATCGTCGCGATCCCGGTCGAGGCGGCTGAAGGGATCGGCGAGCAAGAGCCCGTGCAGCGGCAGGCGCGCTCGATCCTGGGGCTGGGCGACGACGCGCCGGAGCGCCGGTCGCTGGCACTCTGGGGCGGTACCTTCAGCGGCCACCGCATCGGCCTGGGCGTGGCGTCCGGCCCGGCGCTCGTCGGGACCATTCACGAGTGCGGTCTCTTCTCCTCGACGGTCCGGCGCCTCGATGATCCGGGCTACCGGCTGCGCGTCGTGGCCGTCGGGGAGGGGGAGCCGCGAGGCCGAGTGCTGGTCGCCCTGGGGCGTGGATCCGAGGGAGTCCGAATGTGGATCGACGGTGCGCCCTTCGAAGGGGCCGGTCCCTTCAACGTCGCGACGAGCGGCTTTCGCTCGGGAGTGCCGCGCGGGCTCCTGGTCGGCCGGTTCCGGCCGGATCAGCCCGGTGGGCGCGTCGGCTGGCTCGAGCCGGCCGCGGCGATCGGGGGCGTTCCCGATCTCGAGGTTCTCGAGGCCGAGCCGCTCCCCGAGCGGTTTCGACTCCGGTACCGGTGAGGAGGGCCGTGTGCACTGGTTCTGGCTGATCGTGTCGTTGGCCGCCTGGGCGGAGCTGTCTTTGACCCTCGAGCGGCTCGTGGCCCTCGCCGCTTGGCTCCCCGATCTCGCGAGTTGGATCGCGGGCTTCTTCGCCTTGTATGGCCGACGCCGTGACCTCCCGCTCGGCATGGCGGCGATCGCAGGTGTGCACGCCATCTACTCGATCGAGCCGTTCGGTGCGGCCTTCGTCACGCTCCTCGTCTGCACTTGGCCCTGGATGCAGGTCCGGACATGGATTCCGAAGGAGAAGCCTTTGGTGACGGCGATCGCCGTGTTCCTCATCGCGGTCGGTGCCGGTGCGGCGCGTCTCTTGTGGCCAACGAGCTGGAGCGCAGGAGCGGGTGGCCCGGAGGTCACGCTCTTGATGACGCGGTCCGCTGGTGCGGCCTTCCTGGCACCCTCCGCGCTCTGGCTACTTCGTCGCGCTTGGCCCGCGTTCCTCGCGAGGGACCGTGTCTTCGGGTGAGGGAGGGATTGAACCCCACGCGACATGGAGTGCACGGAGGGGCGAGACAGTCTCTCGGGACTCTGCCATACTGAGAGCGCGCAGGGCGGCGGACACGCGTCCCGTGTCGAACGGCGGTGCCCTCAGGGGTGAGGGGTATGCTTCTCTTCTACTACATCTCGCCGCGGGCCTATCATCGGCGAGTGCGCCGGATCGGGACGGTCTGCCTGGTGCTGCTGGCGATCCTGTGGGGGCGGATCGCTTGGCTGCAGGCCGGTCAGCACGAACAATGGGAGGAGCGTGCCGAAGAGCGCCTCGCGCGATCGACGGTCCTACCATTCCGCCGGGGCACGATCCGGGATCGTCACGGCGAGAAGCTCGTCGAGGATGTCCGCAGCTACGATCTGTTCTTCGTGCCTGCCGATCTCTATCGCGAGTCCCGATGCGGGCAGGTGTGGCGCACGTTGCAGATCCTGGGAGCGTTCGACGTCGAGGATGGCTTCTCGGTCTTCTGGAGCCACCGACAAGAGGCCATCCGCCGGCTCTTCGACTTGCGCGCACTCGACGTCCTCGAGGCGACGAACCGGCTGGGGCTGGACCGGACCGATCGTGGCAAGGTGTTCTACTACCTCAATCGGCTGATCGACCGCGACCTCGTGCCCGATCGTCAGCGTCCTCTTCGGTACTTGCGCGAGGCGTCCCAGGACGGGAACCCGACGTTGCTCGAGGTGTTTCCCGGTGCGGCCGAGGCGACCTGGAAAGCGATGCACCGCGAGATGGGCGCGCTCGTTCGGCTGGGGGAGCAGATGGGGGACGAGGAGCCGTGGAGTGCGGCCCTCGCGATGGATCGCGTGTTCGAGCGGATCCCGGGCCGGGTCGGCGAGAGGGTCGAGGACTGGAAGGCGCGTCGGCTGGACGAGCAGCGAGAGGGGCGCGACTCCGAGGCCGGTTGGGTGACGTGGCTACGTGAGTCGATTCTCGGCAGCACGGCGTGGAGCGCGGACGAGATCGTGCGGCTCACGCGTCAGGTCGAGGAGGACTTCCTCGAGCGAGCGTATCGTATCCGGCGAAGTGTGCCTTACGACGCGGTGACGTACGTCTCGCTCGAGCGGGCAGCCTTGGGGGGCTGGCGCATCGATCCCGCTCTGCAGCGCCGCACGGTGCCGGGACGCGCGGACTTGGCCCCTCACGTGATCGGGTTCCTCCAAGAGATTCGCGCGGCGAGCCTCGAGGAAGAACGACAGCAGCGGGCGATCTACTCGGAGGAGCTCGAGCGGCTGCGATCGGGTCCGATGGACGCCGGGGACCAGGTGTGGGCGAAGGAGCTACAGCTCGCGATCGATCGACGCGAGTACGGACCTCTGTCCTTGCAAGGCTGGCGAGGAATCGAGGAGTCCTTCGAGTCGCGGCTGCGCGGAATCGACGGCGTGCAGATCGAGCCTCGGGGCGGAGGGCGTCCCGTCGTACACCCGCCGCGGGATGGTGAGGACGTGCACCTGACGCTCGACCTCGACCTCCAGAGGGCGTGTCAGGAGGTGCTCGATCAGGCGCCGACGGGCGAGCACGGCGGTGCCATCGTCGTGCTCGATGTCGAGACGGGCGACGTCCTCGCCTTGGCAACTCGGCCGCGCCTGACGGCCGAGGAGATGCTCGAGCACTATGCCGAGCTGGACGCGCCGCCGTTCGCGCTGGTCGACAAGACGCGGGACTACTACCACCCGCCCGCGCCTGGGTCGATCCTCAAGCCGTTCTTGGCGCTCGGCGCTCTCGAGGAGGGGCTTCTTCGCCCCGAGGACCGGATCCGTTGCGAGCACTTCTTCTATCACGACGGCCGCCGGTACAAGTGTGAGGGGCATCACGGCGACATCGACGTCGTCGGTGCCATCGGCAAGTCGTGCAATGTCTTCTTCTACGAGCTGGGCCGGCGCATGGCCGATGAGCTCGGGAGCGCCGAAGCGGCGGGTGCGCGGCTTCATCACTGGGTGGCGCGATTCGGCTTCGGTGAGTCGACGGGCCTCGAGATCGAGGAGAAGAACGGGCATCTCGCGGCACCGCGATCGGTGGCGGAGATCATCCAATTCGTGATCGGTCAGGGCACGGTGCAGGTCACACCGCTGCAAGCGGCGCGCGCGATGGCGGGCTTGGCCACTCGGGGGCGGCTGCCCAGGGCGCGGCTGGTCCATCAGGTCGGGCTGCAGCCACTCCCGGTGAAGGTCGAGGAGGTGCCGTTTCCAGGTTGGGCCCTGGAGGTCGTCCGGCGCGGCATGGCCCACACGATCGATCAGGGAACGGCGCGAGACGCGTTCCGAGGCGACTCGGACATCGCGGGCAAGACCGGCTCGGCCCAGGTCGCGGGCAAGACTTCGCATGCCTGGTTCGTCGGCGAATACCCGCGTGAGCGGCCGCGGCTCTCACTCGTCGTGTACCTCAAGAACGGCGGCGGCGGAGGCTCGTCGGCGGCTCCGGTCGCTGGTCACTTGCTCGAGTCGGAGGCCTGGAAGCGATGCGTCGGTTTTTGAGGCCGATGCTGCAGGCGATTCGCCAGCAATGGCATTTGCTCCTGCTCGTCTCGACGATTCAAATCGTGGGGATCGCGTTCATCTGGAGCGCCTGCTCGAACGATCCGGCCTGGCAGGACGAGGACCTGCACTGGACGCAGCTCTCGCGGGTGCTGATCGCCTTCTCGGTGATGCTGGTCGTGATGACGGTTCGCTACCTTCGCCTCGGGCCGTACGCGTACCTCCTCTACGGGCTCGCGTTGCTCGGTGTGCTCGCCACCTACGTGCTGGGAGTCGACGTCAACAACTCGCGTCGCTGGATCCGTGTCGGAGGCGTTCAGCTCCAGCCATCCGAGTTCATGAAGATCGGGCTCATCCTCGGGCTGGCTAGATACCTCCAGTACAAGAAGGACGTCGCGACGCTCCGCGGATTGATCACACCGTTCGCTCTGACAGCGATCCCGATGTTCGCCGTGCTGAAGGCGCCCGATCTGGGGACCTCACTGCTGCTCGTCCCGATCCTGCTGTCGATGGTCTACGCCTCAGGAGGGAGCACGAAGCACCTGCGTGCGTTGTTCCTGCTAGCGTTGGTGGCCCTGCCGATCCTGTACTTCGGCTTCTTGCACGGCTACCAGCGCTCGCGCGTCGACGTGTGGCTGAACCAGTGGGTGGAGCAATCGGACGAGGAGCGGCGCGAAAGGGAGCAGGCCGAGGGATACCAGCTCACGCACGCCAAGATCATGGTGGGCTCGGGAGGAATCAATGGAGACGGGTTCGGGCGTGGCCGGGTCAACCGGGCCAACCTTCTGCCCGAGAAGCACACCGACTTCATCTTCCCGGTGATCGCCGAGGAGTGGGGCCTGCTCGGCAGCTCGCTCCTGATCGGGCTGTACGGCGCTCTGATCGCCTCATGCCTCGGGATCGCCTACCGCGTGCGTGAGCCCTTCGGTCGTCTGATCGTCCTGGGGGTGACCGCGCTCTTCACGAGCCAGGTCTTCATCAACATGGGGATGTCCGTCGGGTTGCTACCGATCACCGGGCTCACCTTGCCGTTCGTCTCCTACGGCGGCACGGCAACCCTCGTCGCATACCTCGGAATCGGCCTGGTGCTCAGCGTCGCCGTCCACCACACACCGGTCGTTGGCGGAGAGGACTTCCGCGCGGCGGGCGTTTAGGGGTGGTGCCTTGGTGCTGTGGTGCCTTGGTGCCTTGGTGACTTGGTGACTTGGTGACTTGGTGCCTTGGTGGCGTGGTGACGTGGTGACTTGGTGACG
>JAVJTD010000031.1:0-127331 GCA_040219065.1 Planctomycetota bacterium
CGACAACGCCGGCATCATCCGCTTCGACGCTGAGAACGACGACTGCTTAAAGGTCGAGACCCACAATCACCCGTCCGCCATCGAGCCCTACGGCGGCGCCGGCACCGGCATTGGCGGTGTCATCCGCGACGTGCTCGGCACCGGCCTTGGCGCGCGCCCGATCGCGAGCACCGATGTGTTCTGCGTCGGCCCGCTCGACCTCGGCGTCGAGGACGTGCCCCGCGGCGCGCTGCATCCACGGCGAGTCCTCAAGGGCATCGTGTCCGGCGTGCGGGACTACGGAAACAGGATGGGGATTCCGACGGTCAACGGCGCGGTGTGCTTCCACGACCGCTTCGTCGGCAACCCGCTCGTGTTCTGCGGCAACGTCGGCATCCTTCCGCGCGACAAGGCCTTCAAGGCCGCCCGCACCGGCGACGCCGTCGTCGTTCTCGGCGGACGCACTGGCCGCGACGGTATCCATGGCGCGACGTTCTCCTCCATCGAGCTGAGCAGCGAGAGCGAGACCGTGTCCTCGGGCGCAGTACAGATCGGGGATCCGATCACCGAGAAGAAGCTCCTCGACGCGCTCCTCATCGCGCGCGACGAGAACCTCTACACCGCGATCACCGACTGCGGGGCGGGTGGGCTCTCCTCGGCGGTCTGTGAGATGGGCGAAGAGCTCGGCGCCGAGGTGCACCTCGAGCGCGTGCCCCTGAAGTACGACGGCCTCACCTACCCCGAGATCTGGATCAGCGAGGCCCAGGAGCGCATGGTCGTCTCGGTGCCCCAAAAGCACGTCGACCGCCTGCTCGCCTTATGCGCGGCCGAGGACGTCGAAGCCACCGTGATCGGGACGTTCACCGACTCCAAGCGCCTCCACCTCTTCTTCCAGGGAAACCAGGTCGCCGACCTCGAGATGGACTTCCTCCACGACGGCCTTCCCGAGTTCCATCGACCGGCCACCTGGACTGCACCCGAGAAGCTGCCGGCACCGGCGCTCGAGGGCCGACCGACCGGCGATCACCTGCGCGCCGTCCTGGCGCTCCCGAACGTCGCGAGCAAGGAGTGGATCATTCGCCAGTACGATCACGAGGTGCAGGCGGGCAGCGTGCTCAAGCCGCTCCAGGGTGAATCGCTGGATGGCCCCGGCGACGCATCGGTCATCGCTCCCGTGCTCGGCTCGAACATCGGGCTCGCCATCGGCTGCGGCCTCGCCCCTTGGATCGGCGACCTCGACCCGGCAGAGATGGCCCGGCTCGCCATCGACGAGGCATTGCGCAACGTCGTCGCGACTGGCGGCGATCCCGAGCACACCGCCATCCTCGACAACTTCGCCTGGGGCAGCCCCGACCGTCCCGAAGCTTTGGGTGCGCTCGTCCTCGCCTCCCGCGCTTGCTACGAAGCGGCTGTCGCCTACGGCACGCCCTTCATCTCAGGGAAGGACAGCTTGAACAACGAGTTTCGTACCGAGAGCGGCGAGTCGGTGAGCATCCCGCCCACGCTCTTGATCTCGGCGCTCGCGAGAGTCCCCGACATCCGGCGCTGCGTCTCGTTCGAGCTGAAAGCCGAAGGCCGCGCCTTGTACCTGGTCGGCCAAACGACCGGCGCACTGAACGGGTCGCATCTCTACCAGAGCCTGGGCGTGTCGGGAGGCGAGGTACCGTCCGTCGATCTCGTGGCCGGTCCGAGAAACCTCCGCGTCGTCTCCGACCTGATTCGCAAAGGGCTCGTGACCGCCTGTCATGACCTCTCGGATGGCGGGCTCGCCGTAGCCATCGCCGAGATGGCGTTCTCGGGCAGTATCGGCGCACATATCGACTTGGGCTTGGTACCGTCGAATCCTTCAATCGACACTTGGGCCCAGCTCTTCGCCGAGTCCCCCTCTCGCTTCCTGCTCGAGGTTCGCGAAGATGATCGTGCCCAGGTCGAGGAGCTGCTCTCAGGAGTGGCTCACGCGCGCATCGGCGAGACCGGTGGGGAGCGGCTCGTGATCGAGGACGGCGGTGAGATCTTGATCGATGAAGCGCTTCCGCCGCTCAAGGCCGCCTGGCAATCCGGCCTCGCCGTCATGGAATCCCATCGCCAAGGAGACAACGAGTCATGAGTGCCCCGCGCGTCCTCGTCCTTCGCACCGCCGGCGTGAACTGCGACTTCGAGACGGAGTTCGCGTTCGAACGAGCCGGCGGCCAGGTCGACCGCTTGCACCTCAATGCCCTCACCGAATCGCCACAGCAGCTCCTCGGCTATCAGATCCTCGCCATTCCCGGCGGCTTCTCCTACGGCGACGACGTCGCGGGCGGACGCGTGTTCGCCGCCGAGCTGAAGAGGCGCCTGGCCGACGTGCTCGGGAGCTACCTGTCGGAGGACCGACTGGTCATCGGCATCTGCAACGGCTTCCAGGTCCTCACGAACCTCGGTGTGCTGCCCGGTCCCTATGGCGCCGATCGCGTCCCGACGGCCGCCCTGGTCGACAACGACTCCCAGCGTTACGAGGACCGTTGGGTTCATTTGAAGGTGCGCACCTCGAAGTGTGTCTTCCTCGAAGAAGACGACCAGATGTTCCTCCCGGTCGCGCACGGCGAAGGCAAGCTCGTGCTCGAGGACACGGCGTTGAAAGCCGTGAAAGATCAGGGGCTGATCGCGCTCGAGTACGTGAGCGCTGACGGGGGCAGGGCAGGGTATCCTGAGAATCCGAACGGCTCGATCGCCGGCATCGCCGGATTGACGGACCCGACGGGTCGCGTCCTGGGACTCATGCCCCACCCCGAGCGCTTCCTCCTTCCCACCCAGCACCCCGCCTGGACTCGCCAGGACCCACTGCCAGAGCACGGCGACGGCGCCCGCATCTTCCAGAAGGCCGTCCGCTACTTTTCCTGAAAGCCAGGTCGCGAACGAAAACTGCGCGGCCGAAACACCAGTGCCCGCGCGACCGGAACGGAAAGAGCCCACCTAGCCGGTAGCCGCTTCCTCGATGGTGTCGTCGATCGAACGGAAAGGCGCCGAGCAAGCGACCATTCGAAGTGCCGGCTTCCGCCGGTCTCGGTGTCCTCCAGCCGAGCTCGGAAAGGACCCAAGACCTCCTATCCAAAACTTCATGGCCCGCCGCCACCGTTTTCGATGCACCGGCCTCAGCAAGTCTCCGTGAGTCAGCGCCCGACCGTGCCCCTCCCTCCCGCTCAAGCCGAGGCCCTGCCTGTGGTCGATATGCCAGAGGACACACCGGGATCCAGGAGACAGCCCAACGAGGCCCTATCGACGTAAGGTTCCATGAGGCGAGCACTTCCTACTCTTCGCGATTTGCGTGGCGAGCTCTCCGAGCTGCATCATCGCCTCGGTGTGACGCTTCAAAAGGAGCTGCTCCGAACCGTCCCCGAAGGCCCGGAAGGCATCGAGACCTATCAGGCCGAGTACGAACGCTCGGTCGACGTGGATCCCAAGCCGGCGAGCTGGCGACGCTTCCTGCGCGAAGCTCAAGACACCCAGCTCCTCTACCTCGCCGATTACCACACCCTCCCCGACGCGCAGCTCGCCTCGATCGAGGTCGCTCGCCGCGTGCTGGGACGGCGCCGCCCGCTGGCGATCGCGCTGGAGATGGTGCAGGCAAGGCACCAGGAGTCCCTCGATCGATTCCTGAGCGGTGAGCTCACCGAGGCCGCCTTCCTCCGAAAGATCGACTACGACCGCACGTGGGGGTTCGCCTGGGACACGTATCGCGACGTCCTCCGCTTTGCCCGCAAGCATCAAATCCCCGCGGTGGCGATCAACAGCGACCTCCGCCGCAAGGACGGGCACCTGCGCCGGCGAGATCGCTTGGCAGCGCGCATCATCACGCGCTGGAGCCAAGAGCACCCCGAGAGCTGCCTCCTGGTCCTCTGCGGCGAGCTTCACCTGGCCGAGAATCACCTGCCCGCCGACGTCTCACGCAACCTGCAGCGTCTCGAGATTCCTCGCCGGCAGCTCATCCTCTACCAGAACTCCGAGCAGGTCTTCTGGAAAGTGGCTGAGCGTTGGCCGGCCGGTCGGACCGAGATCTTCTCACTCGGCCCCAGGAAGTTCTGTCTCCTGAGCGCGCCGCCGATCCGGAAGCTTCACTCACAGCTTCATTGGCACGAGGCCGGACACCCGGGCTTCGGCGACGATGTCGACTATGCGCACTGGATCTCCTGGCTCGCGCACGTCCTGGCCGAGTTCTTCGACATCGACCCGTCGCTCCTCGACGAGTTCGTCGCCTACTCGGCCGACGAGCCCGATCTCGACGAGACGCTGTCCGCGATCCACCGGATCTCGAAAGAGCAGATCCGCGACATGAAGGCCGCCTGCGAGATCGGCGCGAGCTCCTACGACGCGCCCAGCCGCTTGGCGCTGCTCGGGCGTCCCGATCTCAACCACCTCGCCTGGCTGGCTTCCGCAGTCTTGTGCCACCGGCTCGAATCGGGCGGCCGCATCACAGCACGGACGCCGCGTCTCTCGTTCTACCGCGGAGTGCTCCAGTCTGCGTTCGCCCACCTCGGCACCAAGCTCGTCAATCCGTTCGTGCGGTCCTGGAGCGTGCGCTTCTTCGAGCGTTACCTGTCACGCAACCGCGGTCAGCGCTTGACCGTGCGCGGTGCCCAAGTCCGAGAAGTCGGCCGCTCCGTCTTGCGACATTCCGAGTTCGAGAAGAAGCGTCTCAGCGGCGGCACGAGAGCGCTCGCCCCCCGCAGCCTGTACACCGCCGCTCCCCAGCTCCGCATCGAGACGCAGCGGGCCCTCGGCGACAACCTCGGCCTCCGTCTCTATCGCGCGCTCCTGATGAGCGCCTTCGACCGCTTCAGCCTGGTCGAGCGCTGGCGAGAGTGGGCGCACGGTACGGCCGCGAACCCCGAGTCGTTCTACTTCGAGCTGCTCAGCGCGACCCAGATCGTCGACTGACGCGAGCCGGCTCTTCGGCCCGATCAGGTGCTCTTCATCTGCGCGATCTGGATGAGATTGCCGCAGGTATCGTCGAGCACGGCGGTGATCACGGGTCCCATGTCGACGGGTGGTTGCGTGAAGTGCACGCCCAACTCGACGAGGCGCTCGTGCTCGGCCTCGATGTCCTCGACCGCGAACGAGGTGAACGGGATGCCGTCCTCGACCATCGCGGCCTTGAAGGGCTTGGCCGCGGGATGCTGATCCGGCTCGAGCGAGAGCTCGGTCCCTTCGGGGGCCTCCGGCGAAACCACGGTCAGCCACCACATCGACTCGCCGAGCGGGATCTCGTGCTTCTTCTGGAAGCCGAGGATCTCGGTGTAGAAGCGAAGCGCCTTCATTTGATCGTCGACCATGACGCTGGTGATGTTGATTCTCATGAGTCTCTCCTACGCTTGTTGAGAGGCCAACGCTCGATGAGCTCCCGAAGCGGCTCCCGATCGAACCAGTGCAGCTTCGAGCGCCCTTCCCGCCTTGTCCGCACCAGACCCGCAGCCTCGAGAACCGCCAAGTGCTGCGAGATCGCCTGCCGTGAAGACGTGATCCCGTGCTTCATCGTGAGTCGCCCACACAGCTCGAACAGAGTCTGCCCGTCTCGATCGGCCAGCTCGTCCAAGATCGCTCGCCGCGTCGGGTCCGCGATGGCTCGGTAAAGGTCCTCCATCAGGCAAGTATCCACTTGCATGTCATGCCCGGCAAGATACGCAAGCGGCCACTTGCCTGTCAAGCGCGAAGCCTCGGCCCGCGCGGAGAAAACGTTGGAGTGCCCAAGTCGAGCGAGCCAGGACTCGGCCTGTCGTGACAGTGGTCACGAGCGAGCTTGGGCCGGGGTCGTCAACGGACTACGGCAGGTGCGGGCATCGAAGACCGGCCGCTCACCCGCCGATCTGGGACATGCTTCTCGAAGCGGGCTCGAAGTCGGGATCGTTGATGCCGTGACCGGCTTCTTTGTGAAGCACCGTGTCGCGCAGGCGCTCGACGATCGCTTCGTCGGAGCTGCCGTTGCGCAAGAGCTCCAGGAAGTCGGTCTCCGACGTGGAGAAGAGGCACGTCCGCAGCTTGCCGTCGGCGGTCAGTCGCACGCGATCGCAGGAGCCACAGAAGGGCTCGCTCACCGAGTTGATGAAGCCGATGCGGCCGCGGCCGTCCTCGAACTCCCAGTCCCGGGCCGGCTGGCTGAGATCCTGATCCACGACGCGGCGCAGCGGAAAGTGCTCACGAATCCGCTCGAGGATCTCGGCGCCCGGCATCACCTGAGCGCGCTGCCAACTTTGATCCGCATCGAGCGGCATGAACTCGATGAAGCGCACGACCCAGCCGCGGTCGCGGGCCATCTCGGCGAACGGCAGGATCTCGACGTCGTTGATGCCGCGCATCACGACCACATTCACCTTGAGGTCACCGGGAAACACCTTGGCAGCGACGCGCAATCCCTCGTGCACCCGATCCAACGCATCCCGCCGCGTGAGCTGGTAGAAGCGCTCCTTCACCAGCGAGTCGAGGCTCACGTTGATGCGCCGAAGCCCCGCGGCAGCCAGCGACTCGGCCTGATCCGCCAGTCGGAATCCGTTGGTGGTCAGGCTGAGATCCTTCAACCCTGGCAAGGCCACCAGCCGAGCGACCAGCTCGTTCAACCGCGGTCGAAGCGTCGGCTCGCCGCCGGTCAGGCGCACCTTGTCGATGCCGACGCTCAGACCGATGCGCACGAAGCGCTCGATCTCGTCGAAGGTCAGAACGGAGCCGTCGGGCAGCCAGGCGAGGCCTTCCTCGGGCATGCAGTAAAGGCAACGGAAGTTGCAACGATCGGTCACCGAGATGCGCAGATTGCGCACTCGCCGACCGAAGCGATCTTCGATCGTCGGCATCATTCAGCTCCGGCCCGAGCTCGTCGGGTCGGCCTCCTTTCCAAGCATGGGAGGAACGGCCGTTTCCCGCCGTACCCTATCGGCCCGAGCGGCGTGGGTGAGGGATCACCGGTAGCCGAGCGGGCTCGGAGGACGTTGTCAGACGCCGATTATAGGTGGTCGGCCCAGAACGTCGAGGGGTCGGTCAGTCGCCGACTGCCCCATGGGTCTCGACGATCTCGTTCGGCTTCTGCTTCTGACACTCGGGGCAATAGCCGTAGATCCGGTGCGTGTGGCGCACCGCGACGAAACCGTGCTTTTCGATGATCAGCTCTTGTCGATCCTCGATCTTCTGATCGTAGAACTCGACGATCTTCTGGCAGCCCAGGCAGATCAAGTGATCGTGATGCTCGTGACCGAGGACGTGCTCGTAGTACTTCTGATCCTCACCGATGCGCAGCGTCTCAAGGAAGCCGCCCTCGGTGAGCAGGGAGAGCGTTCGGTAGATCGTCGCCTTCGAGACCTGCGACCCGTCCTCGCGCATCATGTCGAAGAGGTCGTCCGCGCTGAAGTGGGCATGGGTGGCGAAGATGGTCTCGACGATCGACTCGCGTTGAGGAGTGACCTTGAATCCTTTGGATCGCAAGTACTTCTTGACGGTTTGAATCTCGTCCTTCACCGCAGCTCCCCTGACGCTCGAGGACCGGGTCGGCCGGGAGGGCACCTCACCGATGGTGCTGTCCGCAACCGAGGTCCTGAGTAGAGCGCACGTTGTAACACAGCCGCCCGCCCCCCACCACAGTCACCGCCCGTCGCCCTTCTCCACGATGAACCTCCAGCGAAGCTCACGCACCTGTCCCTTCGACCGAAAACCGAAGCTCGCCTCGTACACGCCGGCCTCGAGTGGCTGGTACGGCGTGAGCATCACTTGGTCGAAGTTGGCCGGGAACTCCGGCGGTGCCTCGTGTCCCGGGTAGCTGAGGTGCGCTTCGACCTCACCGCGCACCTTGCCGTTCTCGATGCCACCGATGACCGGATGCAACGTCGCGCTCACCCAATCGATATCGTCCACGTTCTCGAAGAGGCGGCAGAACACCGGAAGCCCGATGATCTTCGAGCGATCGAGCGCTGGGTTCTTCGGCCACTCCTCGGAGCACCGTCCCGCCGGCATCCGCGAGCCCGGAGCCGGGGAGAGCTGCACACGGGAAGGGCTTCGCTTCTCGCCAGGAAGATCGCTGTGCCAAGCGCCGCCGAGAAGCTGCGCGTAGGAGTTGCCGCCGAGCTGGAGATGGACGTCCCGCGGGTCGAGGATCTGCGCGCGGTGATACGCGCTCGAGAGGGCCCAGTCGACGGTGTGGGAACCGACCCCGAGGTAGATCACCGCCGATGCGCCGGCCTTCGCGCCGCCGGGAGTGGCCCCGGGCCGCGACGCATCCTGGTCGTGGGTGAACAGGTTGTTGATACGAAGATACTCGGCATGCTCGACGCAGTACTGCGAGTGAGTGGCGTCGACGACACCGGGCGGCACCCCTTGGTCCTTCCGCACCTCTTGCCATCGCGCGAGCAGCGCGCGCTGCTCCCTGGGAAGCTCGGGCTGCTCGCGGACCGCCGCCTTCACCTCCCCCTTCTCGAACACGACATCGTCGTAGATCGTCTCCCCGGACACCCAGGGCAGATGGAACGGCATCCAGATCGAGCGGTCGCCGTACACCAAGCGATCACGCTCGGTGAGGCGGCCGTCGAGATCGGCGTCGACCCAATAGATCTTCTCGTCCTCGAGCTCGATCTCGAGAGCCGTGATCGGACCGTAGACGAATCCTCGCCAGTCGCCCCCGACACGCACCGCGATCGCCCGGCCATCCTCCCGCGGCACCGGCAGCCAGACATTCATCCCGCCGTCCAGCATGCGCGGTGTGAGCGACTTGCTCACCTCGCGCGGCTCGGCCTCGACCTGCGGCGCGCGCCCACGGTCCAGCTTGCCGCGCGCCGAGGCGATCTCCATCGCGCCGCCGACCTCCACGACCCGCTTCTGGGGCTCGAGCGTGACGGTACCGAGAACGGCAGGCCCCTCGAGAACGCGCGCCGCCCCGTCGCAATAGCTCCCGGTCGGCAGCTCGGGCAGCAGCACCCAGCGGCACTCGAGAACGACCTTGTCGTCCTCGGCATGGAGCGTATCGATGAACCCGGTCGACACCCCACACAGGAGTCCGAGCGTGCCGAGAAAGCGTCGGCCTTTGGACATGGACTGATCCTCTCCTGGGATGATTCGTCACGCCGCGGGCCAGACGGTCAACGGTCGAGTCTAACGGTGGTTCGCTTCGAAGACCAGCGACGCGTCGACCCGAGTCCACATCGAGGGCACGGGGCAGCAGGACGAACCCGGAGGATTCAAACGGCAATCGGCGAGCTCGACGGCACGCGCTCGCTCGGTGAGGGCCACGAGAGCTATCGGACCATCACCTCGTTCGTCTCGGGCACTCCTCGCCTCAGCCTTTCAGCGGGCCTCGAGCTCGGTCAGCCAGGATTCGAGCTCTGCCTTCTCGGAGTCGCCGGGGCCGAGGAAACGCAAGGCTGTCTGGGCGGCCTGGATCGCCTCGTCCGTCGCTCCGGCTCGGGCGGCGACCTCGGCGGTGGCGCGCCATGCCAAAGGAGAGGTCGGCGCGAGCTCGACTGCCTTCTTCGCGTCAGCGCGGGCGAGCAGCGTCAGCATCTCGACCGGACCCGCGCCCTCGGATCCCTCGACTCGGGTCAAGGCGCTGTTGCAGCGTGCCCGTCCGCACAACGCCGAGACCGTTTGCGGCCAGAATCGGAGCGCCTCGCTGAAGGCCTCGCGTGCCGCGAGCCAGCTCTCGCTCGATGCTTGACCGAGGCGAGCTTCGGCCAGCGCCCGCTCGAAGAAGAGTCGCCCGGAGAGGACCTCGAACCTCGGGATGCCAGGTCGCAGCTCGAACGCCTTGCGCACGTCGGCCTCGGCCTCTCGAAGCATGGCGAGTGCTTCGTCGGAACGGATCTCCTTTGCCTGCTCGAGGCGAGCCCGAGCTCGCTCCGACCAAGCACGCACCAGGTCTTCGTCCCGCGCGATCGCGACGTCGAGGTCCTCGATCGCCGCCTCCCAATCCCGAAGGGCGAGGTGACAGAGCCCACGTTCGAAGTAGGCCTGGGCATCGTCTTGACTGAGCTCGATGACGCGATCGGCATCGCTCAGGCTGGCCTGGACCTTGTTGCGATACTGCCCACCCGATGGATTCTCGAGCGCTCCGGCGAGGTTCGCTCGACTGCGAAGCGTGTAAGCCCGCGTCGCGCCGCGATGCCGCTCGATGGCCTCGGTCGCTCGGCGCACGGCCTCGGTCCAATCGCCCTCCTCGAGCGCGAGTCTCGCCAGGGACAGCGAAGCCTCGACGTACAAGGGCTCTTCATTCAGCACTCCGAGGAACAGCTCCTTCGCACGCTCGGTCTCTCCGATCAGCCTCGCCAGCTTCGCCTGACCGAACTGCTCGTCCACCGCTCGATAGAACGGGCTCTGCCCGAGATCGACCGAGAGGTCGGCGGCCGCGAGCTGACGGAGGAAGCGCACCTGCGGGAACATGCGCTCGAAGGACGAGAATTCCCGAACGGTCGGCTGCGGGGATTCCGGTCCGATCGAGTAGAGCTCGCGGTGCTCGAAGTAGAGCTCGGTGAGGCGGTCGACGAGCAACGTGCCGCGCTCGAAGTGCGCTTCCGACAGGGCGGGATCGAGCTCGATCGATTGATCGAGAGCGGCCCGGGCCTCGCTGATTCGGCCCCGTGCCCTGAGGAGCTTTCCATGCAGGAAGTGCGTCTTGGCAGAGGGGCCCTGCGCGAGATCGGCGAGGCACAGCTCGATTCCTTCGTCGAGCAGACGTTGCTCGCGCTCCACCTCTCCGACGCGCCCGGCGAGCTGCGCGTCGGTGAGTGTCTGTGAGAGCCGCGTCCACAGGTTCAGCTCTCGTCGCACCGAGGCCTTGTCCTGCCTCTCCTGCTCGAGCTCCCGCCTGGCGTCGCCCAAGGACTCCTTCTGACTGAGGAACATCGGCACGAGAACCGCGCTCGCGATCCCGATGAGCACCAGTCCGACCAAGAGGCCGATCATCAAGCCGCGGCGTCGCTTCACTGCGGAGCGAAAGCGCTCGAGCCGCGTCGGAGGTCGCGCCACGATCGGTCGACCGTCGAGCCAACGATCGAGGTCGTCGGCGAGCTCGGCCGCCGAGGCGTATCGCTTCGACGGGCTCTTCTCGAGGCACTTCATCGTGATCGTGCGCAGGTCGGGCGCGATGCGCTCGGCGTCGAGTGGCGCCGGCTGGGTCTCCACGATCGCTTTGAGCACCGTATAGATATCGTCTTCGCCGAAGGGCGGATCCCCCGACAGGATCGCGTAGAGCGTCGCACCGAGCGCGTACACGTCGGTCGAGACACCCACTCCGCTGGTCTTGCCCCGCGCTTGCTCGGGGGCCATGAACGCCGGTGTCCCGATCACTCGCCCGCTCGCCGACAGCGACGAGTCGACGGCGATCTCCTTGGCCAAGCCGAAGTCCGTCACGAAGACTCGGTGGCCTCCGCGATCGACCAGGATGTTCTGCGGCTTGATGTCGCGGTGGATGATACCCGCCTCGTGAGCGCAGTGGACGGCGCGCGCGGCATCCCGGATCCAGAGCGCGACGCGGCGCGGCTCGACATCGGGCTGCTCGGCGAGCGTGCCACCGTCGACGAGCTCCATGGCGATGTAGCGGTCGGTCGCCTCGAACACCGCCGCGATGTTCGGATGCGAGAGCCTGGCCACCACCATCGCCTCGCGCCGCAGGCGGGACGTCGCCTCGCCCGAGTCCCCGAAGCGCTCCCGCAGGAGCTTGATCGCGACCCGTCGGCCGAGGCTCAAGTCCTCCGCCTCGCAGACCACACCCATGCCGCCGCGACCGAGCACGGAGACCAGCCGGTACTTCTCGGGCACCGGGCTCTCGGGCAGGACGTCGGTCTCCTCGGCCAGCGGCGCTCCGACATCGCGGAGGCGATCGAGCGCGTGCTGGGGCAGTGTCTCGTCGGGTCTCACGACTCGGGTCCGAAGAACCAGCGCAGCTCGTCTCGAAGCTCGTCCTCACTGCTGACGGTCTCGGCGATCACTCGCCGAAGGACGGAGCGATAGCGCTTCTTGGCGGCTTGGAGTGCGTTCGAGACGTCCGAGCTCTTGCAGCCGTATCGCTCGGCGAGGCGCGCGTAGTCGACGTCCTCCTCGGCGAGGAAGTAGTCGCAGAAGATGGAGTAGGTGCGCGGCCTCCCTTCCGAGGTGAGCTCCTCTTCGAGGATGTGGACGGCGCGCTGAAGGACCTGGCTCCTCCAGACCGAGTCGAGCACCTCCTCGGGCGTGCGGCCGGTCGCATCGGGCAGATCGAAGGCCGTCGCGGGCAATTGCGCAAGAGACAGGATGCGCTGATCGCCGCCTCGCTTCTGACGACGCTCGGCCCGCCAGCGGTCGTAGAGGAAGTGCTTGAGCGTCACCTTCAGCCAAGTGCGGAATCGCCCGCGGCTCCGGTCGGCACGATCGAGGAGCTCGGTCTCGATCGCCCAGAGGAAGAAGGCCTGCGTCACGTCGGCGGCTTCGGTGGCATCGAGGCGCCAGCGCTGGCAAAGGTAGGCGTAGACCGGCTTCCAGTATTGCTCCGCCAGACGCAGCATCGACTCTCGCCGTCGCTCGTCTTCGGCGTCTTGGGCGATGAGGAGCGACCAACGCGTCGTCGGGAACGGACGTCGGTGTCCGGAGCTGCTGGGGGACGCGGCATTCACGGAGAGCTCGGTTTCCTCGGAGAACGACTCATGAGTGCGGGGATCGATGTCGTACCGCACTGCCAGATGGCGAGTATAACGAAACCACTTCGGCCCACCAGTCGGGCGAAGCGATCGCACCGGAGAACACATGATGACGACAGTCCTTTCCACTCTCATCCTGGCTTTCTGGATCGTGCCACAGGAGCAGGGTGATCTACCGTCCGCCAAGACGCTCCTCGAGAAGTTCGTGAAGGCGAGCGGCGGGCAATACCCCAAGAACCTTCACACCCAGGGCAAGGTCGAGCTCGCCGGAATGAACATGTCGGGCACGATCGAAGAGCGCTTCTCCAGGGACGGGCGCGCCCTGTCGCGCTACGACCTCACGGGCGTCGGTGTGATGGCCGAAGGCAGCGACGGCAACCTGGTCTGGAGCAAGAATCCTTTCGAGGGCATCCGGATCATCACCGGCCGTGAGCGCGAGCTGTTGCTGCGCCAGTACGCCCTCCAATGCGGGCAGTCCCCGACCGAGGTCTATTCCAAGGTCGAGACGGTCGGCAAGGTCGAGCTCTTCGGCAGGCCGCATTACAAGCTCGCCCTCGTGCCAAAGGGCGAGAAGCCCGACGCGATGTACCTCGACACCGAGACATTCCTGCCATCCCGCGTCGAGATGGCGACGACGGATCCGAACACGGCCGTCGAGACCGTGATGACCGTCGACTTCAAGGACTGGCGAAAGGTCGAGAATGGAGACCGTCTCGAGCCATTCGAGTGCACCATCCAGCTCGGCCCGATCCGCATCGAGATCGCATACTCCCAGTACGACTACCCGGACGAGCATCCAGAAGGCAGCCTCGAAGTCCCCGATGACGTGTTGCGACAGGCGAAGGTGGAATCCGAACCGAAGAAGGTAGGAACGATGAAGGGATACGAGATCCTCGAGAAGGAGCTCAAGGAGCAAGCGACCGTCACGATGCGCCGCAAGGTGAAGGTCGAGGAGATCTCGGACGCTCTGGCCGACATCTTCGGCAAGGTCTTCGGCCACGCCGTCTCGAGCGGCAAGATCGGTGGCGCGCCCTTCTGCATCCTTCATGACATGAAAGAGGGCCGGATGGACATCGAGGCGGGTGTCCCTCTCAACTCGCCCATCGAAGGGCTCGCTGACATCAAAGCTTCAAAGCTTCCGGCGGGCAAGGTCCTCGTCACCTGGCACGTCGGGCCCTATCACGAGCTGGGCAAAGCTCACCAAGCGCTCGAGGCCTGGATGAAGCAGCACGACCTCGAGTCCGCCGCTCCTCCTTGGGAAGTGTATTGGACCGATCCGGGCCAGGAGCCGGATCCGAGCAAGTGGCGGACGGAAGTCGTCCAGCCGATTCGCTGACCCGGGAGCAATGCCATGAATTGGATCGTCTGCGTCTGGCTCCTCGCCGCTCTGCCGCAGGAGCCAAAGTCCCCCGCCGAAGCCTTGCTCGACAAGATGGAAGACGCCCAGGTCGGAGACACCGATCTGTCGGAGATCCGAAGCTGGCGCTACTCGGGCATCGTCGAGTTCGCCGGCATGGCCGGTCTCGAAGGGCGCATCTTCGAGGTCTACGAGCGTCCTTTGAAGGCTTACTCACGCATCGAGCTTCCGACCGGCACCATGGAGGACGGGACCGACGGGGAAGTGTGCTGGGAGAAGAACGAGCTCCAAGGCGTCATGATCCACGAAGGATCACCTGCCGCCCTCAAGCTGAGGGGCTATCGCTCGATGATGATGCGCCCCTGGAAGGAGTCCTGGAAGGGAGCGAAGCTGCTCGGTGAGGTCGAGCTCGACGGGCGGCCACACTACAAGCTCCAGCTCACGCCTCACGTCGGAGACCCCGACACCGTCTGGGTGGATCAGGAGACCTACCTGCCCAGCCGCACCGAGCTCATCGTCGACTCCGCTCCCGAGCCCGGCATGCGCGTCACCGTCCAGATCACTTACGGCGATTGGAAGAAGATCGACGGCATCCAGTACTACACGCGCCGTCGCATCAAGGTCGGCGCTGTCGAGATGATCCAGCGCTACGAGAAGATCGAGACCAATGTCGAGATCGAGGACGGCCAGCTCGCGCTCCCAGAGCAGGTGAAGCAGGAGCTCGAGCGATCGAAGCAGAAGGACGGCAACGGCGACGGATAGACCCGATTCGATCGGTGGAGCGGCGGGGCCGGAGACCGGCCCGCCGCAGGTCCTCCGCCCGACACCTCGGCCTACCGACTTGCTCAGCTTCGCCGACCGACGTACCGTTGACCGCTCACCGAGTCCACGGAGGAGCGATCCACGATGACCTACGTCGTCACCCAGTACTGCGTCGATTGCCGTTACACCGATTGCGCCGAGGTCTGCCCCGTCGAGGCCTTTCATCAAGGTCCGCGGATGCTGTACATCAACCCCGAGACGTGCATCGACTGCGATGCCTGCGTCCCCGCTTGTCCCGTCGAGGCGATCTACCCCGAGGACGAGGTCCCCGAGAAGTGGGCGCACTTCACCAAGATCAACGCCGACGAGTGCGAGAACTACCCCATGATCGACGACAAGATCGATCCCCTCCCCACCGCCAAGCCCCTCGCCGAGCTCCAAGAGATGGAGAAGAACGGCGACCTGCCGAGCTACCCTTGACGGGAGCGGGAAACCGCTTCCTCGACCTCGCCGACGAAGGTCCTGACTTGAACCGTGCCCTCCAACCAGAGCCCGCGCGACCGAAACGGGAAGCGGCTGCCGAGCGTGGAGCCGCTGCCTCGACGTCGCAGACGACCGAGCCAGGAGGCGCAGAGCAAGGGGCCATTCGGAGTGCGCTGTCGTCGCTCGGCCGCCCCGGCCCAAGCTCGCTTGCGCAGAGCCCTCGCCGACAGACTCGGTCACCGGCTCGCTTCGGCTTGGGCACTCCATTGCCCTCGGGCCCAGTTTCACCGCTGTATGCTCCGCCGGTCCGCCGGCGGGGGCTCCCCTGAGTTGGGACTAACGGGAGGGACGACCGAGAGGGCCTCAAATGACAGTGAGGTGTGAGCCGTGAGCGAAGCGACCGGTCCTCGCCGAGTCCGTTGAGGGTCGGTGCCGGTTGAATCCCGGGGAGGGTCGTTCTCTTCATCGCCGCCTTGAAGAACTGCGAAGCGAAGCGAGCCTTTCGACGGAGTCTCGCTCAATTTGACCACCAGCCTACAGCTTGGCCGCGATCTTGAGCATCGTCGCCCAGTTGCGGGAGGTCAAAGCATCGCCGAGGACGTCGGCGACCGCTTTCATCACCTCGCTCTCGAGGATCCCGCCGGGCGCCCAGACGTAGGCGGCGCGGCGCCCCAACCGGATCGCCTCGGGCTTCCAGCTCTTCTTCTCGAGCGGCTTCAGCTTCGACAGATCGGCCTTCCGAGCGGGCACGCTCACCATGAGCCGCGAGTGGTTGTCGGCGACGTCGAGGAGCGGGTTCTCCTCGAGGATCGTCCCCAGCTCCTTCTCGGACAAAACCGTGTACGCAGCGGCCACTCCTAAGCGCTCCTCCATCTCTCCTTCGAGGAGCTTGGCCGCTGGCTTGGGCATGCCCTTCGGCGCGTCGAAGACGACATTCCCACTGTTGAGGATCGTCCTGGGGCTCTCGTAGCCGAGGTCCTCGAGCATCCCGCGCAGATCGGCCATCGCGACACGCCTGGCCTTCCCGACGTTGATCCCTCGAATCAAGGCGACGTACTGACTGGGCATGATATCCTCATCGGGTCTGGGTCACGGCGGCCGTTGCCGCGATAGCTTGCTGCGATCGAAGGGCTCCACGAAGCGAAAAACCTAAAGACCTCGAAGTGCCCGAGTCCAGCGAGCCGGTGAGTGGGTTGAGAGCTTTCACCTGTGAGCTTGGGCCGGAGCTTCCCCACCGAGACCGGCCATCCGAATGCCCCCTCGCTCGGCGACCACTTCCCGTCTCGGCCGCGCGGGCCCTGGCTGGTATCGAGACAGGCTGCCTACGGTCGTCATCGCCGGTACCGCCCGCCTTCCCAGTCGGCTTGCGCGAGCTCGGGCTTCAGGGATTCTCCCCCCTTCGAAATCGCACCGACAGTTCCGGGTTGCCGAGGCTGTACAGCGCCCGAGGCTCGCATTAGGATACGGGGCCGCTCGCGCCGGCGCGGTTTGGTTCGGAGGGCTCGATGGCTCGGAGGCGATCCATCGGGCAAGTGGCCTGTCGCCCGGTGAGAAGTCGCGAACGGTAGTGGCCGCGCTGCTTCGGCCCACGAGCGCCCCGTCCCGACGAGCGGATCCCCAGCGGAGACGAAGGAGTCCCAGCCTGGTCCGGTCCGCCCGGCCAGAGACGGGAGACACAGGCCTGTGAAGCTGCAAGATCAGAGTAGGACCGAGGCGCGGCGAGCGCCCCATGGAGCGCTGCCGCGACCGATCGGTCGCTGGTCGGGACACGAAGCGCCCGCCGCCGGACCGGATGCCCTGCGCGAGGCCCTTTCGGCGCTCGATCGCCCCTGCTTCCTGATCGACCACCACGGTGACCTCGCCGTTCAGACGAGTGGCCAGGCCAGCCTCGGCGACGGGAGCTCCGAGGGCTCACCGCTCCTCGCCTACGTCCCGCCGCTGCCGGTCTCCTCGCTCGGCGACCCGGCCTTCCGCCAGGAGTATGGCGTCCGATATGCCTACATGACCGGTGCGATGGCGAACGGCATCGCCTCGGTCGAGCTCGTCGATGCCGTCGCTCGCCACGGCATGCTGGGCATCTTCGGTGCCGCGGGCTTGAGCCTCGAGCGCATCGCTGCCGCGATCGATCGTCTCCAGAAGTCCCTGGGAGACCTCCCTTTCGGCATCAACCTGATCCACAGCCCTGGCGAGCCGATCCATGAGGCGAAGACCGTCGACCTCTTGCTCGAGCGCGGCATCGACCTCATCGAGGCCTCGGCGTTCCTGGATCTGACTCTGCCGCTGGTGCGCTACCGCCTCCACGGGATCCACCGAGACGTGCACGGAGATATCGTCGTCCCCAACCGGGTGATCGCCAAGGTCTCCCGCGTCGAGGTCGCCGAGAAGTTCTTTTCCGCGCCGCCCGAGAAGATGATCGCGAGGCTGGTCCAGAGCGGTGAGCTGACCGAGGCGCAAGCCGAGCTTGCGAGGCAGGTTCCGGTCGCTCAGGACCTCACCGCCGAGGCCGATTCCGGCGGCCACACGGACAATCGGCCCGCGATCACCCTCCTGCCGACGATGATCGCACTCCGCGACGCGAAGCAGCCTTCGTTTCCCGGATGGCCCCTGCGCGTCGGTGCGGCCGGCGGAATCGCGACGCCCGCATCGACCGCCGCCGCTTTCTCCCTCGGCGCTGCGTACGTCGTCACCGGCTCGGTGAACCAGGCCTGCGTCGAGTCCGGATCGTCCGACGTCGTTCGCAAGTTGCTCGCCGAGGCCAGCCAGGCCGACATCGCGATGGCACCGGCCGCCGACATGTTCGAGATGGGCGTGAAGGTCCAGGTGCTCAAGCGCGGGACGATGTTCGCCATGCGTGCCCAGAGGCTCTTCGAGCTCTACCGCGCCCACGACCGGCTCGAGGACATCCCCGAGTCCGAGCGCAGCCAGCTCGAGAAGACCGTGTTCCGGGCGCCGATCGAGGACATCTGGCGCCAGACGCGGGCCTACTTCGAGGGCCTCGATCCGGGACAGATCGAGCGCGCCGAGCGCGATCCCCACCACAAGATGGCCCTCGTCTTCCGGTGGTACCTCGGTCAGACCTCGCGCTGGGCAAACGCTGGTGAGGCCGGTCGGCAGATCGATTATCAGGTCTGGTGCGGCCCCTCGATGGCCTCTTTCAACGAGTGGACCAAGGGCTCCTTCCTCGCCGAGCCCACCGCGCGCCGGGTCACCACGGTGGCCGGCAACCTCCTCGTCGGAGCGGCTTACACGCTCCGCGCTCGATCCTTGGAGCTCCAAGGCCTAAGATTACCGCCTTCGGTCGCGGCGACCCGCCCCCATCAGCCCGCCGAGCTCGATCGTCTCCTCGACAGTCCCGTCTCGTTCCAGAAGCCGTAAGGACCACTGTGAGCCAGAACGATCCCACCCGCTCGTGCCCTGTCGCGATCGTCGGAATCTCCTGCCTCTTTCCCAAAGCGGACGGACTCGGAGCCTACTGGGCCAATGTCCGCCGCGGTGTCGACGGCATCTCCGAGGTCCCCGAGACCCACTGGAAGGTGGCGGACTACTTCGACGCCGATCCGAAGAAGCCCGACCACACCTACGCCCAACGCGGTGGCTTCCTCTCGAAGGTCGCCTTCGACCCGCTCCGCTTCGGCATCGCACCGAACGACGTCGAGGCGACCGATACCTCGCAGCTCCTCGGCCTGGTCACCGCGCAACGTGCCCTCGAGGACGCCGGCTACGGAGCCTCGCGCGACTTCGATCGCGAGCGCGTCAGCGTGCTGCTCGGCGTGACCGGCACTCTGGAGTTGACGATCCCGCTCGGTGCCCGGCTAGGACATCCTTTTTGGCGCCGCGCCCTCGAAGAAGCCGGCGTCGATGCGGAGACCAGTGAGCGCGTGATCGAGCGCATCGCCGATCAGTACGTCGGCTGGAAGGAGATGTCGTTCCCGGGCCTGCTCGGCAACGTCGTCGCCGGACGCATTGCGAACAAGCTCGACTTGCACGGCACGAACGCCGTCGTCGATGCCGCCTGCGCCAGCTCGCTCAGCGCGCTCCATCTCTCGTTGATGGAGCTCGAGTCGGGACGCAGCGACCTTGCCATCTCCGGCGGCGTCGACACGTTCAACGACATCTTCATGTACATGTGCTTCAGCAAGACGCCGGCGCTCTCGAAGACGGGCAATGCCCGACCGTTCTCGAAGACCGGTGACGGCACGATCCTCGGCGAAGGCCTGGGCATGGTCGTCCTGAAGCGCCTCGAAGATGCCGAGCGCGACGGCGACACCGTCTACGCCGTGATCAAGGGCATGGGCACCTCGAGCGACGGCAAGGGCAAGGCCATCTACGCCCCGAGTGCCGAAGGACAAATGCGTGCCCTCCGCGATGCGTACCGGGTCGCCGGTGTCACGCCCGACACGATCGAGCTCGTCGAGGCCCACGGCACCGGCACGATCGTCGGTGACGCGACCGAGATCCGCGCCTTGACCCAGGTCTATCGCGACGCCAAGCCCGAGGGCACCTGGTGCGCCGTCGGCTCGGTCAAGTCCCAGATCGGTCACACCAAGGCCGCGGCCGGCGTCGCCGGCCTGATCAAGGCCGCGATGGCTCTGCATCACAAGGTGCTCCCGCCGACGCTCAAGGTCGATGCGCCGATCGACGAGCTCGAGGCCGGCCAGTCGCCCTTCTACCTCAATCGCGAAGCCAAGCCCTGGATGCCGCGCGCCAACCATCCGCGCCGGGCCGCCGTCTCGGCCTTCGGCTTCGGAGGCAGCAACTTCCACTGCGTCCTCGAGGAGCATTCGAAGGTCGCTCCCGGCATCGACTGGGACGGCACGGTGCAGATCGTCGCCTTCTCGGCGCCCGATCGCGCCGGATTGCGCGAGAAGCTCCGCGCGTTCGATCCGGGTGACGATTGGCGAAGCCTTCACGCCGCAGCCGCCGCCTCCCGTGAGACATTCCACGCGAAGGACCGCGCCCGGCTGCTCCTCGTCGTCGAGCGAGAGCGCTCCGACATCGCCACCCTGATCCGAAACGCCGATGAGCGTTTGTCCTCCGACGCCCAGCAGTGGAGCACTCCCAGCGGCCTCTACTTCGGTGAAGGCGAGACCTCGGGGAGCCTCGGTGTCCTGTTCCCTGGCCAAGGCTCCCAGTATCCAGGCATGCTGCGAGACCTCGCCTGCCAGTTCCCCGAGATGCAAGACGCCCTGGCCAAGGCCGACGCGATCGTCACGCCCGACGCCGAGGTCCGGCTCTCCGACCGCATCTACCCCGCCTCGGCCTTCGACGACGCGACCCGAGAGCAACAGGACGCCGATCTGCGGGCCACCGAGATCGCTCAGCCCGCTATCGGCGCGGTCAGCCTCGGCGCCTATCGCATTCTCGAGTCCTTCGGCATCGAGGCCCAAGCGGTCGCCGGCCACAGCTACGGCGAGCTCGCGGCGCTCGCCGCCGCGGGGGTGCTCTCCGATGAGGACTTCTTGACGCTGTCCCGGCAGCGCGGCGAGCTGATGGGCGCGGCGCACGACGGAGACCCCGGCGCGATGCTCGCCGTCGAGAGCGATGCCGAGGCCCTCGAGGAGATCGCTCGCGAAGAAGGCCTCGACGTCGTCGTCGCCAACAAGAATGCTCCGCGGCAATCGGTGCTCTCCGGGCCGACGGCCGAGATCGAGCGCGCCGAAGAAGTGCTCGAGAAGCGTTCGATCCGCAAGCGCCGTCTGCCGGTGGCGGCGGCCTTCCACAGCACACTGGTCGCCCAGGCGTCGCAGCCGTTCCAGACCGCGCTCGAGACGATCAAGTTCGCCCGCGCCAAGATCGACGTCTTTGCCAACTCCACCGCCGAGCTCTACCCGGCCGCCGCGAACAAAGCGCGCGAGATCCTCGCCGAGCAGCTCGCGCGCCCGGTCGAGTTCGTGCGCGAGATCGAGAATCTCTACAAGAGCGGCGTTCGCGCATTCCTCGAGGTCGGTCCCGGCGCTCGCCTGACCGGCCTCGTCAAGGCGATCCTCGAAGACCTCGAGCACCATGCCCTCGCGCTCGATGCCTCCGGCGGACGACGCGCCGGCGTCTCCGACCTCGCCAAGCTGCTCGCGATCATCGCCGCACTCGGATACTCGGTGCACCTCTCCAAGTGGGATCCCGAGGTCGAGCCCGCGACGACCGGCACCACTGAGAACACCAAGCTGAGCCTGGAGATCTGCGGCGCGAACTACCGCTCGCCGCTGCCGGATCGGCCGCCCGCGCCGCCCGCCAGCCCGCCGCCGGTCCGGGAGAAGACATACGCCGAGAACACCAACGGCGAAGCGCCGGCCAAGACGCCCTCGAGCGGTCCAGCCCGGCCTGCCGCCGCACCGACCTTCAACGCGGCCGCACCGTCCCGCCCGGCTCCCGAGCCGCGAGCCGAGCGACCGAATCCGTCCCGAGCTTCGAGCTCCGATCCGAGGAACCGATCGATGGACTCCGACCTGCGGCGTGCGCTGCGTGCCGGTGAGGAAGGCCTCGCCAGACTCCACGAGCTGTATCAGAGAACGGCTGATCTCCACCGAGACTTCCTCGAAGGACAGCGCGAAGCCCAAAAGGGCCTACAGCAGCTCCTCGGTCAACAGCAGAAGCTCTGGGGATCCGCCACGCCCGGCGATGTGCCGCTGGCTTCTCCCACGATGCCTGCGTCCCGGCCGGCGTCCGCGACGCCCCAGCCTCCTCCGGCCCGGACGGCCGAGCCCGTCACACCTCCGCCGCAGGCGAGCAATGGACATGTCGAGGCGGCACCCGCCACGCCGCCGCCGCGAGCCGTCGCCTCGTCTCCGGCCGCTCCGCCTCCGAAGGCTCCAGCCAGCTCGCTGGTGCCTCTCCTCCTCGAGGTCGTCTCCGAGAAGACCGGGTATCCCGAAGATGCCCTCGACCTCGACATGGAGCTCGACGCCGACCTCGGCATCGACTCCATCAAGCGCGTCGAGATCCTCTCCGCGCTGCAAGAACGCTCGCCCGAGCTGCCGACCCTCTCCTCCGATGAGGTGGGCCGCTTGCGCAGCCTGCAGGATGTCGTCTCCCTGATGGGCGACGCGCCGCCGACCGGTGTGCCGAGGCCAGCACCGAACGGTGCGCTGAATGATCTCGCGGCGAGCCTGCTCGAGATCGTGTCCGAGAAGACCGGGTATCCGCAGGATGCGCTCGACCTCGACATGGAGCTCGACGCCGACCTCGGCATCGACTCCATCAAGCGCGTCGAGATCCTCTCCGCCGTCCAGGAGCGTCACACAGGGCTCACCGCGATCGAGTCCGACGCCCTCGGTGCCCTCCGCTCGCTGCGCGACGTACTCGGGGCATTGGGCACCGCCGAGGTGCAGGCTCCCGTCCCGGTAGTCACCGCCGTCGATGCGACCGACATTGCCACCGAGCTCCTGGCGATCGTCTCCGAGAAGACCGGCTACCCGCAGGACGCGCTCGACCTGGACATGGAGCTCGACGCCGACCTCGGCATCGACTCCATCAAGCGCGTCGAGATCCTCTCCGCCGTCCAAGAAGCCCGCTCCGAGCTCCGCGCCGTCGACAGCGACGCACTCGGCTCCCTCCGCTCTTTGCGCGACGTGCTCGCCGCCTTGACGCCAGAGAGGGAACCGGGCTGGGCACCCGTCACCGCGGCCCCGAACGCGGGTGTCGAAGTCACCCGGCTGGTGATGCAGACCGTCGCCGAGAAGACCGGCTATCCCGAAGACGCGCTCGATCTCGACATGGAGCTCGACGCCGATCTCGGCATCGACTCCATCAAGCGCGTCGAGATCCTCTCCGCCGTCCAGGAAGCCCACGCCGAGCTTCGCGCGGTCGACAGTGACGCCCTCGGCGCGCTGCGCACCTTGCGCGATGTCGTCTCCGCGCTCCAGGGCGCGGCTCCGGCGAACGCGGTGAGCTCGGCTCCACACGTGACCACCTCGGCTGCGACGCTGATCCGGAGTGCCGTCCAGGACTTGCCCTGGACGCCGAGTGGTGAGGCTTCGCCCCTCGCCGGGACACTTTGGATCGTCGGCCACGGTCCAGTCGCCGAGTCCCTTTGCGATCGTGCTCGGAGCCTCGACATCGACGTCGTGCTCCACCGTTCGGGACAGCATCCCGACGTGCCTTCGGATCTGCGCTCTTTGATCTTCGTGGCGCCGGACGATCCGACCGAAGCCGACCTCTTCGAAGCCGTCTCTTGGCTGCAGACCGCCGGCCGGGTGCTTCGCGAGCGAAACGGCAGCTTCGCCACCGTGACTCGCATCGACGGGCGCTTCGGATTGGCGGAGACGCGAGAGGTCATCAGCGGCGGGTTCGCCGGGCTGACCAAGACCGTCGATCGCGAGTGGCCCGAGCTCCGCGCGCGTGCCTTCGATGTCGCGCCACAGCTCGATCCCGAAGCCGCGGCAGGTCATCTTCTCGAGCAGCTCTCTTCTGAAGGGCCAGTCGAGCTCGGTCTGGATGCGACGGGCTGGCATCGCCTGGTCGAGCGGCCGATCGAGAGCGTCAACGGGTCGGCCGTCGGCTTCGAGCCCGGCGACGCGATCGTCATCAGCGGCGGCGCCCGAGGTGTCACGGCAGCGGCCGCGATCGCCCTCGCCGAGCGCTTCCGTCCGACGCTGCTGCTCCTCGGACGCACGCCGCTGACCGACGAGCCCGAGTGGCTCGAGCGATGCCTCGATGAGATCGAGGTGCAGCGCGCCTGGCTCGAGCGACATCCCGGTCGATCGCCCAAGGAAGCGCGCGACGCCTACCGCAAGATCGCCGGCGCGCGCGAAGTGCGCCAGACGCTCGAGGCCATTCGCCAGGCCGGTGCCCGCGCCGAGTATGTCGCCGTCGACATCCGAGACGCGGCGTCCGTCAGGGAAGCCATCGACCACTTCCGCAGAAGCGCCGGACCGATTCGCGGGCTGATCCACGGCGCGGGTGTCCTCGCCGATCAGCGCATCGAGGACAAGAGCGAGGAGGCGTTCTCGAGAGTGCTCGGGACCAAGCTCGACGGCGCTCGCGCCCTCTTGGCTGCCACCGAGCGAGAGCCTCTGCGCGGCATCGCGCTGTTCTCCTCGTCGACGGCGAGGTATGGCCGCACGGGCCAGGTCGACTACGCGATCGCGAACGAGATCCTCAACAAGCTCGCCTGGCACGAGTCCCGTCGCCGCACGGACTGCCGCGTCGTCTCGCTCAACTGGGGACCGTGGGATGGCGGCATGGTGACGCCCGGCCTCAAGCGCCTCTTCGAGAGCGAGGGCGTCGGCCTCATCCCGCTGAAGAGCGGCGCCGAGCTCCTCGCCGAAGAGCTGACCGCGCCTTCGGATCGCGCCGTCGAGATCGTCGTCCTCGCCCGAGCCGGAGACGCGCCGGTCGCGTCGGCACCCGAGACTGACGGTCCGGCCGCATCGCAGGAAAGCCCCGAGGTCGATCGGCTCGCCTTCGAGATCGGCGTCGACGTCGGCGCCTTCCCCGTCCTGCGCTCGCACGTCCTCGATGGCCGCGGCGTCGTGCCCTTGGCACTGATGATGGAGTGGTTCGGCCATGCCGCGCTCCAGCATCACCCCGGGTATCGGCTGGGCGGCCTCGACGAGCTGCGCGTGTTCCAAGGCCTGAAGATCCGGCGAGGAGTGACGGTGTCGGCCCAGGTCTGGACGGGTCCGGCCGAGATCGACGCCGATGGTTGCCGCGTGCCGGTCGAGCTGCGCAGCGAGGCCTCCCCCGGACGCAGCGTTCTCCACGCCCGCGGCACCGCGGTGCTCGTCGAACGCCACGCCAGCGGTGAGCCCGCCTCGGAGGCCCCGGCGCTGCGGCCTTATCCTCACGACGCCCACGAGATCTACTCCGAATTCCTGTTCCACGGGCAAGACCTGCGCGGCATCGCTCGCGTCGAGGGATGCTCCGAGAGCGGGATCGTGGCCGAGACCAGCGGCGCGGCCCCGGCGCCGGCCGAGTGGATCCGCCAGCCCATGCGCGGGCAGTGGCTCACCGATCCACTCGCCATCGACAGCGCGTTCCAGCTCCTCATCCTCTGGACGCTCGAGCAATTCGGCGCCGGCTCGCTGCCCTGCCATGCCGCAAGCTATCGCCAGTTCCAGCAGCGGTTCCCGGACGACGGCGTGCGGATCGTCGCGCGCATTCGCAGCCACACCGAGCACGCCGTGCACGCCGACATCGAGATCCTGGATCGAGAGGGTCGGCTCGTCGCGCGCTTCGAAGACTACGAGAGCGTCGTCGACGTCTCTCTCGAGCGCGCCTTCCGGAGCAACCAGCTCGCCTGAGCACGCGCACGCATCCGCCGGCTCGAGAGGTGATCTCGGACCGGCCGTCCCTCTTTCGCGACCATCATGAGCTCATTCGACAATCGCATCGCCATCGTCGGCCTCGGCGGCGTCTTTCCCGGCGCCCGTACCTTGGACGATTTCTGGCAGCTCGTTCGCTCCGGCCGAACCGCGACCTGCCAGGTGCCCGCCGATCGGTGGCTGATCGATCCCTCCACGATTCGATCCGACGAGGTGGCCCCCGACCGGGTCCTGTCCGATCGTGCCTGCTTCCTCGACAGCCTCGACCTCGACCTGAGCGATGTCTCCTTGGACCCCGGCCTCGTGCGCGATTTGGACCCGATGATCCACATCGCACTGCGCGCCGGGACCGACGCCTTCCGCTCCGCAAAGCTGAAGTCGATCGATCCGAGCCGCATCGGGATCTGGCTCGGCAACATCGCCTTGCCGACCGAGAAGTCCTCTCTGATCGCGCGCGAGATCTACGGTGAGCTCTTCGAGGCAGCGCAGAACGGTCGAGCGCCTTCGGCCGCGTCTCTCCGCACCAACCCTTGGAATCGCCTCGTCACGGGACTGCCCGCGACGCTCCTCGCCCGAAGCCTCGGCTTGGGCGGCGGCGCCTCCACGCTCGACGCCGCCTGTGCGTCGTCGCTGTATGCGCTTCGATTCGCCGCCGAAGCGCTCCTCAGTGGCCGGGTCGACGCGATGCTCGCCGGCGGCCTCTCGCGCCCCGACGGTCTCTATACCCAGATGGGCTTCTCACAGCTCCGTGCACTCTCGAAGAAGGGGCGCTGTGCGCCGTTCGATCAGGGCGGCGACGGGCTCATCGTCGGCGAAGGCGCCGGCGTGTTCGTGCTGAAGCGGCTCGGCGATGCCGTGCGGGACGGCGACACGATCCACGGCGTCTTGTGCGGGTTCGGGCTCTCGAACGATCGCACGGGTCGCCTGCTCGCCCCGAGCTCCGAAGGACAGCTTCGTGCGATGCGCCATGCCTATCGCATGGCCGAGTGGCGACCGAGCGATGTCGACCTCGTCGAGTGTCATGCGACCGGCACCCCCCTCGGCGACGGCGTCGAGGTCGAGAGCCTGAAGCAGCTCTGGCAGGGCGAAGGCTTCGAGCCCGGTCAATGCGTCATCGGCTCGGTCAAATCGAACGTCGGACACCTGCTCACCGGCGCCGGCGCCGCGGGCATGATGAAGGTGCTCCTCGCTCTGCAGCATGGAGAGAAGCCCCCGACGGCGAGCTTCGAGAGCGCGCCCGCGCAGTGGGAGCTCGACCGATCCCCGTTCCGAGTGCTCCGTGACGCGGCGCCGTGGAAGCACCGGTCCGAGGACACCCCGCGCCGAGCAGCGGTCAGCGCGTTCGGGTTCGGCGGCATCAACGCGCACGTCCTGGTCGAAGAGTGGCGAGCGGATTCGAAGGCGTCGGTGCCCGTCCCCGAGCTGCCGAAGCCCGAGCCTCTCGAGGTCGCGATCGTCGGCATCGCGACGCACTTCGGACCGTTCCGCGATCGCCTCGCGTTCCAGCGTCGCGTCCTCGGCGGGGATACCGACAGTGCGCCGAAGCCCGTCAGCTTCTCGCGCGGCGCGCGTGCCGAAGATGCGATCCACGGCTTCCCGATCGAGAGCTTCGACGTTCCTCGCGACCGGTTCCGCGTTCCGCCGAAGGAGCTCGAGGACTCGCTGCCGCAGCAGGTGCTGATGCTCGACGCCGCCGCCGAAGCACTCGCCGATGCCGATTGGAAGCCCGAAGCCGCACTCGAGACCGGAGTCTTCATCGGCCTCGGCCTCGATCTCGACACCACGAGCTTCAGCTTCCGCTGGTCGGTCTTGAAGGCAAGTGACGACGCTGTCCCGAAGCTCGACGCCGCCGGGCCTCCCTTGACCGCCAATCGCACGATGGGCGCGCTCGGAGGCATCGTCGCCAGCCGTATCGCGCGGGAGTTCACGATCGGCGGCCCCAGCCTGACGGTGTCATCGGAGGAGGACTCGAGCGCATCGGCACTGGAGGCCGCGGTCCGTTGCCTTCAATCCGGTGAGGTGAGATGCGCTCTCGTCGGCGCGGTCGATGTGGCGAGCGATCCACGCTCTGCCTTGGCCACGCATCGTCTGCGCGCATTCAGCCGCGGCGGAGAGTCCTCGCCGTTCTCGCCCGATTCCGACGGTGTCCTGCTCGGGGAAGGTGCGGCCGCGGTCGTTCTGAAGCCTCTCGACGCCGCACTGGCGGATGGCGACCGTGTCTACGCCGTCCTGCGCGGCATCGGCCTGGCGTGCGGGAGCGACTCGAAGATCGGTCCGCCCGATGAGGCGACTTATCGAAGAGCCGTGGAGCGCGCGCTGCGAGAGGCCGACCTCGAGATCGGGGATCTCGACTACCTCGAGGTGCACGGCAGCGGCGATCCCGAAGAGGACCGTCTCGAGAGCGAAGCGCTGCAGACGCTCTTCGACGGGCGGCATCGCCAGACGCCTTGCACCCTGGGCACGACCAAGCGGGCGATCGGGCATTGCGGTGCCGCCGCCGGGCTCGCGTCCTTGGCGAAGACGGCGCTCTGCCTCTACCAGCAGATCCTCCCGCCCGCCGACCTGGATCCGGCAGATCTCGATGGCGATCACCTCGTCTTCCCCGAGCGTCCCCGCTACTGGCTGCACGACCGGATGGACGGTCCACGTCGCGCCGGGGTCAGCTCCCTCAGCCTCGATGGCGCTTGTCATCACATCATCCTCGAAGAGTGCGAGGACGCGGTGCGGGAAGAAGAGCGCCTCCTTCCCATCGGCGACCCTGAGGAGTGCCTGTTCGTCGTCGAAGGCGATGCTGCGAGTGCTCTCCGAGACGGTCTCGTCCGTCTGCGCTCGATGGCTCAGGACACTCGCGGCCCAATCTTCTCCCTCGCCCGGAGCTGGCACGAGGCCGCGCCACCGATCCCGAAGGCCAAGCAGGCGATCGCGCTCGTGACGCGGAGCGGCGACGAGCTCGTCCGCCTGATCGAGCGCGCCGAGGCGAACCTCGAGCGCACGGGCTGCGCGCAGGATCCCGGCGAAGACCGTCGCGGCCGTCCGCGTGTGTTCCACACGCTCGAGCCGCTCGGGCGCAAGGGCGATGTCGCCTTCGTCTTCCCCGGCTCCGGCCAGCACTATGCGGGCATGGGCCGGCGCATCGGCATCGAGTATCCCGACGTGCTGCGAAGGCAGCAGCTCGAGAGCTGGCGCCTTCGCAGCCAGTGGCTGCCAGACGTCTTCTGGAGCCATCGCGGTGATCAGGAGCTCGATGCCGCGCACGAGGCGGTGATCTTCGGGCAGGTCGCGTTCGGGACGCTCTCGAGCGACCTCGTCCGTCACTTCGGCATCGAGCCCGACGCGGCGATCGGCTACAGCCTCGGCGAATCGGCCGGCCTGTTTTCCATGCGCACCTGGTCGGACCGTGACGACATGCTCTCGCGCATTCGTGCCTCAAAGCTCTTCAAGAGCCAGCTCGCCGGCGATTGCTCGGCGGCGCGGGAGGTCTGGAACCTCCGCGACGAGGAGGACGTCGATTGGACGCTCGGCGTCGTCGATCGACCGGCGTCCGAGATCGAACCGATGTTGGCGGATCGCGCGCGCGTTTATCGCCTGATCGTCAACACGCCGGACGAGTGTGTCATCGGCGGCCGTCGAGCGGACGTCGAGGCGTTCGTGAAAGAGATCGGTTGCGGCTTCCATTCCCTGCGAGGCGTGACGACCGTGCACTGCGAGATCGCCGAGGCAGTGCGTGAGGACTACTTCGACCTGCACGTCTTCGAGGTCTGTCCACCGCCCGGGGTGAAGACCTACAGCGGCGTGCGAGGCAGCGCCTTTGAAGTCACCTCGACGAGTGCAGCCGAGTCGATCCTCGGGCAGGCGCTCCACGGCTTCGACTTCACCCGCGTGATCGAGTCCGCCTATCGCGACGGCGCCCGGGTCTTCATCGAGCTCGGTCCCGGCACGTCCTGCACGCGCATGATCCAGCGCATCCTGAGAGATCGCCCCCACGCCGCGCTGACGGCCGGCTTCGCCCGGCAGGATGGCACGGCGCCGTTCGTCCGATTGTTGGCGGCCCTCGCGACGCACCGCGTGCCGTTCGATCGGGACCGATTGTTCGAGGCGCCTCCCCCGATCGAGACACACGTCTCGAGCCATCCGCCGATCCACTACGAGCTGATCGCGCCGCCGTTCGAAAAGGTGACGAGCGCGCGAGCCACGGCACGGCCTCGGGTGAAGATTCACTCAGATACTGTTTCTACTCATCACAACAAACCACCCATTGCGCCGAGCGACCCGGATAGGATTCGACGGCCGATCGACGAAGTGACTTCCGCGGCCGCCGCTCCGCAACCGGGCCGGACCGTCTCGGCCGACACCGCAGCTCACGACGCCCACGCGTCCTTCCTCGCGTTCTCCCGCGAGCTCGCCCAGACGATGGAGCAGACCATCGCCTGGCAGCAGTCGCTCGTCGCCCGGCGGCTCGAGAAAGGACCGGCCACAGCACTTCCGGAGACCGGCCGAGAGCCCTCGCCTCCGCCACAAGCACCTCCCGCTCGAGACCTCTTCTTCGATCGCGAGCAGTGCCTCGCGTTCGGGACCGGGAAGATCGGTCCCTTGCTCGGACCCGACTACGCGCCCATCGATGCGTTCCCGACGCGCGTCCGCTTGCCGGACGAGCCGTTGATGCTCGTCGATCGCATCCTGACCGTCGAAGGTGAGCCGCTCTCGATGGGATCGGGACGCGTCGTGACCGAGCACGACGTCACCGAAGATCGTTGGTACCTCGATGGTGATCGCATCCCGACCGGTGTCGCGGTCGAGTCCGGTCAGGCCGACCTCTTCCTCTCCGGCTACCTCGGCATCGATCTGCACACGCGCGGCCTCTCGATGTATCGCCTGCTCGACGCGGTCGTCACCTTCCACCGCGGTTTGCCACGGCCCGGCGAGGTGATCCGGTACGACATCCGCATCCTGCGCTTCTTCCGCCAGGGCGGGACGATGCTGTTCAAGTTCGAGTTCGATGGCACGGTGAACGGCGAGCCGCTGCTGACGATGCGGGAAGGCTGCGCGGGCTTCTTCAGCCACACAGAGCTCTCCGCCGGCAAGGGCATCGTCGAGACGCGGGTGCAAAAGCCCCAGACGGGCAAGGGCCTCACCTCCGGCTACCGCCCGCTCGTTCCCTTCGAGCGCCCCGAGAGCTGCGACGGCACCAAGCTCGCTCGCCTCCGCGGCGGCGATCTCGAAGGCGCCTTCGGCAGGGCCTTCGAAGGCCTGCCCCTCCATCGGCCCTTCACGATCCCCGGCGGTTGGCTCGACCTGATCGATCGCGTCACCGAGATGCGTCCAGGCGGCGGACGCTACGGGCTAGGATTCGTGCGCGCCGAGAAGGACATCGTCCCGGACGCCTGGTTCCTGACCTGCCACTTCGTCGACGACCAGGTGATGCCCGGCACGCTGATGTACGAGTCGAGCTTGCACGCTTTGCGCGTGTTGCTCCTGCGCTTGGGCTGGATCGGCGAGGACGGCCAGGTCGCCTGCGAGCCCATCGCCGGCATCTCGAGTCAGCTCAAGTGCCGCGGCCAGGTCATCGCGACCACTCGAAAGGCCGCTTACGAAGTATCGATCAAGGAGCTCGGTTACCGCCCGGCACCGTACGCCATCGCCGATGTGTTGATGTTCGCCGACGGAAAGCCGATCGTCGAGATCACCGACATGACGGTCCAGCTCACAGGCCTCACGCGTGAGTCGATCGAACGCCTTTGGAGCGAGCGGTCGCCAGAGACGCCATCGATCCTCTACGACAAGCAGAGCATCCTCGCCTTCGCGACCGGCAAGCCGTCCGAGGCCTTCGGCGACCGCTATCGCGTCTTCGACGCCGAGCGTCAGATCGCTCGCCTGCCCGGTCCGCCCTACGACCTGATGGATCGCGTCGTCGCGGTGCGCGGCGAGCCCTGGGTACTCGAGGCGGGCATGGGCGTCACCTCGGAGTACGATGTCCCGGTCGACGCCTGGTACTTCGAGGCGAACCGGCAGGAGGACATGCCCTTCGCCGTGCTGCTCGAGATCGCGCTGCAGCCCTGCGGATGGCTCGCGGCCTACGGCGGCTCGGCCTTGACCTCGGAGACGGACCTACGCTTCCGGAATCTCGGCGGCGAGGCGGTGCTGCACCGGCCGGTGCGGGCGAGCGCCGGCACGTTGACGGTCGATGTGACGATGACGGCCTGCTCGCAGTCGGGCGGCATGATCATCCAACACTTCGACTTCAAGGTCAGCGATCGCGAAGGATCGGTCTACGAGGGCAAGACCTACTTCGGCTTCTTCACGGCCGCGGCGCTGGCCAATCAGGTCGGCATCCGCGAGGCCCAGCCGTACGTGCCCGAAGCGAGTGAGCTCGAGCTCGCGCAGCGCTTCCCGATGCCGACCGGAGCCCCCTTCCCCGATGAACGATGGCGCATGATCGACCACGTCGAGCTCGTGCCCGGCGGCGGTCCGGGTGGGCTGGGCTTCGTGCGCGGCACGATGGACGTCGACGAGAGCGCCTGGTTCTTCGCGGCCCACTTCTATCAGGATCCGGTCGTGCCAGGCTCGCTCGGGCTCGAGTCGTTCCTGCAGCTCCTCGCCGTGAGAGCTCATGAGCGCTGGCCGGACATGGCTGAGCTCCGCGGCATCACCCTCGGCCAGCCCCACGCCTGGACCTACCGCGGCCAGGTCATTCCGGCCGATCAGCGCGTTACGGTCGAGGCCGTCATCACCGAGATCGACGACGAGAAGAGGCTCCTGCGCGCCGACGGATTCCTGTCGGTCGACGGACGCCTCATTTATCAAATGAAGGACTTCACCCTGAGCGCCCGGCCGAATCTGTCATGACCTACACCCGCGTCCGGCTAGGAGCGATCGGCTACGAGCTCCCCCCGATCGTCGTCAGCTCAGCGGAGCTCGAAGCGCGCCTGGCGCCCGTCTACCAGGCGCTGCACCTACCCCTCGGCCAGCTCGAGCAGCTCACCGGCATCCACGAGCGCCGCTATTGGGAGGAAGGCTACCCGTTGTCCTTGGGTGCCGCCGCCGCGGCGCGCCGCGCGCTCGAACGAAGCGGCGTCGAGGCCCAGGACATCGAGGTCTTGATCTATGCGGGCGTCTGCCGCGAGCAGTTCGAGCCGGCGACGGCCTGCCGCGTTGCGCACGAGCTCGGCGTCTCGCGCTCGGCCGCGATCTTCGATTTGAGCAACGCGTGCCTCGGTGTGATGAACGGCATCCTCGACGTCGCCAACCGCATCGAGCTCGGCCAGATTCGTGCCGGGCTGGTCGTCTCCTGTGAGGCGTCCCGTGACATCATCGAGCTCTCCATCGAGAGGATGCTCGAAAGCGGCAAGGACCTCGGCCTGTTCACACGCTCGATCGCGACCCTGACGGGCGGCTCGGGCGCCGTCGCGGTACTGCTCACCGACGGGAGCTTCGGCGAGGAGGATCGTCCGCGCCTCGTCGGCGGCGTCACCGAGAATGCGCCGGAGCACCACGAGCTCTGCCGCTGGGGCGTGCATCCGACGGAGACGCGCGGCTTGCGCCGCGAAGAGATGGCCACCGACTCGGTCGCGGTCCTGAAGAACGGCGTCGAGCTGGGCGTGCGCACTTTCGGAGCATTGCTGGCCAAGCTCGGCTGGAGTGGCCAATCGATCGACCGCGTCATCTGCCACCAGGTCGGGTCGGCCCACCAGAGCACGATCCTTCAATCGCTCGGGATTTCCGTCGAGAAGGACTTCGCGACCTACCCCTTCTTGGGCAACATCGGTACGGTGTCCCTGCCCCTGACGGCCGCCATCGCAGCCGAGCGGCGAGTGCTGAAGCACGGCGACCGCGTGGCGTGGCTGGGGATCGGGAGCGGACTCAATTGCCTGATGCTGGGCTGGGAGTGGTGATGGAAGCGCAGTCTCCTTTTCCCGAGCACTACTTCGAGCGGGACGGGCTGAAGCGGCACTACGTCGACGAAGGCCACGGCGATCCGGTGGTGATGGTGCACGGCAACCCGAGCTGGTCGTTTGCATTTCGGCATCTCGTCACCGAGCTGAGCCGCGATCACCGGACGATCGTGCCCGATCACATCGGCTGCGGGTTGTCCGACAAGCCCGGCGATGACCGTTACCGATACACCGCCGAGAGCCGCGTCGCCGACCTGACCGCGCTCCTCGATCACCTGGGCATCGACTCGAACGTCACGCTCATCGTGCACGACTGGGGCGGCATGATCGGCATGGGCTGGGCCGTGCGTCACATCGAGCGCATCGCTCGCCTCGTCGTCCTGAACACCGCCGCCTTCCGTTTGCCGAAGGCGAAGCGTCTCCCGTTCGCGCTCTGGCTCACGCGCAACACGCCCCTGGGCACGTTTCTCGTGCGCGGCTTCAATGCCTTCGCCCGCGGCACCGCTCGCATCGGGACGAAGCGCGCGCCCATGCCCCAGGGCGTGCAGGAGCAATACGTCGCGCCGTACGACTCGTGGGCGCACCGCATCGCCACCTTGCGCTTCGTGCAGGACATCCCCCTGAAGCCGGGCGATCCGTCGTGGCCGCTGCTCGAGGAAGTCGAGGCCGGTCTCGAGAAGCTCCACGATAAGCCCATGTGGATCGGCTGGGGCGAGCGCGACTTCGTCTTCGATCGCCACTTCCTCGAAGAGTGGATGCGCCGCTTCCCACGCGCCGAGGTCCATCGGTTCCCCGACTGCGGACACTATGTCTTCGAGGATGCCCGCGAGGAGATCGTGCGGGGTATTCGCGCGTTCGTCGATGCTCACCCGCTGACGGCCACGAGCATCGCGCAGTGAAGGGTACCGAGCGAGCCCCGAGGGTCGATGCGCCGCCGGACGCGCCCGGCTCGGTCAACGTCGCTCAGTACCTACCCGAGCAGGCTGCCCGGCAGCCCGGCGGCATCGCGCTGCGCTTCGAGGCATTGAGAGGACCGCGCGCCGAATGGAGCTTTCGAGCGCTCGATCAGGAGTGCGACCGGCTCGCCCACGGCCTCGAAGGCATCGGCATTCGCCGCGGCGTGCGCACCGTCCTCATGGTGCCGCCCTCGCCCGAGCTCTTCGCGTTGACGTTCGCGCTCTTCAAGATCGGCGCCGTCCCGGTGCTCGTCGACCCGGGCATGGGCGTGAGGAGCCTCGGGAAATGCCTCGATGAGGCCGCGCCTCAGGCGTTCATCGGCATTCCCAAGGCCCATGTCGCCAGGCGCCTCTTGGGTTGGGCGAAGCGCACCGTCACGATCTCGGTGACGACGGGTAGGTTGGGCGGTCAGCCGCTGAGTCGCGTGCGCCGTGACACCGGGCGCTCCTTCGAGATGGCAGACACCACCGCGGACGACATCGCCGCGATCCTGTTCACGAGCGGCAGCACGGGCGTGCCGAAGGGAGCCGTCTACACCCATGGCATCTTCACGGCGCAGATCGAGATGCTGCGGGAAGCCTACGGCATCGAGCCCGGTGAGGTGGACCTGCCGACGTTTCCCTTGTTCGCGCTCTTCGATCCGGCGCTCGGCATGACGGCCGTGATTCCCAAGATGGACTTCACGCGCCCGGGACACGTCCATCCGCCGAACATCATCGGGCCGATCCAAGAGCACGCGATCACGAACATGTTCGGCTCGCCGGCTCTGCTGGACCGCGTCGGACGCTTCGGAGTGAAGGAAGGTGTGAAGCTTCCCTCATTGCGCCGCGTGCTCTCGGCCGGAGCCCCCGCCTCACCCGCCAACCTGGCGAGGTTCCAGAGCCTGCTCGAGGAAGGCGCCGAGATCTTCACGCCTTATGGGGCGACCGAGGCCTTGCCCGTCGCCTCGATCGGCAGCCGGGCGATCCTGGAGGAGACGCGGGAGGCGACCGAGCAAGGCGCGGGCATCTGCGTCGGCCGACCGGTGAGCGGCGTCGACGTCGCGATCATCGCCATCGACGACGGTCCGATCGAGGAGTGGTCGGAGACGATGCGCCTGCCGGCCAGGGAGGTCGGTGAGATCGTCGTCCACGGCCCGATCGTGACGCAGTCCTATCATTCGCGGCTCGAGGCGGATCGACTTTCCAAGATCGAGGATCTCGGCACGGGGCGCCGGCGCCATCGCCATCGCATGGGCGACCTGGGATACCTCGACGACGCAGGTCAGCTCTGGTTCTGCGGACGCAAAGCGCATCGCGTCGAGACCGAGAGCGGTCGCCTGTACACGATCTGCCTCGAGCGGATCTTCGATGCGCACCCGGCCGTGCGTCGCTCGGCCCTGGTCGGGGTCGGGAAGCGGGGCGAGCAGAGGCCGGTCCTCTGCGTCGAGCTGGAGAAGGACGGGAGTGAGGAAGCCGTGCGACGCGAGCTGCTCGAGATGGCTCGAATGCACGAGACGACCCGCGAGGTGAAAGACATCCTCTTCCACAAAGGGTTCCCCGTCGACATCCGCCACAACGCCAAGATATTCCGCGAGAAGCTCGCGGTGTGGGCCAGGGGGAAGCTGCGTTGAGGGCGCTCGTCACCGGGGCCGGCGGCTTTCTCGGCGGCGCGATCACGAGGCAGCTACTCGAGCGCTCGGACGAGGTCAGAAGCTTGGCCCGCGGCGCTTATCCCGAGCTGGAGGCGCTCGGCGTCGAGACTCGGCGCGGCAGCGTGGCCGATGTCGATGACGTCTTCGAGGCGGCCGAAGGCTGCGACATCGTCTTCCATGTCGCGGCCAAAGCCGGGATCTGGGGACCAAAGGTCGACTACTTTCGCACCAATGTCGTCGGCACCCGCAACGTCCTCGCCGTGTGTCAGAAGCTGGGCATCGAGCGCCTCGTCTACACGAGCTCGCCGAGCGTCGTGTTCTCAGGCGGTGACATCGAAGGTCGCGACGAGTCCCTGCCGTATCCCGAACGCTACTTGGCCGCCTACCCCGAGACCAAGGCCCGCGCCGAGCAAGAGGTGTTGGCAGCGAATGGTCCGTCCCTGCGAACGGTGGCACTGCGCCCGCACTTGATCTGGGGCCCCGGTGACAATCACCTCGTGCCGAGACTGATCGCCCGCGCGAAGGCCGGTCAGCTCCGTCTCGTCGCCGGCGGCCGCGGCCGCGTCGACTCGGTCTACATCGACGACGCCGCTCGAGCACACCTGCTGGCGGCCGATGCGATCGCGGCAGTGGACTCCCCTGCCGCCGGCCAAGCCTACTTTATCTCCCAAGGCGAGCCCTGGACGATGCGCGATCTCCTGAACGGCATCCTCGAAGCGGCCGGCCTACCGCCCGAGTCCCGCTCGATCCCGGGCCCCGTCGCCTACTTCGCAGGCGCCCTGATGGAGCTGTCGTATCGGGCGCGAGGCAAGACCGAAGAGCCCCGCATGACCCGCTTCCTCGCCCACCAGCTCGCCAGGGCCCACTGGTTCGACATCACTGCCGCCCGCCGTGACCTCGGCTATGAGCCATCGATGTCGATCCACGAAGGCCTCGAGAGATTGAGAGAGTCGTTGCGGGAAACCAGAGCCCACACGGGTCCCTGACATGGAGCCGTAGCCGGTGGGATGGCGAGGTTCACGGCGTGGACCTCATCCGGCTGGCGATGAGTAAGGGACGATCCGACCTGCCCGTCAGTCAGGTCGTCAGAACGTTCCCTCGCCTTCGCTTGCGGGATCCGGTCCCGTCGTCCCTCACGAGGCCCCTCTGAATCGGTGGCGAGCTCTGTGCGCGCCGGCGTGTTGCCAACCCCGCGCCAGGGACCTGTTCGGGCTCCGATCGTCTGTCTCAGCGCCGCCGGTCCGCCGGCGGCGCTGAGTTGAAGCTAATGGGAACGCCGCATTCGGACCGCCGGCTTCAGCCGGTCTCCGTGTCCTCCATCCCAGCGCCTCGGAGAGGACCCAGACCTAAGATCCGAAACTCCGTGGCCCGATGCCGCCGGGGCGATCGGAACGCCATCTTCAAAGTTGAGAGTTGGAAGTCGAGCCGTTGGACGTTCGGGAGAGCCGGGCTCGACGGGTTTCACCATCTGCATGCTCCGGAGGTCCTCCGCCAGAGCCCGCGCAACCGAAAACAGAGTCCGCGCGACCGAAACGGGAAGCGGTCACGGAAAGGTGCCGAGCAAGGGGCCGTTCGGAGCGCCGCACCTGATCACACGATCACCTGATCACACGACCTCCGCCCCTTGTACGATCTCTTTCTTCTCGTGGAAGACGAACACGAACAGCAGCATGATCACCGCGGCAAAGATGGCCGGGAACATCCAGATGGACTTCCAATCGAGGGCGGCCCGCTCGAGGAGATCGTCTCGCCGGGCGGTGAGGTCGTCGATCTCTTCCTTCGTATCGGTGGCCTCACTGCCCCTTTGTACCTCGTACTCTTCGGCCAACGAGTCGATCGTCTGGGTCAGCTCTTCTGCTTGCGTCGAAAGCTCTTCAGCGTTTTCCGGGGTGTTCTGGGCCTCGACGACTCCGGCCACCTGTGCCCCGATCAGCATCCCGAGGCCGAGCGTGAAGAAGACGAGCATGCCCTGCGCTTGGCCACGAATCGCCTTCGTCGCGACCTTGTCCGTGTAGATCTGGCCGGTGACGAAGAAGAAGTCGTAGCAGATGCCGTGCAGTACGATGCCGCCGATGATCATCCAGGCGACCTCGTCCGGCGCTCCGAACGCGAACAAGGCGTAGCGCACGACCCAGGCGAGCATTCCGACGAAGAGCATCCACTTCACGCCGAGGCGAGCGAAGAAGAACGGCATCACCAGCATGAAGAAGACTTCGGACATCTGGCCGTAGGACATCGTCGCACCAGAAGTCTCTTCGAAGCCAGACTGCGACACATAGGCACCGGCGAGCTGATAGTAGAAGGCAAGCGGGATGCAGATCAGGAAAGAGCTGACCATGAACGCGAGGTAGGCGGGTCGCTTCAGGAGGATCAACGCATCCAGTCCGAGCACTTCACGCGCCGTGATCTTCTCTCCGGCCGCCGGGGGGGGCGTGTGAGGCAGGCTGAAGCTGTAGATCCCCATCACGGCAGCCGCCGCGGTCGCGACGTAGAACATTTCGATCGTGCCGTTCCAGCTGCAGAGACTGATGAGCAGTCCCGCCGCGATCCAGCCGATCGTCCCGAACACGCGGATCACCGGGAACTGCTTCTCGGCGTCGTCCATGTTGTGGAGCGCGAGCGTGTTAGTGAGCGAGAGCGTCGGATAGTAGGTGAGCATGTACCCGAGAAAGACCAGGTTGATCAGGCCTGGAGACGGCACGTCCGCCTTCATCAGGGTCACCGCCCCGAACATGATGGCGGCGCCCGCGAGGTGCAGCACCCCCATGATCCGCTCGGTCGAGAAGAAGCGGTCGGCGATCATGCCGACGAAGAACGGCGAGAGCATGCCCGCAATGGGCCCGACCGAGTAGGTGATGGCGATCTCGCTCGGTCCGAATCCGATCTGGCCGAGGTACACGTACGCCAAGACGTACCAGGACCCCCACATGAAGAACTGGAAGAACATCATCACGCAGAGGCGAGCGGTCAGCGTCGGATTCATGTGCGCTCTCGTTCGGAAGACGGGTCGAACGGGTCAGGTGTCCCAGGAAGGTCGGGGCATTCTACGGGCGGCGCCCGGTTCAGAAAAGGCGGCTCCGGCTCAGGTTCCGGCACTCGACCCGGCCGGGAAGGCCGAAGGCGCGGACGGGGAGTCCTCCACTTGGCCGCGAGTTCTGGAAATAAAAAAAACTCCGTAACAAAACGCACCTCCGCGGCGAGCCTAGGGGAATCCCCCTCGCCGTTCCGGGAAGGTGTGCACTCATCGACTCGGTGTGTCATTCCATCAACAACTGATTCAGGCGAGTCGATGAAGCTGAGCCGAGAACGCATTGCGGAGCTCCCCACAAAGAGTCGGGTGGCTTTTGCCGCGGCTTGTGCCAGGCGATCACTCGAGGCACTGATCCAACAGCTCGCCGATCAGGAGCAGCAAAGGGCCTTCGACAACCTGCAGACGGCCCTCTCCGTGGTCGAGAGCTACGTGACCACGAGGGAGCATCCTCAAGACCCCTTTCGCGCCAACGGTCTCGTGACGAACATCCTCGTCAAGCTTCGCGCGGAAGAAGAGCTCGCCGGGCACGTCTGCAGTGTCATCTCCGAAGCCCTCCTGGCGCAGTCCGCCGCCATGGCGGGCCGAGACGAGGCCATCACCCAGGCCGTCTCTCAGGCCGCCCACATCGCCGCCGACACGATCCTCGGCCGCGAGGTGGTCATCGAGCTGCTCGGGCGGTGCCTCGAGATCGCTCGTGCCCGCGACTGGGCCGACGACTCCCTCGTCGATCCGGACATCCTCGACGACGCAGGGTGAGTGCTTCTCGGCGCGGCAACCGCTCGGTAGACTCCCGGTCATGAAGCTCACCACCGGTCAGACCCTCTACCTCATTGGCGCAATCGTCGTGGCGGCCCTGATCACCATTCCGTCGTGGACGGCGCGCCTCCTGATCGTCCTCGCCGTCGTGATGGGCGTCGTCTCGTGGTGGCTGCGAAGGATGTCGTCCAGGCCGTAGGAAGTGCTCCGATTCGCCCGCGCGGCCAAGTTGTGTCATACTGATCGCAGCCAAGAGATCAAAAGCACCATTTCCAGCCCGCCTGGCTCCGCACCGATCGCGGTCGCCTCATCCGGCAAACCGCTCGATGCCTGCTTCGCAAAGCCGCCGAAGCGACCGGGCGCGAGACCTTCCGCCAGATGGACATGCGACTGCCCTCCTCGAGCCTCCTTCACACCCGCGCGCGCGGCGAGACTCCGACCCACGGCGCGGCACCACCGATTCGAGTGCGGCCCGGGCCCGCCGTCGCTCTAGCCTTCCTTCTCCTCGTCGCGGCCTGTGGAGATGGCTCAGCGGACCAAGGTCTGGCCCGGATCCCGACGCTGACGACGGGGTCCCTTCATTTGATGTCCGCCGAGCTCCTACAGCCGATCGAGTCGTCACCGATGCGGCTGGGGCAAGAGACTCGTCAAGCTTGGGTCGATTCGGCTCCCCATCGGCACGCCGTGGACTTGATGCTCGAAGGAGACTACCGGCTGAGCCTCGCCGTGGGTGTCCCCGAGGGCCTGGAGACGGGCGCGACGTTTCGTGTGCTGTGGAAGGGCGAGGACGGACAGACGGTCGAGGTCCTGGAGAAGACGCTGGATCCGGCGGCCGGTGGCGCATGGTGCCCGGTGCGGGCGGCGTGGACGGCCAGTGGCCGAGGGCAGCTCCACTTCGAGGCCACCTCGGAGTCCGAGGAAAGTATCGCCATTTGGGGCAGTCCGGTCTTGTCGGCCGTGTCCCGCCTGAATCGGCCGAGCGTGATTCTGGTGCTCCTCGACACGCTGCGAGCCGACCACCTGGGCTGCTACGGCTACCAGGCGCCCACCTCCCCGCGCCTCGACGCCCTCGCCGAGACGGGCGTCCGCTTCGAGCGCGTCCTGGCCCAGGCGCCGTGGACTCTGCCGGCGACGATGTCGATCCTGACGTCGAGGACACCGACCGCGCACGGCATGATCTCGGCGGAGCGGATTCTGGATCCGTCGATCGAGACGCTGGCGAGCCGATTTGCCGCGGCGGGGTATCGGACGGCCGCCATCACCGAAGGGGGCATGGTCGACGCACAGTTCGGATTCGATCGCGGCTTCGAGCTGTATCTCGGGGACATCCTGGGCCGCAGCGCTCGAGAGACCTTCGAGGCAGCCCGCGAGTGGATCGACTCGGTGGGTGATGAGACCTTCTTCCTCGTCGTCCACACCTATGAGATCCACGAGCCCTATGAGCCTCCCGCGGAGTACCTCGAGGTGATCTCGCCGTCCGAGTCACGAGGGCACGTCCATCCGCGACTGAAGGACGGATTCGTGGCCGCCGAGCTGTACCGGGGCGCGCTGGCCGCGAAGTCACCGAGCGAGTTCCGGCTAGAAGAGCCGCTGACGCCGGCCGACCTCGAGCACATCGTGAGCCTGTACGATGCCGAGATCCGCTTCACCGACGCGTGCCTCGGTGAGCTGGTGGATCACCTGAAGGCGCGCGGACGATACGAAGACACGCTGTGGGCGATCACCTCCGACCACGGCGAGGACTTCTACGACCACTTCGGCTTCGGGATCCACGCGCACTCGCTCTTCGACGAGCTGTTGCACGTCCCGTGGATCCTGACGGGACCGGGCGTCGTATCGGGTCATGTCGCGTCCACGCCGGTCGCGCAGATCGACATCGCCCCGACGCTGCTCGAGCTCGTCGGACTCGACATCCCGGCTCCGTTCATGGGGAGATCGCTCGTTCCCCTGACTCGCGGAATGCCCCTGAAGGCGATCCCGATAGCGAGCGAGCGCTCGCCGGACCTCTCTTGCGTCGAAGCCGGATCCTACAAGTTGATCGAGGCGACAGCGAGCTACGTCGAGAAGGTCAACAAGAGGAAGAAGACCCAAACCCGCGTGATGTCCAAGACGCTCGGGCTCGACGTCACGCCGTACTTCCAAGGGCTAGAGGGTGTCCCGGCGGAGACGATGCTGTTCGACCTCGAGAAGGACCCGGGTGAGCGCCGGAACATCGCCACCAGCGAGCCTGAGAGGATCCGAGACCTCACCGAAGCGCTCGAGCGGCTCCGGCGTCTGAGCGCCGAGCATGCGCCGCAATCGAATTCGACCATTCGAATGCGCCCGGAGCTCGAGCGCCGGTTGAGGAATCTCGGCTACCTCGGAGACGACGACTGACGCACCCTGCAAATCGAGCGCGCCGCCGCAAGGAGTGCCCAAGCCGAAGCGAGCGGAAGACGACCTGGTCGAGAAGGCAACACCGAGCGAGCTTGGGCCAAGGCAGCGCAGAACGCGTCGAGCAAGGAGTGCTCACGAACCTTCGAGCTCCCATCCTTGCGCCCGGAAAGCCCCTCTGCCTATAATCCGGCCCTCGACGTCGGGGCGTAGCTCAGCCTGGTTAGAGTGCCTGCTTTGGGAGCAGGAAGTCGGTGGTTCGAATCCACTCGCCCCGACCACCTTCAAGTCTTGCCGGGATCGCTGCTTGGCGTGGTGCGGCTTGGAGTCGTTCGAGAGCGCCTCGAAGCAACAGCCCGTTCGCGTCGCCTGAGGTCAGGACGACGAACCCGTCCGGAGAGTGAGACGGATGGAGACGGCACGGATGGATGAGAGTCCGAACCTGCGAGGCCGGGGCGCGAGCCTGCCAAAGATGCTCTTGCTGAGCCTGCTTCCGATCGCGCATGTCTGCTTCTACGTCTCGGTCTATGGTGCCGGCCTGCGCTTTCTCTCCCTCCACGATGAGATGCCGAGAGCCCATCTCGATGAGCACTTCATTTATGAGGACTCGGCGTTGAGCTTTCTGCACTCAGTCTTCGAATGGGCAGCGACGATTTGCCTGCTCACGCTGCCCATTCTGTTTGCTCAAGGCTTCTTGATGGCGATGCCGCTTCAAGCCTCACCAGGAGCGGGACGGCGTCGATTCGGACGGCTTCTGATCGGGATCAGCCTGGCCATTCCGCTCGCAGGCGTCTTGGGGCTCCGGCTTCCGGCCTTCGGGCCGAGCTTCCTTCACCCGATCTACCTGTCAGCTCTGATCTTCCTGGCTGGCGTCGCTGCCACCTTCTCCCTGCCTGCGCTTGGAAGATTGGCTCGAGCTGCCGGGATCCTCCTGACGACGGCTTCCTTCTACGTTGCCTATCTCCTCATTGCTCCTCTGCCTCTTCCTCCGAGTCGATACCTCGTCATCCTGATTGCTCTCTTTCTCGTGGCCGGTCTGTTGGCCTTGGAAGGCCTCGGTCTTCAGCCAGAGCGCCGCCGGAGTGCTCTCGGCTATTTGCTCGTTTTCTTCGCGATCGCGTTTCCAGTCATGCTCCGCTCCGAAGATCCCATCATGGCATGGATGCTGGATTGAGCCCGCTCTGGCGACGTGCGTGCCGACGCAGCCTCGCTGGGAAGCGATGAGAGACCGCGATAGGCAGCGACGAAGGCGCGTCGACTGAGAGTCGATCCGTGCCGACTCTATACCGGGTCACTTCTTGGCGAAGGACGGCTGGGTGATCCCGCCGGTCTGGAGCGCTCTGTAACACGCAGGCAAAACCGTCGGCCGGACCTGCGAGACGTCGGCTCGAGCCCGTAAGTTGTCGCGTCCTCCTCACGGACTCGGAGTGAATCGGACTGCGATCGAGCTGGCGATCCTGGGCATCTCGAGCTCGAGGCTCCGAGCACGTGCGTCGTCTTCACCCTACCGCCGGACCAATGTGAGAGCTTGCCCCATGAGAATCCCATTTGCCTTTCGCAGACGCTCGTCGAGCAGAAGGCCATTGCTTGGCAAGGGCTCGGGCCTGCCCGTCACAGCGCTGCTGTGCGTATGGACGGCTGCTTGTTCAGGTGGACAGAGAGGTGCCGACCTGGCGCGGGCCTCCTCGGCTCCCCGCGCCGATGCGAGCGTCGCGACCGGCGAGGTCGTCTCCGACATCGGCGCGAGCTGCTGGATCGTGTTCCAGGATGCCGACGACAACTACTGGTTCGGGTCCGATGGCAACGGTGTCTGCCGCTATGACGGCAAGACGATCACGCGCTTCACGACCCGGGACGGCCTGACCGGCGACCGTGTGCGCGGAATCGATCAACACGGTCCCTCGGGCGACATCCTCGTCACCTCGCTGAGCGGCATCAGCCGGTTCGACGGCGAGCGATTCCAGGAGCTGCCCAAGAAGGAGATGACTTCCCCCGACTCGCTCAACGAGCAGGGGTGGCGCCTCGATCCCGACGACGTGTGGCTTCGTGGTCCGCTGGGGCCGTGTCGGTACGACGGTCAGACGCTCTACGCACTGAGGCTCCCGAAGAGCCCGCGCGAGGACGAATACCTCGCGAGGAATCCGAATCGGCCTTGGAGTCCCTACGACGTGTGGTGCGTGTACAGGGACCGCAGTGGCCACCTGTGGCTCGGAACGGGATACGTCGGCGTCTGTCGCTACGACGGCAAGACGTGGAATTGGATGTACGAGTCGCACATGACCGAGGTGGGCGACGCGTGGTTCGGCTTTCGCTCGGTCATCGAGGACGAGGACGGCGCGTTCTGGATCTGCAATACGAAGCATCGCTATCGTTTGACGCTGCCCGTCGGTCCCTTGGCCGAGGTAGAAAACCGCTTCGAACAGCTTGCCTACACGCGCGAGCCCGGAGTCGATCCGGCAGCGCTGGCACCCGGAGAGAGCCCGATCTACTTCCAGTCCGTCGTCGCCGATCCGGCCGGTGAACTGTGGATGGTGACCTACCACAAGGGTGTGTGGCGCTACGACGGCCGGAACATGACGCACTATCCGATCATGGACGGCACCGAGGTCGTCCTGCTCTACTCGATCTACCGGGATCGGCACGACGGGCTGTGGCTGGGAACGCACGAGCACGGCGTGTACAAGTTCAATGGTGAGTCGTTCGAGCGCTTCGCGCCGAGGTGAGCTCGAGCAGAGGGAGGTCAGCACCGCACGACCCGACCTGGCCCTTCCGCGGGATTGCGGTGACCAGCGACTCTCGCGCACCTGAAAGGCTGACATGCTCTCCCTCCGCTGCGGCCGAGAAACCGGAGTCCTACCGCAGAGGAACGCAGAGAATTGGGAGCTTGCCTAATTCCGGTGGAGCGATGGAGGACCCGGTGCGGAGGAACACCTCGATGATCGAGAGAGGCAAAGACACCTCTGCGCTCTCCGCGTCCTCTGCGGTGAAGGAGAGCCCGCGCAATCGCTGTCGCGGGTACGCAACTGCCAGCCCCTCCGGTACCGACGCGCACAGTACATGATCGGCTCGAGAGGCACCACCACGGCAGCCTCCGAGCCCGAGCCATGACGCTCCGCCCACCGGGCCCAGGTATCCTGGATCGATCACGTGCTTGACGTCGGCGAATGTCTTCGGCACGATTCAATCTCCAAGAACCCTATTGACCACGAGCCCAACGCGTCACGAGGTGTAACGTCCTTCCAGGAGATTGACCGGAGGTTACCTGATGTCCTGGTTCAAGAAACCAGTCGAGTACCGCTCCTACTCGGACGGCAGCTACGAGATCATCGAGCGCCGCTCCCTGCTCCGCATCGGCGCCGCCGCCTTGGGGCTGTCGTCTGTGATCGCAGGTGGCGCGTTCGTGGTGCCGAGGATCGTAGCACCTGAAACCGTAGACACCCCTCAGGCTTCGATCGCCGTCGAAATCATCAAGCGCCGCGATACCAAGGCTGTTTATCAGGTCCTGTCGCAGTACGACCGCCTCGATCGTATTGCCAAGACGGATTTCTGGGGTGCCGTGCTCCTGCTCCGGATGACTGACCTCATTCCCTTCGCCAAGAGCCGATTGGAAATCGAGAACGACCGTGCAGTTCGGGATTCCATCCAAACGGCGATCAAGGGTCTCGAGCAGCTCTCGACGAACGAAAAGCGCTGATGGCCTGGAGGTCGAACGGTGACACAGTCAAGCGGTTCCGGCCAGGATGCGGTCTCCGTCAAGACGATTGGTGATGCAACCGAAGGAGCTGAGTTTTGTGTGCTGGTTTCCGGACCACCCAACGCCCAGCTCCAGATCAGCGTGCTCATGACGGCTCCGGGACAATCCGACAACGAGATCAAGGAGCCGGTCAGCGCTGGGGAGTACTGCTTCGACATCCCCGCGGGTTACGGTGGTGGTTCCATGTTGATCTCCGCCACTTTGCTACCGAAGTCCGAACCTCCGGTGCGGTCACCGTCGAAGACCGTGTTGATCGGCACCTCTTGAGCTTTCAAGAGTGCCTAATCATGTCTCAAGGCCACGACGCTGAGGTCCGATCGAGCCAGGCGATAACGCGATGAGCAGAAGCCATATTGCGATCTCCCTAATTGGCCTGGTTGCAGTTGTAGCCGGTAGCACCTTTGTGCTTCCCAAGATTCCTACAAAGGAGGACTGGAAGCGCGGAGCCCCTCCAGCGATCGCTGTTTTGGCCATCATCGAGAATGGCGACCGGGCAGCGATCTACCGACTCCTGACGCAGTACGAGCACCTTGAACGAATCGGTCGCTCCGACTTTTGGGCAGCTGTCACTGCCCTGGGAATGGTTGATCTGCTTTCCTTTGCCGAACATCAGCAACTTCACGAGAGCGATTCTATCGTTCTGGAGAATCTGGAACTCGCCATCACTACGCTGAGTGCCATGCAGCGGATCGAGGAACGCTGATACGACTGGAGGACACTCGATGCTCCCGAGTGTACCGCCATCGTCAGCCTCTCGCCGTCGAAGTCGAAGTCGAAGTCGAAGTCATTCGGTGCCGACGGGGCCGCGGATTGCCGAAGAAGCCGAGTATCACGGACATAGGATTCGGAGACGCCTTTCCCGTAGAAGCTCGTTGAATGGGCGATTCGAGGCACTCGCTCGATTGAGGAGTCGTCGGTGCAAGGAAATGGCTAGGTTTCGGTGCCTCTCCTCATTCACGGCAGGGCCTCGAGGTATGGGCGCATGACTCTCTCGACTCGGCACACGATCATGCAGTCGCTCCTTTGGCAAGCGCCCGTTCGCCTCGGCGCTCATGGAGTCCCGGCAAGCTGTGCCAGAGGTACGGAGTCCTACCGCAGAGGTCGCGGAGGAACGCAGAGACATGGGAGCTTGCCTAATTCCGGTGGAGCGATGGAGGGCCCGGGGCTGTTGGGAGTCGCCGCCGGCACGGCAGCGGTCGTGAAGACCAAGAGCCCGATGGCGCAATCACCCCAGAATCAAGAAGACCTCAATCGAGCGCCTGGGCTCACTCAGGAGATCGCGACCAAGATCCTGGTCGAGCAAGACAGAGACGCCGTGTACCGGATTCTCGGCCACTACGACCGACTTGATCCCATCGAGCGGAGCGAGTTCTGGGGCCTAGCACTCGCCTTCGAGCTGAAGGACCTCAGGACCTTCGCCGAGATCCCTGCTCGTGACGAGACGAATCCTCTGGTGAAAGCTCGGCTCGAGACGTTTTTCCAGCTGAGTCGGTAACGAGCCCTTGAGCTGGAGCCAGCACGATGCAACCAGCGAACGGAATCCACTTGATCAGGGTAGAAATCTACCCGGGATCCCCTGAAGCCGGAGAGGAAGTTTGCGTCCTGATCTCTTCGCCACTCCCAGGTGGATCATTGACCGTACGCGTCACGATCGGAAGCAATCTCGTCCATAATGGCCCACCTCCTCCAAACAACGAGATTTGCTTCAACACTTCCCCAGACGATCAGGGAAAGGCCTTGGTAGTCTCAGTGAGCGGCTCACCCAGCTCCGGCCTCACGGCCTACGGAGGAGCCGTCGCGATCCTTCAGTAGCGATTCAAGTCTTCCTGAGGGGTCAACCGGAGTTCGATCCTTGCACGGTGACCCACTCAGCGTCGACTCTGATTGAAGAGGATCGAGAGGTCATCCGAGTCGACGTTCGGGACGACGAGGTCGGGCAATCCGTCGAGATTGATATCTGAGACAGCGACCGCCGAGCAGCCACGTCCAGTCGCGAAGACCCGTGCCGAGTTGAAGCTGGCGTCTCCGCGGCCCTTCAAGAAGTTTACGCCGTCCTTCTCTTCGCCGGCCGCAGCGACATCCAAGAACCCGTCGGAGTCGAAATCCGCGACGACGACCTGCCCACGCCCTCCGCGATAATGAACGGCGTTACTGAACGTGCCGTCCGCGCGTCCTTTAAGGATCGAGAGCCAGTCGCTGGACCAGCAGCAGACGGCCAGGTCCAGAATTCCATCGGAATTCAAGTCGGCGACCGCGAGCGCGCGCGGTCCGGTTTGGGTCCAGAAGAATCCCTTAGACTTGAAGTTGCCATCTCCCTCACTCAAGAGGATGGATACGCTGGAACGACCCGAATTGACGACAGCCAGATCAGGATGACCATCGCGGTTGAAGTCGGCGATGGCGACGGCACGCGGGCCCGTTTCGACACTGTATCTCCGCTCGGGCTCGAAAGTCCCATCGCCCAGCCCCAGGAGGACCGCCACTTCGTCCGACTCCCAAAGCGGTGTCACCAAGTCCGGAATCTGATCTCCATTCAGGTCCTCGGCGGCAATTGCAGACGGGCCACCGCTGAGAGGAATTACCTTCTGTGGCTCGAACGTCCCGTCACCTCTTCCCAGCAAGAGCGAGATGTTCTCCGTCCACTGATTGGAGACCGCGATGTCGAGAACCCCGTCGCCACTGAAGTCCGCGAACGCCGCAGCTTTCGGGTCGCCGCCAACCCGATAGGGAACTGACTCACCGAAGGTCCCCTTCTCGAGACCCAAAGAGACCGCGATCTCGTTGGAATCCTCGTGAGTGGTGATCAAGTCCGAGAAGCCGTCTCCATCGAGATCCGCGATCGAAAGCCCGGTCGGATTAAGGTGGGCCAGAAGGCGATCCTCAGCCACGCAAGTGCCATCCCCGATCCCGATGGAGACCATCATGGATACACCCGAAGTGGTCTGAGAGCAGAGAATGACGAGGTCGGGCGACTCGTCGCCGTTCAGGTCCGTGCTCGCAACGAAGTGCGGGTTCGGCTTGGCGGAGATCCGCTGCCGAAGAGCGAAGGAGCGATTTCCTTTCGCGAGTAGGATGAACACCTCCTCCTGGCCCTGCATGGCGACTACGAGGTCGAGCTTGCCATCGCCATTCATGTCCGCCACGGTCAATGACCGTGGACCGTTTCCGACCAGGTAGCGTCTTTGGCTCTCGAACTCGCCATGACCCAGCCCGTACAGGACGCTGACGCTTTGGGACAAGCGGTTGGCGACCGCTATGTCAGGGAAGCCATCACCGTCCAGATCGCTGACGACGACGAAGCTGGGCAGCACCTCGGTCGGTAGGCGGCGCTCCCTCTCGAAGGTGCCGTCTCCGCGGTTCATCAAGACGGACACGTCGTCGGAGTCTTCATTGGCCGTCACGATGTCGGGAGCCCCATCGGCATCGAGGTCCGCAACGGCGAGGGACAGCGGGTCTACGCCGACGGCATACCGCTGCTGCTCTTCGAAGCTGCCATCCCCTCGGCCGAACAGGATGGAGACGTCGTCCGAGCCCAGATTGCCGACGGCGAGGTCGGGAACACCGTCGGCGTCGAAGTCCGAGATCGCCACGGCGCGAGGGCTTCCGCCAGTCGTGTACCGCACTTCGGGCGCGAAGGTCCGGTCACCGCGACTGAGAAGAATGGACACACTCTTGGAGAGCGCATTGGCGACGGCGAGGTCGGGATGATGATCACCGTTCAGATCACCTATGGCGACCGAGTAAGGAGCGTATCCGACGTCGTAGAATACTGGATCGGCGAGTGTGCCATCGCCCAGACCATAGTAGACAGCGACCTCGTGGGCGGTCTCCAAGGCAACGGCCAAGTCCAAGCGGCCGTCCAGGTCGAGGTCGGCACTCGCCGCGGCGCGTGGCTGCCCCTTGGTGTAGTACTGTGCTCCAGGGAACAATGGCGCTCCGCCCAATGGCACTGGCCCCACCTCCAGACGGTGACCCGGCGTGAAGGCCACTTGCCCTTGCGCACTGGGATCTTGAATGATGGCCTGAATGATAAGGCGCTTACCGCAATGCTTCGGGTCGAGAGCCTCGAAGGAGACGAGGGTGCGCTCTCCGACCACATTCAGGCGAAACGGTATGCGCTTCTTCGGGCCACTGGGATACAGCATCGCTCCGAAGCGGGGTAGCCAAACGGGATCGACGTCATACCCGATCAGGAGCTCGCCTTTTGCGGCCGGAAGATTGTGTCGCACGGTGACCGACAGGAAGCCGTGAATGGCCGGCGTGCCGCCGACGACGATCCGCGGAACACCCGAGACGCCGGGAGTTCCCTTGCCGAAGCTCTCTTGCACGGGCTTGCCGGGGCAATCCGCGCGGAGCTCGGTCGTGAGTCCACTCAGGATCGACAAGCCAAGAAGAAAGAAGCCTCTCACGATGATCTCCTTCGACGTTCCACCGGCCAGAGTGCCTGGCCTGGCGGAGACTCCCCCACCCGGTCGCGGCTGTCTTCCGAGGCGAGGTCGAAACAAGGAGACTCAGCCTCGCACAGCCTGCCCTCGGCCGGCAAGGGGGCTCAACGTCGTCCTTCGCTCTCACCTCAGCGCCTTGAACCGGCTGGCCCCTTCGCGGTGCGGCGGATAGAATGCCCGGTCTTCGACGGCCCCCCTGACCGGGTGCCTCCTGACCGCGCGCGGCGGACGGGGTGCGCCTCCAACCGAGAGATAACGAGGAGATTGCCGCATGGCCCGGCGGATGGATACCTACCTGGCCTCACTCGTCGACGAGGATCGCCTGACCTTCTACGAGGCCGCTTGTGACTTCGCCGGCTCCGAGATCGCGCCCCACCTCCTGGGCTGGGAGCGTGAGCACATCCACGTACCCGACGACGCGATTCGCGCGATGGCCGGGCTGGGGCTCTTCGGCTTGACCGTCGAGGACGAGTACGGCGGTCAAGGCGGCGGCCTGACCGACCTGGTGATCATGGGTCTCGCCCTCGGGTACCACAGCCAGAGCGTCGCGATCACGCCCGGCGCGGCAGCCAGCCTGGGCACCAAGCCTCTCCAGCTCTTCGGCAATGACGCCCAGAAGAAGGCCCACCTCCCCGACCTCGCCGAAGGCAAGCGCATGTTCGTCTTCGGGCTGTCCGAGCCCGGACGCGGCTCCGATGCCGCCAACCCCGAGGTCACGGCGACGCCCGACGGTGATGGCGGATGGACGATCAAGGGCGAGAAGTGCTGGTCGACGAATGCGAAGTGGGCGAGTCATGTGATCGTGCACGCGCTCACGGATCCGAGCGGACGACCCGGTCACCGCTCGACCTGCTTCATCGTTCCGATGGACGCCGAGGGCGTGCACTACCAGGAGATGGCGGGCAAGGAGGTCTGGCACCAATCCTCGACGGGCTCGATCGCCTTCGAGAACGTGAAGGTCGGTGACGACGCAATCCTCGGCGAGCGCAACGAGGGCTTCAAGGTGATGGTGACGACCCTCAACGGCGGTCGCCTCTTCATCGCGGGCCTGTCGCTGGCGTCTCTGGCGTTCGCGCTCGACAAGTGCCGCATCTATGCGCAGGAGCGGATCCAGTTCGACGAGCTGCCCATCGGCCGATTCCAGCGTGTCCAGGACGTCATCTTGGACATGGACATCGCGCTGCATCAGAACCTCACTTGGCTGTTCAAGTCCCTCGAGCAGTACGAGGCCGGCACGATGCTGCGCGAGACGGCTGCCAAGGTGAAGATCGAGTGCTCCCGTCGCGCCTCCGACCTGTTGACGATGGCGATGGAGATCTGCGGCGGTGTCGCCTGCTTCGACGAGTTCGAGCTCATCCGTCACCACCGCGACCTCTTCGTCTGCCGCGTCGGTGAAGGCAGCAACTTCGCGCTCAAGACCATGTCGGTGCGACCGCTCATGCCCGACATCGGCAACGTGCTCCAATGAGGGCGTCTCGGCGAGTCGGCACCGTCCGGGTCGCCGCTGAGCTCGATCGACCGGCTGGGGAGAGATCATGACCGCGTCCCGCGTCGCCGCGACCAGCGAGCACGCTGCTCACTGGCAGCTCGAAGAGGGCATCGAGTTCCTCAACCACGGCTCCTTCGGTGCCTGCCCCACCAAGATCCTCGAGGCACAGGACCGGTGGCGAAAGCGCATCGAGCTCGAGCCCGTCCGCTTCTTCGTCCATGAGCTCGAGCCGGCACTCGACGAGACGCGCCGAGAGCTCGGGAGCTTCCTCGGTGCGAGTCCCGACTGCCTCGCCTTCGTGCCGAACGCGACCTACGGCGTCAACTCGATCCTGCGCTCCCTCGAGCTCGGACCGCAGGACGAGCTGCTGGTGAGCAACCACGAGTACAATGCGAGCCGCAACGCTCTCGACTTCGTCGCGGCGCGGACCGGCGCCCGTGTGCAGGTCGTCGAGATCCCCTTCCCACTGAAGAGCGCCGATGAGGTCGTCGAGCGCGTGCTGGGCGCGGTCAACGCGCGGACGCGCCTGCTCCTGATCGACCACGTCACCAGCCAGACCGGGTTGGTCTTGCCGATCGAGCCGATCGTCCAAGAGCTCAACCGCCGCGGCATCGACACGTTGATCGACGGCGCCCATGCGCCAGGCATGGTGCCCCTCGAGCTCGACCGACTGGGAGCCACCTACTACACCGGCAACTGCCACAAGTGGCTGTGCACGCCGAAGGGCTCCGCCTTGCTCTACGTGCGCGAGGACCGCCAAGCGCGCATTCGCCCCCTCGCCATCAGCCACGGCGCGAACTCGCCGCGCAGCGATCGCTCGAAGTACCTGATCGAGTTCGATTGGACGGGCACCATCGATCCGACACCCTGGCTGGTCATCCCCGAATCGATCCGATTCCTGGGATCCCTCCTGCCCGGTGGATTCGAGGCGCTTCGCAAGCACAACCGCGACCTCGCCCTCGCCGCGCGCCCGATCGTCGCCGACGCGCTCGGGATCGAGCTGCCCTGTCCCGACACGATGATCGGCCACCTCGCCTCGTTCCCGCTGCCGCCGGGCAAGGACGAAGCGCCCAAGTCCTCTCTGTACGTCGACCCGCTCCAAGACGACCTGATGTCGCGCTGGGGCATCGAGATCCCGATCATGCCGTGGCCCGCTCCGCCGAAGCGGATCATCCGCTTCTCGGCGCAGCTCTACAACTCGCTCGAGCAATACAAGCGCCTCGCCGGGGCACTCAAAGAGCTGCTCTGATGGCGAAGAACATCGAGATCAAGGCGAAGGCGCGCGATTGGGACGCGCAGCTCGAGGCGGCGCGCCGGCGCGGCGATCACGAGGAGATCCTCGAGCAGAAGGACGTCTTCTTTCGTTGTCCGGAGTCTGCCGGAAGCGAGAGCCCGGCACGACTGAAGCTGCGCCGCGTCAATGGACGCTCCGAGCTGATCGCTTACCACCGTCCGGACCACGCGACGGCCAAGACGAGTGACTATGAGCGTTGTGCCGTGGAAGACCCTGAGGCGCTGGGCCGGGCGTTGACCAAGGCGCTCGGCGCGATCGGTGTCGTCCAGAAGACTCGGACGCTGGTGATGGTCGGACAGACGCGCATCCACTTCGACGAGGTCGAAGGGCTCGGCCGCTACCTCGAGCTCGAGGTCGTGCTCCGAGAGGGACAGTCCGAGGCAGAAGGCCAAGCCATCGCCGATGAGCTCTGTGAGTATTTGAGCATCACCGGCGACGACCTCGTCGAAGGCGCCTACCTCGACCACCTCACTTGCAGCACGAAGTGAGTCTCGACGGGCCGTGGCCCCGTCACACCTTCAGCTCGGCCAAGCTGCCGATCGGCGCTCGCCCCGGCAGGCCTTCGAAGTGCTCCGGTGGCGTGACGCCCGTCAGGACGGGCTGAAAGTGAGTGCCTGCACCCTGGGCCGTCTCGGCGTCGATGCGGCTGTCGCCGACGTAGAGCGTCGCGCTCGGCGCCACGGACAATCGATCGAGGCACAAGAGCAACCCCTCGGGATCGGGCTTGTGGGTCATCACGTCCTCGCCGCCGATCACCGTCTCGAAGAATGCTGACAGCTCATCGCGCTCGAGGACGTCCTCGATGCGGCGCCGCGTCTTGGTCGAGACGATGGCGCACTTCGATCCCCCATCACGTAACCTCTCGAGACACGGGACCACCGTCTCGAAGACCCGGGTCTTCGCGAGCATTACCGCGCTCGCCTGCGCGTGATAAATGTCCATGAAGCGTTGGGCCGCATCAGGATCCCCGACGCCGGAGAGCTCGCGGAAGGCGTGCGGCAGGCTCATGCCGATCGTGCGGCGGACCCGGTCCGGCTCGGGCGCGACAAGCTTCATCACTTCAAATGTAGCCCGGAAGGAATGCACGATACCGGGCGATGCATCGGCGAGGGTGTAGTCGAAGTCGAAGACGACGGCTTGAATCGTCGGTGTCATCGAAGTGAAGATGCCGGCGTTGACGACGATTGTCCACTGAAGGATCGGGTAGGCACCATGACGTTCGAGGCGCGCTCCCTCACTCGAGACACCCTCTCGGACTTCTTCGAGCTGCACTCGGCCGCGAACGGCGGCGGGTGGTGCCATTGCGTCGCTTGGGCCGTGCCGACCTGGGACGGCTGGGGTGATCGGACCGCCGAGGAGAACCGCGCCTTGCGCGAGGAGCGCTTCCGAGACGGCGACCTCGACCAGATCCTGCTGTACGAGGACGAGCGGCCCGTCGCGTCTTGCCAGATCGGGCCGCGAGACCGCTTTCCCAAGATCCTGGCGCAGTTCGGCCTGGAAAAGGACGCCAATTGCTGGGCCATCACGTGCTTCTTCGTCGCTCCCGATCGCAGGGGCCGCGGAGCAGCGCGCGCGCTCCTCGAAGCGGCGATCGAGAAGGCGAAGTCCGCGTCGGCGACGCGCCTCCAAGCCTTCCCGCGGCGCGGCGAGGGCCTCGACGCGGGCGAGGTGTGGAACGGGCCGGAGGCGATGTTCGCCGCGGCGAGGTTTCGTGTGTATCGGGACGACCCGGTCCGGCCCGTCCTCCAGCTCGACCTCGGCGCATGAGGGTGACGGTCTCGCCCAGTCGGCTCTGGCCGATCGGTGTCTTGCTGGGGATCACGGTGATGGCACTTTGGATCGTGGGCCCGATCGAGCAATCTGCGGAGTACCACGACTTCGCCGATCAGCGCCCTCTCGGCAGCCTCCCTCACGCGCAGAACGTGCTCTCGAATCTCCCGTTCCTGCTCGTCGGCGTCTTCGGCTTTCTGACATTGGCCCGGCGAAGGCGAGATGCGAGCACGCTCGACGACGCCCCGATCGCCGCTGCCTTGTTCATGGGCATCTTCCTGACGGGCTCAGGCTCGGCCTACTACCATGGGTCCCCGGCTCACGCGACGCTCGTCTGGGATCGGCTCCCGATGACGATCACCTTCATGGCCACGGTGGCTCTCGTCCTGCAAGACCACTTCGGGGACCGCACCGGGCGCCGCGCACTCCTGCCTCTCCTCGCGATCGGCCTGTCGAGCGCCTTGATCTGGGCCGGGACCGGCGATCTGCGGCTGTACGCTCTGGTGCAGTTCTTTCCGCTAGTCGCGATCCCTTTGCTCTGGTGGCGAGTGCCCCGGCTGACCGCCGGGCTGGAGCCGCTCATCGCGGCCCTGGTGCTCTACGGACTGGCCAAGGGCCTCGAGAGCCTGGACGATCCGATCTACCGGGCGAGCGGGCATTGGGTGAGCGGTCATGCGCTCAAGCATCTGGTCGCGGCGTGGGCTTCCTTCGAGCTGCTTCGCTACTGGCGCGACCGCCGGCGGCTCGGAATCTCGGGTTCGACTTGATGTCGAGCCTCCGAGGCGGAATGCTGGTGGTCGAATCGACCTCCCAACGTCCCACCCTGGAGCCCACCCGTGATCGAGCCGCAGCCCGCGCCTCTCGTGGATCGAGATGCCATCCGAAGCCTGTTTCCCGCGCTGCAAGGTGCGGACGTCTTCCTGGACAATGCGGGCGGCTCGCAGGTTCCCGAGACCGTGGTGAACCGGATCCGGGACTATCTCCTCTGCAGCTACGCCCAGCTCGGCGCGGACTACGAGACCTCGAAGCGAGCGACCGAGACCGTCGCGCAAGCGCACCGCTTCCTCAAGGCCTTCATGAATGCCGACGGCGTCGGCGAAGTGGTGATCGGTCCGTCGACCTCGGCCTTGTGCTCGATGCTCGCCGATTGCCTGGCTCGCTCCTTCGACCCGCAAAGGGACGAGATCATCGTCTGCGAGCTCGGACACGAGGCCAACATCGGCCCTTGGCGGCGGCTCGAGGGCAGCTACACGATCCGCACCTGGAAGCTCGACCGCGAGAGCGGGACGCTCAGGATGCCGGACCTCGAGTCGCTGCTCAGCTCGCGAACCCGCCTGGTCGCCATCCCCCATGTCTCCAACCTGCTCGGTCGGATCGAGGACATCGAGACGGTGACCCACCTCGTCCATGGCAACGGCGCACGCGTCGTGGTCGACGGCGTCGCCTTTGCCCCGCACCGGGCGATGGACGTGACTGCCTGGAAGGCGGACTGGTACGTGTTCTCGACCTACAAGGCTTACGGTCCCCATCAAGCCGCGCTCTTCGGAACGCACGAGGCCTTCGCCGAGCTCGAGGGACCGAATCATTTCTTCATTCCCCCATATGAGGTTCCCTACAAGTTCGAGCTGGGCGGCGTGAATCACGAGGCCTGCGCCGGGATCCTCGGGATCTGGGACTACCTGTGCCAGCTCACCGGTCAGGAGCCGCCAAAAGACTTCGAGCGCAACGTGGTCACGAAGGCCTTCGAGGTCATGACCTCCTGTGAGGCGCCTCTGCAGGAAGCGCTCCTGAGCTACTTGGCGAAAAAGCCTCAGGTGAAGATCTTGGGGCCCCAGTCCGCCGACCCGGCCACCCGAGTCAGCACGATCAGCTTCGTGCACGAGTCCAAGCCTTCCAAGGCGATCGCACAGTCGGCCAACCGCCATCACTTGGGGATCCGCTACGGACACTTCTACGCCTGGTCGCTCTGCGAAGCGCTCGGGCTAGACCCCGAGGACGGCGTCGTCCGCGTCAGCCTGGTCCATTACAACGACCTCCAGGAGGTCGAGCGGCTGATCGACTGCTTCGAGCACATCCTGTAGTCTCCGCGAGGTCACGGTCATGCCCGGCGATTGGAATCCGGATCAGTACCATCGCTTTCGGGACGAGCGGAGCCGGCCCTTCTTCGACCTGATGGAATGCGTCGGCGAAGGCCGGGGCCGGACCTGCCTGGATCTCGGCTGCGGGACGGGCGAGCTGACGGCGGAGCTGCACCGCGAGAAGTCGTTCGAGCTCACCCTCGGCATCGACCGATCGCCTGCCATGCTCGGTCGAGCGCGGGAGCATGAAGAGGCGGGGCTTCGTTTCGAGGCCGGGGACATCGCCACCTACGAGCCGCGCTCCACGGTCGACGTCGTCTTCTCGAACGCGGCGCTGCATTGGGTCGATGATCACCCGGCACTCTTGACGCGGCTGCGCACCTGGCTGCATCCCGGCGGTGAGATCGCGGTCCAGGTGCCGGCCAACCACGACACCGCGACTCACGAGGTGGCGAACGAGGTCGCTGGCGAGGAGCCGTTTCGGAGCGAGCTGAAGGGCCACGTGCGCGAGTCCCCGGTCCTGAAGCCGGACGAGTACGCCCGGCTGCTGCATCGACTCGGCTTTCGGCAGCCGACCGTGCGACTCGAGGTGTATCCCCATGTGCTCGACCGGCGCGACGACGTCATCGAGTGGGTCCGAGGCACGCTCCTGACCGCCTACCAAGTGCGCCTCTCGGGTCCGACCTACGAGCGATTCCTCGAGCGCTACCAAGAGAGGCTCTTCGAGGTCCTGCCCGATGAAGAGCCGTTCTTCTACCCCTTCAAGCGCATCCTGATGTGGGGGAAGCTGATTCAGGGGACGACGACGGTCCACACCGTCCGGGGCGAAATCGAAGACGACGGACCCGGCCGCTCTTGACCGTCTCGAATGGAGTGCCCAAGCCGAGCGAGTCAGTGACCGAGTCTGCCGGTGAGCGCTTTGCGCAAGCGAGCTTGGACCCTCCAGTTGCGCCGGGCCACGACGTTGCAGCGAGAGCGTCTACTCAAAAGGCACCCTTGCTCGGAGCCTCACAGCTCGGTCGTCAGCGCTGTCGAGGAAGCGACATCCAGCTCGGTGACCGCTCCCCGTTTCGGTCGCGCGGGCTCTGGTTTTGGTCGCCCGCGCTCCCAGTGGCTCCGATCACACGGGGGGCCGCCCCTTTTGGCGATGGCTGGCGCCGAGCTGGGTGGCGAGCTCGATGACGCGGGAGCGGATGGCCTGACCCAGGTCGTCGAGCGGGTGGACCTCATCGGCGACACCGTTGTCGATCACGGCCTGTGGCATCGACGTCGCCACGCAGGTCGCAGGATCCTGCACGAGGATTCGGCCCCCGCTCCTCTTGATCGAGACGGCTCCACTCGCCCCGTCGCGCCCCATCCCGGTCAGGACGACTCCGATCCCGAAGCTGCCCCAGGTGTCGGCCACGCTTCGGAAGAGAGGGTCGGCGGCGGGCCGCACGAAGTTCTCCGTCGGACCGTCGTTCAGTGCCAGCTTGGGGCTCTTGCTGGATTCGAGCACGAGGTGTCGATCTCCCGGAGCGAGGTAGAGCTTGCCCGGCGCGCACTCTTCGCCCTTCTCGGCCAAGCGGACCTCGAGCTCGGTGTCCCTCTGGAGCCGCTCGGCGAAGTTCGAGAGCATCCAAGCCGGGCCGTGCTGGACCAAGAAGAAGGCGGCAGGGAGGTTGCCACTGAGGCGCGGCAGGATTGCCGAGAGAGCGCCTGGGCCCCCCGTGCTCGATGCGATGCAGACACCGAGGAAGCTCGGAACGTCGGCGCGTGGAAGACCCGAGGCCGCGTTCTCGAGGCGGCGGCCTGACGAGGGAGGCCGGTCCTCGAAGGAAGCCGCAGTCGGTTGCGGCAGGCCGAGCTGGTCGGCCAATCGGCGAGCGATCTGATCGGGGGAGCAAGGCTTGGCGATGAAGTCGTTGGCGCCGGCATCGAGCGCGTGGGTCCTGGCCTCGGCCGAGTCCAAGGACGTCAGCACGGTGAGCCACGGGACCGGATCGATCTCGGCGCGGATGCGCCGGAGCAACCGCATGCCGTTGACGCGAGGTAGGATCCAGTCGGTGAGCACGGCGTCGAATCGACCGCGGCGGAGGATCTCCCAGGCCTCGACTCCGTCTTCGGCGACGGACACATCGAACCCGGCCCGGCCCAGTCCTCGCTCCAGGATCAAGGCGACGGTGCGATCATCCTCGACGATCAAGATGCGAGCTCTTGAAGACGCCTTCACTTTTGCCTTCCGAATCTTCGAATCGGGGACTTCGAGCCGTGAGCGGCCCTGCCGGAACGGTCACTGTCACCGAGTGCCCGGGCCGCCGCCGCCCGGTCGTCTTGCTCGAGGGCAAGACCTCCAACAAAGAGGGAGGGAGGAGCCGATCACCCGTTGTAGCTTTGTCGAATGATGTGGAGCTGAGCATCCACCGGACCCAGGCTCATCTGGGTGACCGAATGCTCGTAGGAGCCGTTGAGCTCGATGCGACCGTGCAGGAACACGGGCAGACCTAGCCGGATGCTCGGCTCGCGCTCGATCAGGCGACCCTTGACGACGCCGGCGAGGATGTTGACGATCTCACCCAAGGCATCGACCATGTCGCTCGGATCGAGCTCGCCGTCCTCGGGCTCCATGCACAGGAGCGCCCTTGCGATCTCCTCGCAACCCTGGCTTCGAGCGATCACGCCGATCTGGACGGAGACGCCCTCACTGACCATCGGGATGTAGGCACCCGAGACCCCATCGGGGAGCTGGTCCTGGTCGTAGACGCGGAACTCCACGTCGGAGTAGCCGAGAGCCGTCGTGGCGAACTCCTCGACGGCCGCCCGAGTGGCATCGGTCCAGTCCTGGATGGTGACTGGTGTCAGTTCCTGGGGCTCACTCATGACATCACCGAGTTGAGAGCTTCCTGGAAGGTCTCGACCGTGAACGGCTTGGTGATGAAGAACATCGCCCCATTGTCGGACGCCAGCTTGTGCATCGCGGGCGTGCCCTCGGAGGTGACGAAGCCGAACTTCACGGTCGTGCCGGCCTCGTTGAGGTTGCGCAGGAGATCGATGCCGTTCATCTCCGGCATGTTCCAGTCGCACAGGATGAGATCCGGCGTACCATTCTGCACCAGGCCGAGCGCCTCCTTGCCGTTGGCAGCCTCTTCGACCGAGTGCTCGCCGAAGCCCGCCTGACGCAGGGTCCGCCTGACGATCATTCGCATGGCCTTGCTGTCGTCGACGATCAGGATCTTCATCGTTCTTCCCCTCGATGATGGGTCTTGGATGTTCGGGCCGAAGCTCGGCCCCGGCGTAGAAGGCCGCCCGAAGGGCGGACCGTGGCATTTTCGAGTGATCGGATCGCACCTCGGGTGGCGACCCGCGCAATGATCATTCCTTCAAACGAAAACAGGCCGTCTTGACCTCCGGGACGGTCTCGAAGGCCTCTCCCGCCGCCAGCGTCATCTCTGGTGCCCCCAGGAACAAGAACCCGTCCGGCCGGAGCCGGGGTCGAATGGCCTGCAGGACGTTCCTCTTGGTCTCCGGGCTGAAGTAGATGAGCACGTTGCGCAAGAAGATGAGATCGAAGGGCTCACCCCGCACCGGGAGATTCAACAGGTTCAAGGACCGGAACGTGACGAGCTCGGTGACCTCCGGGTGCAGCGCCCAATCGTTGCCGTCCTTGACGAAATACTTCTGCAGGTACATCGACGGCAGACCACGCCCCACCTCGAGGCTGGAGAAGCGACCGCGACGAGCACGCTCGATGACCAGCTCCGAGATGTCGGTGGCCAGGATCGAGATGTCCCAGCTCGCAAGGTCATTGAACTTCTCGAGGATCGTCATCGCGATGCTGAAGGGCTCTTGTCCCGTCGAGCAGGCCGCGCTCCAGATGCGGATCCTCTTGTCCTCCCGGCGCGACCTTCGCAGCATCGGGAGGATGACCTCGTTCAAGGCATCGAAGGGCGTTTGGTCGCGAAAGAACGACGTCTCGTGCGTCGCCATCGCATGAACGATGCGATCGGTGACCGGCGAGCTCGGCGTCGATTCGGCGGCACTCAGCAGCGCATGGGCCGAGTCTTGTCCCGAGGCTCTCGCCAGCTCCGAGAGTCGGAACTCGATCAGGTAGTTCTTCCCCTCGTCGAGCACGATTCCCGAGCGCTTTCGAACCAGATCGCGAACGAACTGGTACTGTTGAGCGGACAAAGAGCTCATGTGACGGGTCTCGAGGTCGGGTCGATGCGGGGCGCGGGGCTCGCTCCTCGTCCGGCCTGCGCCGCCCGTGTGAGGCGCGGGGCAACCTGGCCGAGGGGCACGACGTCGTCGGCGAGGCCGGCTTGGGCAACGGCGCCTGGCATCCCCCACACGATCGAGGTCGCCCGGTCTTGCACGAGGACTCTCGCTCCGGCGGCCTTGAGCGTTTGCGCTCCGAGGAGACCATCCTGTCCCATGCCCGTGAGCACGACGCCCAGGACACGGTTTCCGAACACCTCCACCGCCGACTGGAAGAGCACGTCGGCCGCCGGGCGGCAGGAGTTCACCGGCTCGGTGTCGGTGAGAGCCGTCTCGATCTGGATTCCTTGACGCCGCACCGTCAGGTGCCGTCCGCCGGGCGCGATCCAGATCTGGTTCGGTCCCAGCACCTCGCCGCCTTGGGACTCCCGCACCTCGAGCGGCGTCTGGGCATCGAGCCTCTGCGCCAGGAGTTGAGTAAAGGTCGGCGGCATGTGCTGCACGATCAGGATCGGGATCGGCAGCGTGGCCGGGAATTGGGAGACGATGTCCGCCAGAGCGTTCGGGCCACCGGTGGACACGGCGACGACGATCGCGTCGACCTTCTGCGACGGTGCTGCCGCCGGGGAAGTCGCATTGAGCGTGGTAGCGGCAACCGCGAGGCCCACTGGACGCAGTCGTCCGCACAGCGCCTTGATCTTGGGAATCAGGTCTTGGCGGATGCGGTCCATCGCCGTGCTCACGCTGCCGACGTTGGCGGGTTTGGCGACGTAGTCGGAGGCACCGCGCGAGAGCGCCTCGAGCGTGGCAGCGGCACCGCGCTCGGTGCGCGTGCTGAACATGATCACGGGAAGCCGCGGCCATTTCTTGCGGATCTCGGAGACCGTCTCGAGACCGTCGAGCACCGGCATCTCGACATCGAGGATCACGACGTCCGGCTGCACCTGCTCGATACGGGTCAAGCCGACTCTTCCGTTCGGTGCGGTTCCCGCGACCAACAGCTCTGGATCATCCGAGAGCACGTTGGTCAGCATGCGCCGCACGACGATCGCGTCATCGACGATGAGGACACGCAGCTTGTTCATGTCGGATCCTTGCCTGGCTGCACTCGATCTCGCGCCGCCGGCTGGGCGGTCGCCCCCAGAGACACTGGCGCCGAACCGCGAAGACGACTCGGCACCTGGACCAGCTCCTGGTCTCGAAGAGCCGGCCGGAGCAGAGCCCTTTTCGCGATCACTTCAAGTAGAGCGAGATCCGACCATCGCTGTATCCGGGCACCGACACCCGGAAGTGGTCGTTGACCTCGGAATCGTCGCAGAAGTCGACGGTGCGCTCATCGGCCGGATTGCCCGGCGACAGCACCTTCGAGAGGCGGATGCGGGACGGGCCGTGGAACAGGTTCACGCACACGTTGAGCACTTCGCTCACGTTCTCGAAGATGTTCTCGGGGATCTGCGAAGTGCGAATGCAGTCTTCCGCCACGCCCGGCGGGATGAGCGCCAGGGCGGCGCCCATGCTGCTGCTGAGCGGCAGATCGATGACGCAAACGGCCACCGTGTTCTCTTCCGCATCCTGATAGACGGCGACGGTCAGCGGCTGCGCGCAGTCGGGCTCGAGGGCCGAGCCGCCCGCGTTGACCGTGACCTCCTTGCCCAGGAGGCTGGTCAGCGTCTTACGGACGTCATCCTGATCCGGCAAGCTGTACGAGTCGGACATGTTCTGTGTTGCTCCGTTCTCATTCCTGTGCCGAGCAGCCTGAGAGAGGCAGTCTCTGTCCCCCGTCTCGCGCGAGGGGGCGTTCGTCCAAGCTGATCCCTACATCGGCCAAGCCAGAAGCCCGGCTCAAAGTGGAATCGTCTTCCGTCCTCCGGGAGGTGGCGTCGGCCCCGAGCGCTGGAAGTACCCGGCCTTTCCCAATCCGCGCCGCTCGATGGTCGTGTCGAAGCCCTGCAAGCTCTCTCCGTTTCCCAGGAAGAGGGCTCCGTCGGGCCGCAGCACGCTCTCGACCTCGCTCACGACTCGGCGCTTCGTATCGATGTCGAAGTAGATCAGCACATTGCGAATGAAGACGATGTCGAACGGTTCGAGCGGAGGAAGCTTCTGCACGAGGTTCATCTGTCGAAACTCCACCGCCTGGCGCAGGCTCGGCTCGATGCGGAAGCCCCGTCCATCCGGGTGGAAGTACTGTTCCACTTGTTTCTGAGTCAGCCCGCGATGGACCTCGACCGCGGTGTACCAGCCTTCGCGCGCCCGCTCGAGGGCACGCTGCGACAGGTCGGTCGCCAGGACCTCGAGCTCCCATCCGAGTAGCTCGGGGCAGCTCTCGCGAATCGCGATCACCAGGCTGTAGGGCTCCTGTCCCGTCGAGCAGGCCGCGCTCCAGATCCGCAAGCGCCGACGATCCTGACGAGCGCGGATCAGGGCGGGAAGCACTTCGTGAGTGAGGACCTGGAAAGGGAACACGTCGCGAAAGAAGAAGGTCTCGTTCGTCGTCATCGCGTCGACGACCCGGCTCTGCATGGCGGCCCAGCCGGCATGCAGCCCGTCGAGGATCTCCTCGAGTGAGCGCCCCTCGTCTCGTGCCAAGCGCTCCAGGCGCATCTCGACGAGGTAACTCTTGTCGGTCGGCAGGAGGATCCCTGAATCCGACTCGACGAGGCGACGGATCACCTCGAAATCGCGTGGCTGGATCGGCATGGTAGACTCCCCTCGGGCACGCATCCGGCTCGGACGCAGGCCCTCCCCAAGGACACCCGGCTCAGATTCGGAACTGATCGACCAGCATTTGCAGCTCGCCGGCGAGGCGTGACAGCTCGGAGGCGGCTGTCCGATTGGACTCGACTCCCGCGCTCGTGCTCTGCGCCACCCGCGCGACCGCCGTGACGTTCTGCGCGATCTCACCACTTCCGGAAGCCGCCTCGGAGATGTTGCGGCTGATCTCGTTGGTCGTGGCCGTCTGCTCCTCGACCGCGCTGGCGATCGTGTTGGAGATGTCGTTGATGCGATCGATGACCGAGCTGATCTCCTCGATCGCCTCGACGGCGCTCTTGGTATCGCCCTGGATCGTCTCGATCTTCTGGCTGATGTCCTCGGTCGCCTTGGCCGTCTCCTTGGCGAGCTCCTTGACCTCGTTCGCGACGACGGCGAACCCCTTGCCGGCTTCACCGGCGCGGGCGGCCTCGATCGTCGCGTTGAGGGCGAGCAGGTTGGTCTGCTCCGCGATCGAAGTGATCACCTTGATGACGTTGCCGATCTCGGTGCTGCTCTCGCCCAGCTTGGCCACGGTCATGTTGGTGGTCTGGGCGACGCGCACGGCGGCCGTCGCGACGCGAGCGGCCTCGTTCGAGTTCTCGGCGATCTCGCGGATGCTCGCCGACATCTCCTCGACACCGGTCGCCACCGACTGCACGTTGTGCGACACCTGGCTCGCCGCGCCCGAGACGAGCTCGGCCTGGCTGCAGGTCTCGTTCGCGTTGTCGCCGATCTGAGCGCTCACCTGCTCGAGGGAGCTTCCCGCCGCCGCCAAGGCGCCCGAGTTCTGAGCGATGGAGCCCAGGCTGGCGCGCAGCCTTTGGAAGAAGCGTCCGAGCGCCGCCCCGATCTGACCGATCGCATCGTCGCCATCCATCGGCACGGTCTGGGTCAAGTCACCCGACTCGGCCGCATTGACGACATCGAGGATGCTGTCGACTCGTCGGTGCAACGCCTCGGCCGCTATGCGCTCACGCTCGCTGGCCGTGCGCAGCTCTTCTTGGCGGCGCAGCTCGTCAGTGACCTCCTGCCAGATCAACATCCGGCCAAGGTCGCGACCCTCCCGGTCGGTGACCGTCGAACCGAAGACACGGAAGGCATCGTGGTCGAGCTGAATGACGGTGTCCAAGCTGTCGTCGCCGTCGCCCGCGACCCAGGCCTCGAGGCTTCCGGCGCGATGGCAGAAGTCGTCGAAGCTCGCCCGCCCCGACTGCAGCGCGCTCGCGGTGAACATCGATCCGTGAGCATCGGCGAGCTGACGGAGTGCCCGGTTCGAGAAGCGAATGCGTCCCGAGGAGTCGAGCAGCAGAGTCGGCGTCGGCGAGAACTGCACCATCGCCGAGACGCGCTCGACCTCTTGGCGCTGGCCGGCGAGCTCGGACCAGTCGACCCGCTCGGAGCCGAGGGCCGAGCGAATATCGGTGAGCGCCTCGTCCAGCGCGCTCGCCATCGAGCCGATCTCGTTCGAGCTCTTCTTCGAGAGGCGGCTGCTCAGGTCACCGCCCCGGAGGCGGTCGACGGCCTCGCGAATCTCGCGCACCGGCTGGGTGATTCCGTTCGAGACGAATACACCGGCGCCGACGAGCAAGACGAGCAGGACAAGGCCCACCGTGGCGAGCGACGACCGCAGGGAAGAGATGGAGGCGAAGGCCTCCTCGGCGTCCTGCCGGACGAGGACCGACCAGCCGAGGCCATCGAAGTCGCCGAAGCCCTCGGAGTGGGCAAAGCCGACGATGTGCTGCGATCCTCCCGGTGCGTCCTCGAGCTTGAAGCCGGCCTTGCCCTGCACCGCGAGCTGGGCCGCTTCGATGCCGAGACGGGTCGGGTTCACGTCACCGAGGATCATCGCGGCATCGAGATCATCGACGACGAAGCCCTCGCGATTCAGCACTTGAGTGTGCGCCGACCCGAATCCGTGCGAGGCGAGCTGCTTGCGGAAGTCGGCCGCGATGTCGCGCACGACAACCGCCTGTGAGGCGCAGGCGAGCCAGACGCGCGAGACGGCGCCACCGGGGGCGTAGACCGGAGCGGCGATCTGGACCACCAGGCCCCGACCACCCGTCGCTCGCGCGACCGCCTTGTCGGCGACCAGATCCGACATCCACCAGCCAGCGCTTCGCGGCAAGCGAAGCCCTTTCTCGAACCACTCTTGGCCTTGGACGCTCGTGCCGACCAAAGAGGCCGCATCGAGCGGACGGCCATCGTGGTCGAGCTCGCTGGTCGCGAGGACCTTGCCGTCGCGGTCGGCGACCAGCACGAGGTCATAGCTCGGATCGAGGAGCGACAGCTCTGCCGCGGCCGCGGACAGCTCCTGCGGAGTCTCCAGGCCGGTAGAATGGGCCGCCAAGGACTCGACGAGCCGGGCGCGGTCCCTGAGCCCGCGATCCATCAGATCGAGCATTGAGACCGCCAATCCCTCGAGGCGCTCGCCCGAGTCCTCGATCAGCGCCTCCCGGGCCCGGCCCATGGAGAGCACGGCGACGACGACCGCCGGCACCATCCCCAGGACCAGGAACGAGAAGATCAGCCTCGAGCGCAAGCTCGTCAGGATCGACCCGGAAACACCTTCACTCGACTTGATCATTGCCCTCGCGACCTTCCTCGCTACTTCGTTCCCGCACCCATGGGGGGCAACTCGTGAATCGTGTCTTCTTCTCTTCGTCCGATGGACTGCTGTCACCCGAGAAACGAGCCGGCACCGCAGAGGATCGCCCGCTCGACATCGAGGATCAGGAGTAGTCGACCGTCGAGCTTGTAAGCTCCTCGGATCAGGTCCCTCGCCTCGCCTTGCAGGGTCTCCGGCGGCCTCTCGAAGGCCTCCTCCTCGACCTCGAGCACGTCGCCGATCTCATCGACGAGAAAGCTCACGGCGCTGTCGCCGGTTCGGATCACGACGTTCATCGGAAGCTGGCCTTGGGGGCGGGGCGACAGGCCGAGGCGTCTCCGAAGATCGATCGCGGTCACGATCTGGCCCCGCAGGTTGATCAGCCCCTCGACGACCCCGGGTGCCAAGGGCACGTGAGTCATCTGCTGGTAGCGGATCACCTCCTGGACCTTCAGCACCTCGACGCCAAAGAACAGGCCGTCGAGGCAGAACGTGCAGAACTGCTGGGCTTCGGTCATCTCAGAGCTCCATTGGGGCGGTGTCGAGGAGGCCCGGATCGACGCAGCGAATCACCGTCTCGAGGTCGAGGATGTCGGTGACCGTCCCGTGGATCACGGCCGCGCCTCCCACTCCCGGTCGGCCCGATCGCTTCTCGATGCGGATACGCTCGTCGACGATGTCATCGATCTGATCCACGATGAGCCCGATGCACTGCTCGTCGCGGGAGTACACGATGATCTGGACCACGTCCTGCTCGGCTTCGATCGGTGCGCCGTAGCCACCGCCCACGGCATGCGCCAATGAGATCAGAGGCATGATGCGGCCGCGATACTGCACGACGAGGCGATCGCCGCTGTTCTCGACCCGCGAGGCGTCGAACTCCTCGAGCCGGTTGACCAGTCCGAGCGGGATCGCGAAGCGGCCTTGCTCTCCGACCGTGACCAGAAGCAACGTGTGGCGCTCGAGCGCCTCCTCCTCGGCCGGTGGCTTGGCGACGACCAAACGCTTGTCGCCGACCTCGGAGACGACCTTGCCTTGCTGAGCGACACCGAGCACATCGAGGATGAGCGAGACCGAGCCATCCCCGAGGATCGTCGCGCCTGCGAAGACCGGGATGTCCTTGAGCGTCTTGTCGAGCGGCTTGACGACGATCTCCTGCGTGTCATTGATCGTGTCGACGATCATGCCGAACTGCCGATCGTCCGCCCGCAAGACCACCATGTTGATGGAAGTCGACTCCTTATCTTCGGGCAGCCTGAGGAGCTGGTTCAGGTAGACGAGCGGCAAGAGCGTGCCGCGGAGCCGGTAGACCGGCGTGCCGTGAATGCGCTCGATCGCGGTGCGCGCTTGCTCGCCGTCGAGACGAACGAGCTCGAGGAGACTCACCTGCGGGATCGCGAAGCGCTCGCCGCCACTGGTCACCATCAAGGCCGGGATGATGGCCAGGGTCAGTGGGATCTTGATCTTGAGCGTCGTGCCGCGGCCCACCTCCGAAGAGATGTCGAGCGAGCCACCGATCTTCTCGATGTTCGTGCGGACGACGTCCATGCCGACGCCGCGCCCGGAGACCTTCGTCACCGCCTCGGCGGTCGAGAAGCCGGGACGGAAGATCAGGTGGATCAGCTCGCGATCGGTCATCGTGCTGGCCTGATCCGGAGTGATCAGCCCCTTCGAGAGCCCCTTCTCCCGCATCTTCGCCGGATTGATGCCGCCGCCGTCGTCGACGATCTCGATGTTGACCTGGCCTCCCTCGTGGAAGGCGTTCAGGCGAAGCACGCCCTCGGCGGGCTTGCTGTTCTCGACCCTTACCTCGGGCTTCTCGATGCCGTGGTCCACCGAGTTCCGCACGATGTGCGTCAGGGGGTCCTTGATCGCCTCGATGATCGTTCGGTCGAGCTCGGTCTCCTTGCCCTCCATCTCGACGCGCACTTGCTTGCCGCACATCACCGCGAGGTCGCGGACGACGCGCGGAAACTTGCCCCAGACATTGCCGATCGGCTGCATGCGCGTCTTCATCACGCCCTCTTGCAGCTCGGTGGTGATCAGGTTCAATCGCTGCGACGTGGCGAGCAGCTCCGGCTCGCTGGTGTCGCTCGCGTACTGGAGGACCTGGTTGCGGGCGAGCACGAGCTCCCCGACCTGGTTCATGAGCTTGTCGAGCAACCCGACGTCGACGCGGATGCTGGCCTCGGACATTCCCGGGCCGCCGGCCTTGGTCGGCTTGACGGGAGCGGGCTCTGCAGCGGCCGGCTTTACCGGCGGCGGTGGCGTCGGCGCATCGGGCACCGAAGCTTCTCTGGCGGGCGCACTCGAAGAGGTACCAGCGGTGGATGCCGCGGGCTTGTTCTGGTTGAACATCACCAAAGAGCTCGCCGGGCCGCCAGCCGTCGCGGCCGGCTCCGCTTGTGGCTTCGGCTTGTTCTGATGGAACATCACCAAGGAGCTCGAAGGCGCAGAGCTCGGGGCCGGCTCGTCGGTGGGGGTGACCTCGGCGACGGGCTCCGGCTCGGCCGCAGGAAGAGCGGACGCCGCGGGCTCGGGCGAAGCCTCCGCAGCAGGAACGGGAGCAGCCGGTTGATCGGCGTTGAGACGCGTGAGCTCGGTGACGAGCTCGGCATACTCGGCGTCACCGTCGGTGCTGGTCTCCTCGATGTTGCCGAGCATCTCTCGTACGGCATCGACCATGCCGAGCAGCGCGGTCGTGATCTCGGGAGTCAAGGTCAGCTCGCCGTCGCGCAGCTTGCTCAGCAAGTTCTCTCCGACATGGGTCACCCGCTCGAGGTTCTCGAAGGCGAGGAAGCCGGCAGTTCCCTTGATCGTGTGGATCGTCCGGAAGACGGCCGCCAGCGTGTCCCGATGAGTCGGATCCTGCTCCAACGCGACGAAGTCGGCGTCGAGCTGATCGAGGTTCTCGTAGCTCTCGACCAGGAACTCCTTGAGGACATCATCCATGTCGCTCAGGCTCATCGGTGCTCTCTCTCCGTCAAAGCTGGGCGCGACGCAACGCGACCCAGGCCTTCCTCACCCGCGGTGACCACCTCGGCTCGTTTCGACTCGAGACGTGGGAAGAAGAGAGACCACCCCCTCCAGGGAGAGTTTCCCGGCTGCCCACACCCTTGGCCTTATCGGCCAAACTCGCCGCGGACTTTGCCCTTTGTTCGCAACCTGTCGAAACCCTGCGGCAACCACGGACGACGGTGCCTGCGGATCTTCTGCGACCTCCGAGAGCTTCTCGCCGAGAGCACGGCGCGGGTGTGGAGTGCACGGTTGAGGTTTTGGGGTTTTGAAGTTCTTGGAGATTGTCTGTCGCAACTCCGCGAGTCGGGTCGTTCTCTCCAGTGGGTAAACGGAATGGCGGCGAGAGCCGCCGGGAAATCAGATTGGAGAGAGTCTGATGAACTGGATCGCATTCTGTCTGTTGTCCCTGCTGCCCCTGTCGGCGCCGACGCCTCGGCCGGTGGACAATCAGCCCTGCATTCTGAAGCTGAACCTGACCACTGGCGCGTTCATGTGCTTCGATGCCGACTGCACGCCGTGCGACGAGCTCGAGGTGACGATGGAGGGCACGACGATCACACGCTGCTCGTGTAGCGGCGGCGGCTCCTACGACGGGACCTGCTGGGGCAAAGGTGAGACGGTCGCCGGACAGTCGACGCTCATCTGCATCGCAGGCACGAGCTGCAACGACTGTGACTTCGACGCGGATGGCACTTGGAAGTGGTGCATCTGCCAATGACTTTGGGAAGAAGGAGAGAGCAACGATGACCAAGTTGATGATCGTGACGGCGGCAATGTTGGCCGCTCTCGGATCGAGTGGACCACTCTTCATCGAAGAAGAGCCGCCCGCTCCCGACCCTTCGGAGTTCGTCGAGTTTCGCTACGACGCCGACCCGAGCCTTGGCTTCCTCGGAGAGTGGCAAGGTGAGGACCTTCGCGAGGTGACTTCGGTCGAAGAGGAACCGGGACGAGTTCGGGTCCATTGGATTCAACTCGACCGAGCCCGATTCGTGGTCGACTCGGCGTTGGTCGGAGAGCGATTTCAGCGTGGACAGAGAGTCGAAGTCGACGTTCCCTCATCACTCCGTCTCGCGTTGACAGTGAATCCCGAGGGCGAGGTCGCGCCGAGGATCGACTACCGGGCGGAAGCGGACCTCGCGTCTCCGGAAGGTCATCCCGCCGCCCTCGGGACGCGGAAGTCGAGGCAGGTCGACGGGAGCACCCATCGAATCTCGAAGGCGGTCTACATCTCCGATCGGGAGAAGGTGGTCGGCTACCAAGCCTCGCCCGGCACCCTGACCATCGAGGAGAACGCCGTGCGCTTTGGGGTCGAGCTCGAGGTGACCGAGCCCTACGGCCTATTGATGGCACGCCGGGCCAACGGTGACCTCTACTTCTGGCTCGTGCCTGGCAACTGAGCTTTCGCTTCCAGGGAAGAAGGAAAAGGGCCCGAGTGCCTCAGCACTCGGGCCCTCGCTTTCCTGGTTCCGAGCCCGACCGATTCAGAACGGCAGGCTGACCTCGATGTCGTCCGAGCCGACGCCGAGCGGTTGCTCTTGAACCTCTCCGTTCGATTCCCAACGAAGCAGGTACGAGCCCGCGGCGAGAGTCCGAGCGACCGTATGGAGCTTGTTCCTCGGAATGAACGGGACCGACGCACAGACGACGTCGTCCGAAGATCGGACGATGAAGAGCCGGCCCGGCTCCGCGGAGACCGGGAGGTCTGCCACGAACTTCACCGTGTGGAACTGACTGGGGATCTCGAGATCGATCGCCGCTGGCAAGGGTCCCCCCTCGAGCTTGCCGACGGGCATGGCGAGGTGATCGGCTCCAGCCTCGGCCGGAGAAGGTGCCCAGTAAAGAGTCCCCAAGGCGTTCTGCTCGAGTGCCAGCTTACCTCCGGACTCCGCAACGATTCGCTGCGGGTTATTGCTCCGCTCGAAGTACACCGAGCCATCGGAGACAGGGATACCGGCCATGCGCTTGGTGATTGGAACCGAAAGCATCTGAGCCTGCAGCGAGATCGTCCCGAGATCCTGGCCCAAGGAGCTTTCCAAATTCAAGGCGCACGTGGTGACCTCGTATCCGGGAGCTCGGATCTCCAGCTTGCTCTCTCCGAGCGGGACATCGGACAGAGTGAAGAGACCGTTGCTGACGCCGAGGAGCTCGCTCACCTCTCGGCCCCGATTGCGGTCCCAGATCAGCTCAACCTCGGGTACCGTCGTGATCGGAGTATTGGATTCGGAGTCGATGAGCTCGAAGGTCACCGGACCGAAGCCATCGGTGAGGTATTGAGTCGGAAGGACGAAGCTCAGCGTGGCCCCCGGCAACGAGCTCAGCGGCTGTGAGCGAACGATCCGGCTCTTGAACATCGCGAATAGCGTGATCGGCGGAAGCTGATGAAGCTCCAGCACCCGTCCGCCAGCCGTCGGTGAATACGTGTATCGACTGGAATCGCCGACGATGAGGCTCTCCGCAGAGGATTCCATCGAGGAGCGCCAAGTCCCGGGCTGCGGCTCCGCCGGCGAGGCGAGGAAGCCGATGCTCGCGATGTGGTCCCGGAGATACGGACTCGCTCCGATCTGGTCCAGGTAGCTGGTCCAGAGCTGACCGGACTCGGTCACGAGCTGCACCGAGAATGAATGGATCGCATCGAATCGGATTCGAATTCGGCCGGGATCCGCGGGATCCGAAACGGTCCACTGGACGCTCGATTGCAGGTAACCAGCGCTCGTCTCGAGCGTCCCCGTGGTACCCACGACATTCTCGAAGACCACGACGCCGGACTTGTCGGTCACACCCGACATCGATTCCCCTTCCGGCGACTCGAGCTGAACCTGCAGTCCCGCCACCCGGCGCCGAGTATTCGCCCGATCGACCAAGATGAACTCCAGGCGCATCGGATCATGACTCGCAGCCATGGTGCCACCGCCCGGAAGATCGCTACGACCCGGCACCGAGGCGGCATCCGTGGAGGAGACGGAGGGAGCGCTCGGCTCGGGCACCAGTGTCGCGCTCGAGAAGGGCCCAGAGCTCGTCACGTCGGGCTCGGGGGCTAGAGTATCGCGAGAGGAGCCACTTCCGAGCTCAATGGGCTCGCCCGGCTGTTCGAGGACCTTCGAACTGATCGCGACGATCGAAACGATGCCCAAGACGCTCGCCGCGACCCAGCCCACGATCTTCGGGATCGAAGTCGAGGTCGAGCTGGCGACGCCCAGCCCTTTGGAGATCCTTCGGATCGCGACCAGATCGCCCGGCGCGAGCAGCGGCACCAGGGCCGACAACCAGACCTGCCGGTCTCCATTCGATCGATCGTCCAACCGCCGACGGAATTCCTTGAGTCCTCGATCGAGCCGAGACTTGATCGCCTCTCGGCCGACTCCCTCCCGATTCGCGATCTCTTGGAGCGAGAGTCCTTCGAAGAAGCGGGCGACCAAGGTCCGCTGATAGATCTCCCCCATGGCGTCGAGCTGATCGAGCAGCAACCGATGCGTCTCGAGCTGCTCCTGCGCCGAGACGACTCGATCCTCCTCTTCGGACCTCTCGGCCACCAACAGGAATTGGGACCGATGCTTCTTGGCACGCATCTGGTCCCGAAGGTGTCTCAAGAAGACTCGATACAGCACCTTGCGCAACCAGGCCCGCAACTGACTCTGGTTCTCGATCGATGGCGGCGACTTCAGTGCCCGCAGGTACGTGTCTTGAAGGATCTCCTCAGCACTTTCCACGTCCCCCACGAGATGGATCGCGAATCGACGCAGGGCCTCCTGATGATCCTCGAGCATTTGGGCTTCGAAGCCGACTGCTCTGGCCAGCCCGGCCTTTCGACTGTGCACCATGTGTCTCCTCCTCCTCGATGGACAGGAGCCAACGACTCTCCAACTTCCCCCTCTCGGTGAAGCTCTCCCATACTCCCTGGAATCCCGATGGCGAGGAAACGGGGGCAGAGAATCGAGCGGGGGCGATCGTCCCGTCTCTGAAGTCTACTCAAAGGCCCGGACCGAGGAGCTCCCTTTTCCCTCCACCCGCGGTCGCACGGGCGCCGAAGAGAGAAAAACTTCTCTCATGAGAAAATTTTCTCTCGCGCTCTCGCCCGTTCCCACGTCTCATCGAGCGACGGAAGCGAATGGACCGAGACCACAGGAGCCTCTCGTGACCGATCCTCAAAACCTCAGTCGCCGCGAGCGACAGATCATGGACATCGTCTACGAGCTCGGCCAGGCGACCTCCGCCGAGATCCTCGAGCGCCTCCCCGATCCCCCCAGCGCCGCTTCCGTCCGGACGCTGCTCCGCATCCTCGAAGAGCGCGGGCACCTCCGCCACACCCCGGACGGACCGCGCTACGTCTATCACCCCACCGTCCCGCGCAACCGCGCCAGCCGCTCCGCGCTGCGCCACGTCTTGCGGACATTCTTCGAGAATCGCGTCACGGGCGTCGTCGAGACCCTCCTCGACATCGAGGGCAAGAACCTCTCTCAAGAGGAGGTCGCCCGGCTCGCCGAGCTCATCGAGCACATCCAGGAGACCGAGGAGCAGGAGGACGATCGATGACCTTCGATGGCGCCCTTGCTTGGACACCGCTCGTTCTTGCCCTGAAGGTCAGCCTCCTCGTCTCGGTCCTGTGGCTCCTTCACCCTTGGCTTCGCCGCAGCACCGCCCGCACCCGCGCCCTCGCGACCACGGCCACCCTCGCCGGTGCCCTCCTCGTCCCCATGACCGGTTGGCTGCCTCGCTGGGAGCTCCCCCTCGTCACGCTCGAGAGCCCGGCTCCTGACCCGCTCCCCATCGCGATACTTCCTGAGGAGGTCTTCACGGAGGGCGCCATCGAGCCGATCGGGCCACAGGTCGCGCCGCAAGTCTCGTCAGAAGGCCCTGCCTCGAGCCTCTCACTCGGCGTCGGCCTCGAGACCATCTGGTGGCTCGGCTCCAGCCTCTCACTCCTGCTCATCGCTTCGGGGCTGCTGCTCGCGACGCGTTGGAAACACCGAGCGACTCCGGTCCGCTGCCCGCTCTGGCTCGCGGACCTCGAGCGGCTGCGCCTCCGGCTGGGAGTCCGCCGGGCGGTCGACCTGCGGTCCGGCACTCACGTTCCCGGACCGCTCACGTTCGGTCACCTCCGCCCGACGATCCTCGTTCCGACTGACCATCACGAGTGGTCGCCCGAGCGCCGGGAGATCGTCCTCCTCCACGAGCTCGCTCACGTGCGTCACGGTGACTGGCTCGCCCAGCTCATCGCCCGCGCCGCCCGCGCTCTCTACTGGTTCCACCCGCTCGTCCGACGTGCCGCTGCGCAGTGGCAAGTCGATCGCGAGCTCGCCTGCGACGCCGCCGTCGTCGCCGCCGGCATCCGACCCTCGCGCTACGCCTCCGAGCTCCTCGCGTTGGCTCAAATCGAGCCGCCGCGAGCGAACGCCCGAACACTGGGCCTGTGGATGGCCCATCCTCGAAAGCTGGAAGGAAGAATCATGGCACTCCGACACGCAGTCGGTGCACCGCGCCGCTCGCGAGCGCTCTACTGGCTCGCCTTCACGGGTCTCTTCGCCATCGGCATCGGAACGCTCCAGCCGTGGGCGGCCGCCCAGGACGATGACCACCGCGTCGTCTGGGAAAGCGCCTCCGGTGAGCAGGTCGTCCTGGATACCTCGGACGGGAACACCGTCATCTTGATCCGCCGTGACGGGGAGGACCTGCGGCGCATCGAGCTGAAGGGAGACCCTGCCGAGATCGAAGGGGACGCGAGATACGCCATGCGCACTCGCAAGAGTGACGACGGGCACACCGTCCACGAATGGATCGTCCCCGAAGCCGACGACGGCCGAGCCGTCCGAGAGTGGCTCGTTCCCGACTCCGAGGACGGTCAGACGGTCTGGCGTTTGGCGAGGCCAAGAGCCGTTGGCGAGCAGGATCGATTCCCGTCCTCCGGCGAGGTGCAAATCGATGGAGAGACCATGCGCTACCGGAGTCGCCCGACTGAGTGGCCCTCGGGGCAAGTTCGCTCCGACCAAGAGGTCATCGAGTATCGCTCGGTTCCCCGGCCTTCGAGCCCCGACGGGTCCAACGACGTCTACTGGTACGACGACCAGTGGCGGACGATGCAAGACTCCGAGCGATACGAGGTGATCATCGAGAGCTCTGGTGAGTCGGGCCGGACCCGTCGCTACGTCGTCGACGAGAAGGGGCGCCCCGTACCCGCGCCGAAAGCCGCCCCCCGCGCTCGCCGCGCCATTCGCGACTCCGACGGGCCCTCCTCGAATGAGCCACAGCCGCGGAGCCGCGTGCGCTTCCAGGATCGCGATGAGGCCTGGCGGCCCCGTTTGCGAACGGATCTCTGGGAAGAGGCCCCGCAACCCAACCCCCAAGAGTCTCCGCGCATCGAGCGAGCCCCGCGGATAAACAGAGCTCCGCGTGTCGAAAGGGCCCCGCGTATCGAGCGTGCCCCGCGGATAAATAGAGCGCCTCGCATCGAGCGAGCCCCGCGTGTCGAGCGTGCCCCGCAGATCAATAGAGCGCCTCGCATCGAGCGAGCCCCGCGTCGTGCCCCGTCTCGCGAGGCCGTTCGGTCGTCGCAGCAGGACATGGGCATCAATAGGCGTCAGCCGAGCGCGATCCGTCGACCGGCGATCATTCCGGACACCGAGCCCGAGCCACGCGCTCTGCGCCTTCCATCTTCTGCTCCTCGCGCCCGCTCAATCTACCGCACCCAGCCTCCGCAGCCATCACCCTCGCCTCGCCCGCAAGTCTACTTCCGTAGTCCGGCACCCTCGATTGACACGGCTCCTGCGCCACCTCGCGTCATGCGCTTTCAAGCGCCGCCGGTCGAGACGCCCTCGGCGCCTCGGAGCCGCTACTTCCGCAACTCGGAGACGCTTCCCGAGCCGGCTCCGGTCCAGCCCCGCGCATTGCGCCGCGGTGTGCCGGGCGCTCCTGAGCGCATTCGCGAGGATCGCCCCGAGCCGACTCCAGTAAAGCCGAAGGGCAAGATCGTTCGCGCCAACACGATGCGCTGATCACCTCTTTCCACTCACCTCCGAGCGTCTGACAGAGGCGGAGCACCCGCAAGAGTGCTCCGCTTTCTCTTTGGCTCCGCTTCAACTGGGAGAGCGCAATGAACTGGCTCCTCGCAATGAGCCTCACCTGGATCCCCGTCCCACAAGAACACATTCGCCACATCGACCTCTACGGACGCCGCACGGTGGAGGCTTCCGCGGTGAACGCAGCCCTCGGAGTGATGCCGGGCGTCCCGGCCGACTTCGATCGAGATGCGGCTCGCGAGCGTTTGTGCGCGATCGACGGAATCGAAGACGCCAAGCTGATCCTGATGCTGATTCCTGGGAACGAGATCTTGCTCGTCGGTTTGAAAGAGACGGGAGCGCCCGAGGCGAGCTACCGAACCGAGCCGAGCGGAGAGGCCCGGCTGCCCGAGGACATCATTCGACTGTATGACGAGATCCAGGCCGAATCCCTGAATGGCATCCGCAAAGGCATCTCCGCCGAGGATCGAACGGATGGCTACGCGCTGTCCCGCTACGAGCCCGCTCGAAAAAGGGAGCAGGAGCTCCGCGATCGATCGCGGGCGATGGGCCCGTTGCTTCATGAAGTCCTGCGCGACTCGGGCGACGCACGGCATCGCGCCGTCGCGGCCAAGGCAATCGCGTACCTGCCCAACAAGGCCGAGACCGTGCCTTCGCTTGCGGCTGCTATTCGAGACTCCGACGCGACCGTCCGCAACAACGCGATTCGATCGCTCATGGTCCTCGCCGATTGGGCGAACGGACGAGAGGACTTCGCGGTGGAGCTCGACTTCGCGCCCCTGATCACCCTGCTCGAGTCCTTGGAATGGACCGACCGCAACAAGGCAGCCGCCCTGCTCCATGCTTTGACCCTCTCCCGAGACTCGAAGCTATTGAGCGCCTTGAGATCCCGGTCGATTCCCGCGCTGACGGAGATGGCGCGTTGGCATTCTTCCGGACACGCCTTCACCTCCACGATGATCCTCGGCCGCCTGGCCGGCCTCGAAGACGAGCAGATCCAGAAAGAGCTGCGCGAGGTCAAGTCGGATGATACGGCGCGTCAGCGCTGGATCACCGAGCTTGCCAGACGGGCGCACGGGTAAGCTCATTTGAAACAATGATTCCACTCGCGTTCTCGCGGCTCCCGTTCGAGAGTCGACTCAGGAGATGAAGCGCCCTAACGATGGACGCTGGCTGGGTCGACAGGACCGGTACAAGTGACCGGTTCCCGAACCGACCGGCAAGAATGGGAGACGTTCAATGATGGCGATCCAAAATACTGTTCGCCTGGCGAGCATGCTCCTCGCGATGACGGGATGGGCGGCGGCCGGCACCCTCCACGTCGATGCGAATTACCCTGGCTGTCCGGGCACCGGGGTACCCGGAGACTCCTTCTGTCTCATTCAAGACGCGATCAATGTCGCCAGTAACGGGGACGTGATCCTCGTTCGGCCGGGCACGTACTTCGAGTCCTCGGACTATCTCGGGAAGACGATCGAGGTCCGGAGCACGCTCGGGGCCACGATGACGCGCATCCAAGGCAACCCGGGCGGCGCGGTCGTCAGCATCATCATCAGTGGCGAAGGACCCCAGACGCTCCTCCAAGGCTTCGAGATCACCGGAGGCCGCTCCGGGATCGTGATCCTGGGCAGCTCCCCGAGGATCCGACTCAACTGGATCCACGGAAACAGTCCTTCATAGGCAACCCTGTTCCGGGCGGTGCCCCCGTTTACTTCGAGGCCTCGGCTCTGGGCCAAACCGGTTGCGCTTCCGAGGTCGTCGTGAGCCTCGGCAACGGAGGATCCGGTGGGATTCTCGTCCCGGGCTCGGCCGGTCGCCGGCTGGACCTCGACGCCGATGTCGTCGCAGGCATTTGGCTGGGCCTTCCCCAACCCGTGCGTCGCGCAACGCTATCGGGCTGCATGCCCGCCTCGACGAGCGCGTTCGCGATCCCGGCGAGCGTGCCGGTCGGGGTGACGATTCACTACGCCGGCTTCAGTTGGGATCCGTTCACCACGACCATCTACTCCCTGTCGGAGACGCGCGCGATCACGACACGCTGAGAATGACGGCCGGCTCGAGAGATCGCTCTCCCGAGCCGGCCGCCTTCCGTTCGAGGATCTAGTTCTCGAAGACGACGTTCGTGACGATGGCCTGGCCGATGCAACGGCCCTGATCCACGCCCAGCTCGCAAGCGGGCCGATAATGGATACCGCCATAGAGCCTCGAGATGGCCGCCTCGTTCGCGGCTTGCTCGAAGGACACGTAGGTCTCGGGATCGAAGCCGCGGTCGACGTGCGTGTCATCCTCGAAAGGGAGGAACGCCCCGAACTGATCGGTCAGCACGGTCGACGCGGCGCCCGATTGCACCGAGTGCCCGGAGGTGTATTCGGGGAACGGCGGCGTACCGACCGGAGACACCCAGGCGCCATCGATGAAGTTCTGAATGTAGGTGACCGGACGCAGCAGGTTGATGTCGTACTTCGAGTACCAGCACGCGACGAACGCGTCATGGACCGCGAGACCGACGCGTGCGTAAGCTTCCGCAGCGACGGCAAGCGAATAGTCGTACTGCGTGACGACGTCGTCGACGATCGCCATCCAATGCCCCGGCGGCGTACCGGTCTGGCCCGGATTGTCCGCCCAATATTCGGCGATCAACATTTGCTCCGGCGTCGCATTGTTGACGGTCTCGTACACCTCGAGCGAGTCCTGATAGAAGCGAGACGACGGCGACTCGGAGTACAGGCTGGGGATGGGAGCCTCGCAGGCATTGGCCGCGCCGAGCACGAAGGTTCGGATCTGTCCCCAGCACGGCTGGAGGGCCGGCGCGAATGCGGGTGGCGTGGGCTCCCAGAGGCCCGGTCCGACGGGCGGCGTATAGTCACAGTTGTTGAACTCGTCGTAACCGTCGGTGGCCGCCCAGGCGAGGATCGCGTCGCCGAGGGCGCGGCCGTACTCCCGGGACCGATCCGCGACACCCGCATCGACGTCGTCACGGTCGGACTCGATCTGCGTCTCGAGCGCAGCGATGGAGTCCGACGAAGTGGCCGGGAAGAGACCCGAGAGGATGCGAGCCAGAGCCGCGTTGGCGACCAGCTCCCATTGGTAGGTCTGACCGTCCTCGGGACGCGGAAGCGACGTCAGCTCGTTGAGCTGCCCGACCAGCGAGCGATGCTTGGGCATTCCTGCAACGACGGCTTCGTAGAGCCCCACGCCTGCGTAGCCGAAGATGCGCGCCGCGACCGGAGGCGTGAGCCCCTCTTCGCGAACACGATCGTACTGAAGGTTGCCCCAAGCCGTGGCCACGACTCCGTTATACTCGCTGGTACGCGTGGAGCTGGCCGGAACGAAGGAGCTCGAAGACGAGCCCGAGCACGCTTGGAAGAGAACAACAGCCAGGACGAGCCCGGCGAGTCGGATGCTGCGATGCATGTGTGAGTGATCCTCGAATAACTGGAGACCTTTTCGCCGGGCACACGCCTAGGGGGGACGGCTGGTGTTTCCTGGACCCGGCCGGACGGCAAGCAGCGCCCGGTGGCAACCGACACCTCAAACGGAGGACCATTCGCTCGAGCGCGTGTAAGTCGAAGAAAACCGAAGGGTGAGAGGCGGCCCGCTCGCAAGAGTCACGACCGGTGTCGTTCCCGCCATGAGCCGAGGAGCACTTCCAGACTGAGGAATCGGGAGTCGAACTTCAGCCGCCATCTTGGGCGAGTCGCCCCTCCAAACGCCGCTTCGCCTCTGGCCACTCGTCGTCGAGGAGGCTGTAGTAGACGGTGTCTCGCATGCGGCCTCTCTCAGTGAGCATGTGCTTTCGGAGGATGCCTTCCTCTTTCGCACCCAGCCGCTGGATGGCGCGGCGAGACTTGTCATTGAGGGCGTCGGTCTTGAGCTCGACGCGGGTGCAGCCGAGCACTTCGATGGCATGAGTGAGCATCAGGAGCTTGGCCTCGGTGTTCACCGCGGTGCGTTGCCAAGGCGGCGCGATCCAGGTCCAGCCGATCTCGACGCGGCGATGCTCGAGGGCGATCGCCCCGAATCGCGTGGAGCCGACGACCTGGCCGGTCTCTGTGAGAGTCGTCGCGAACGGCAAGGCACTGCCAGCGGCGCGGCTCCGCAAGGCTTCAGCGACATAGGCCTGCATGTCCTCGCGCGTTCGCAGGGTCTTGCCCGTCCAGCGCCAGATCTCGGGATCACTCCCGACCTCCCACAAGGCGTCCACATGACCTTCGGTCAATGGCACCAGGGTCACGATCCGGCCGGCGAGGGTGACGGGCTCTGGGGTGGTCCCTTTCATGTCAACAGCGCCCCCGGCGCGGCTGGTGGTGAAACGTGCTCGATTGCATCGGAGTGCCCAAGCCGAGCGAGCCGGTGACCGCGTCCGAGCGAGCTTGGGCCCGGGCGCACCGAGCCGGCAAGAAGTGCATTCCGAATGGCCCCTCGCTCGGCACCTTTCCGCTCGATCGGTGGCACCGTCGAGGAAGCCGCTCCCAGCTCGGTGACTGCTACCCGTTTCGGTCGTGCGGGCTCTGGTTTCGTTCGCGCGGGATTTGGTCTCATCTCAGCTCTTCTCCTGCTCGAGCTCGGTCGCGATCCGATCTCCGGTCTCTTCGAGGGCGTCTGTGAACACGTCGAAGTCCTCGAGCCGGCTCCGGTGATTGCAGATGCAGATACGGATCGTGAACCGGCCGTGCAGCTTCGTCGACGACGGAATTGCGAGACCACTCTCCTGGATCCTCATCAGCAGCTCCAGGTTGATCGCATCCGATCGCTCGCCGTCGAGATTCCCCGGATCGTAACGGAACGCCACGACGTTCAGCCCCACTGGCGCCACTCGCCGCAGCTTCCTTGATCGATCGACGCGGTCCGCGAAGTACCTCGCCTGACGCGAGTTCTGGGTGACGATTCGGCCCAGCGTCTCGAAGCCCTGCTCCTTGATGAGGAGCCACACCTTGAGCGCCTTGAACGCACGCGAGAGCTGAAGCCCCCGCTCGTGGGCGACCTCCGACCAGGCCCCCGTGCCGCGCGTGAGTATTTGAAGATAGTTGGCATCGGTCGCAAATGAGTGGACGTGCGCGGCGCGATCGCGTATCAGCACGCAGCCCGCCTCGTAGGGGATGTTCATCCACTTGTGGAAATCGAAGGCCAAGGAATCGGCCCGCTCCATCCCCGAGACCGCGTCCTTCAGCTCGGGCGAGAGCGCGGCCATCGCACCGAAGGCCCCGTCGACATGCAGCCAGAGGCGCTCTGACCTGGCGTGGTCGGCGAGGGCGTTCAGGTCGTCGACGGCACCGGTGTTGATGGTGCCGGCATTGCCGACGATGGCCACCGGGCGCATTCCCGCCGCTCGGTCCGCGGCCAGGCGATCCCTCAGATCCCGAAGGTCGATCCGAAACTGCTCGTCGACCGCGATCCACCGCAAGGCCTCTCGCCCCATCCCCAGCATTCGCACGGCCTTCATCACGGACGAGTGCGTCTCCCTCGAGGCGTAGACCGTCAAGAGGCCCGGCTCGGCGCCGATCCCGTGCTCGGCGACGTCGTAACCGGCCATCTGATCGCGCGCGCAGGTCAGCCCCACGAGGTTCGCGACCGACCCGCCGCTCGTCAACGTGCCCGAGACCTCCGCGGGGAAGCCAAAGGCATCCTTCATCCAATCGACGACCTGACGGTCGACCCGAGAAGAAGCGTCATTGAAGTGGCCGGTCATCGCGTTGAGCCCGCCCGAGAGCATCTCGGCGACGAGCGTGAGCGGCGTGCCGGCGCCTCCGGCCCAACCCCAGAATCGCGGATGGCGATTGCCGGTCGGGTAAGGCCACACCCATTCGAGAAAGTCCTCGTAAGCGGCTTCGGCGCCCTGGCCTTTCATCGGCCGCTCGGTGCGGAGCGCCGCCTCGACGCTCTTCGGAATCGGCCGCCAGGCCGGTTGGTCCCGAACGAATTGCTGCCCGTCGATCATCTGGTCGAGGGCCCGATGGGCGAGGGCTCGGAAGGCATCCCAGTCCTTCGGGTCGAGATCGACCTCGTCACAGGACGGCTCAGGGACTCGGGGCGGAAGGATCGACATGGGAAAGCTCCTGGCGAGGCTCGATTGAGTTGCTACAATCCGAGCGATTGAGAGAGGTCGGAAGTGATCAATGCCACTTCTATCGCTTGATCTCACGCCGTCAACAGAAACATTGGATCGATACAATGTGGACCCCTGATCTCGAATCCTCTGCTGGACCTCGGTACCTCGCCTTGGCCGATGCCATCGCCCGCGACATCGCCTCCGGTACGCTTCGCCACGGTGAGCGGCTGCCGACCCACCGAGAGCTCGCCGACCGGCTGGGTATCACCGTCGGCACCGTGACCCGCGGCTTCGCCGAGGCCGAGCGCCGAGGTCTGACCGTCGGTGAGGTCGGACGAGGTACCTTCGTTCGCGAGGCCGAGGAGAGCATCGCCTGGTTCGGGTCCGACGAGTCCCGGCGCGAGGGCTTGCTGGAGATGAGCCTGGCAATGCCCTGGCGGCTAGAGGGCGGCGCCGAAGATCGGGCGCTCGCCGAGTCCCTGGCGACATTGTCTCGGTGCCGGGATCTCGGACGGCTGCTCCAATACGACCCGGATACCGCGAATCTCGAGCAACGGCGCCGGGCCAGCGAGTGGCTGCGTGGGATGCAGGTGCCGGCGAGCCCAGAGAGCCTGATCGTGACGAGCGGCGTGCAGCACGGATTGACCGTCCTCCTCTGCACCATTCTCCGCCCCGGCGACACGCTCCTGGCCGAAGAGGTGACCTACCCGGCGGTGAAGTCCTTGTCCCAAGCACTGGGCCTGTCGATCCGAGGCGTTGCGATGGACGAGGGCGGGATGATTCCGGATGCGCTGGATCGGGCCTGCCGCGAGGGCTCTCCGCGTGCGGTCTACCTGATGCCCAACCTGCAGAACCCGACCGGGATCCGCCTCGGCGAGGAGCGTCGCGAAGCGATCGCCGACATCGCGCGCGAGCATGGTATTTGGATCATCGAGGACGAGGTGCATCGCACGGCCGCGGGTCCGAAGGAAGTGCCGATCGCGGCCCGCGCGCCGGAGCGGACGTTTCACCTGACCAGCCTCTCGAAGTCGGTCGCCTTCGGCCTGCGAGTCGGGTTCCTCGTCGCGCCCGAGTCGATGGTCGATCGCCTGCGCGCCGGTGTGCGCACGACGCTCTGGATGCCGCCGCCGCTGATGGTCGAGATCGCGACGCGCTGGCTGGCCGACGGAACGGCCCTGTCGCTCGGCGAGCGGCGGGATGAGGAGATGGCGGCGCGGCACGAGATTCTCAGGCGAGAGCTGGGAGAGATCGCGAGCACACCCACAGGTGAGCCGTCGATCTACGTGTGGATGCGCCTCCCCGAGCCCTGGCGCGGCGAGGAGTTCGTCGCACAGGCGAAGCAGCGAGGCGTCCGGCTGGCCGGCTCCGAGACGTTCGCGGTCGGCCAAAGGAACGTGCCCCACGCCGTGCGCATCAGCGTCTCGTCGATCGAGAAGCGCGACGACTTCGAGCGCGCCGTCTCGGTCATCGCCGAGCTACTCCAAGGCCGCGCCGACGCCTGCCTCGACATCGTGTGAGTTGGCAATCCGTTCCCGGCACAAATGGCCCACTTTGGCGATCGAGCGCCTGCAATGTTGGCAATCCGTTCCCGGCACAAATGGCCCACTTTGGCGATCGAGCGCCACCATTGCCCCTGCCTGACCACTTGGCATTTGCGAGAACAAAGGCACCAAGGACCCTCCTCGATGTCCCACTCTGTCCAGCAAAGTGGGCCATTCGTGCCGGGAACAAAGTGCTCACTTTAAAAAGTGGGCCATTCGTGCCGGGAACAAAGTGCTCACTTTCAAAAGTGGGCCATTCGTGCCGGGAACAGAGTGCTCACTCGCCGCCGGTGGCGCCTAGCTCGTGAAGGGCGACGTAGTCGAGGCCGAACATGTAGGCCTTCACGGCGTCGGGGTGCGCGCCGGTGATCTCGACCACCAGGCGGTGCTCGCCTTCAGTCAGCTCGATCCCCTTGAAGGTCAGGACGCCAGTCGTGATGACATCGGGGTCGTTGTACAGATCGATCGGGCCGCCTAGCCTTTGATCGTCGATCGCGAGCTGCACGATGCCGTAATCGCGCGCCCGCGTCATGACCAGGTCGACGTCGTACGTGCCGCTCTTCGAGACGGGCACCGCCAGCTCGAGACGATCGCCCGGCTTCGCGCCCGTCCACCACAGATGATCGGCATGGCTCCACTTGTCGGCCGGGAACCCACCCATCGCCTGGCTCGTGGCCTTGCCCGCCGACTTCGAAAGCACCTTCATCGACTCGCCTTCGATCGCTCCCTTCACGATGCCCGTCTTCGGGTCGATCGGTGACCGCGCGCCTCGGACGGGCACTTGGACGGGCCTGCGGAGGTAGGCGACCAGGTCAACGACGTCGCGGTCGGAGAGGGGCTCGAGCAATCCTTCGGGCATGACCGAGATGTTCTGGAGCTGCCGATCCTCGATCTCGCTCTTCGGCACGACGACGGTGTCATTGAGCGTTCGCAGCGTCAACGCGCTGTCGGTCTCCTTGCGGAGCAAGCCCGAGACGATGCGGCCGTCCTCCAGCCAAGCGACGGTCGAGCGATAGTCATTGCCGAGCACCGCGCTCGGATCGAACACGTTCTCGAGCAGGTAATCGAGGTCCGAGCGGTTCGAGCCCGTGATGTCGGGGCCGACGTCCTCGCCCTCCCCGAACAGCATGTGGCAAGTCGAGCATGTCTCCTGGAAGAGCATCCGGCCGTGGCTCGGATCGGCGTCCTTCGCCTTCGCGACCAGCGCCTTCACCCGCTCGATGCCCGCCTTCTTCTCCTCCGACGTCTCACGCACCTCGCCCCAGACCTTCGTGATGCGCTGATCGAGCTTCGCGTCGTTGAAGCTGCGGAGCTGACGCACATGATAGGCATGCAGATCACGGCTCGGGATCGTGCCCGCCTGAACAGCATCCAGCAGTGCGCCCGCATAGGCCGGGCGAGTCGTCAGGGCCGAGATCGCGTCGCGCTTTTCCGTCTGCGAGAGATTGGCGTAATTGTCCAAGATCGCCTGCGGCGTCCCTGGATCCGACAATTGCGCGAGCGCCTTGAGCGCCGAGCCCCGCAATTGCCCGTTCCCCAGCACCTGCTGGAACGCCTTCGCCGCCTCGGGATCGCGCGCCTGCACCAGGAACTCGAGCGCCTGCTGACGCTTCTTCATGCCGGCCGACGCATCGGTCAAGACCGAGCGCAACCGCGGCAGGATCCTCTTGTCGCCGAAGGCGATCGCCACCTGATCGGCACGGTCCCGCACTTCGGCATCGGGATTGGCGAGGAGCGCCGCATACGCCTTCTCCCAAGCTGGCGGCATCTCGAGATCCGCTCGTCCTTCGAACGCTTGCAGCATCTCGCCGAGGATCATCTTCCGCCGCGCATCATCCTTAGCCTCACCGAGGATCGCGACCACCGCATCGATCGCCCTGGGATCGGCTGCCGCCCGGCGAGTGATGAAGCGCGTCAGCAAAGGAATCTCGGAGCGCGTCGCCAGGCGCATCGCCCGGGCCGTGTCCTTCAAGACCAAAGGCTCGATGCCGTACCAGATCATCAGGGGAAGGTTGTGGTCCTCGGCGTCCTCGCCGTGCCCCGACAGTGCCTCCGCGATCGTCCACCGCTGCTCGAGCGGCAAGCGCTGCAGCGCGCTGGTCAGCGCCAAGCGCACGACGGGAGAAGCGTCCTGAGCGGCCATCTTCTCGAGCTGCGCGAGGCCCTTCTCGTCGATTGTCCGATCCTCGAGATCGAGCTGGATCGCCCAAGCCCGCACGTCGGGCTCTGTGTCACCCCGCAGCTTTGCAAAGTCGCCGGCCGTCAGCTTCCCGATCGTATGCAGCGTCCAGATGGCCCGCAGTCTCAGCGGTACCGCGTTCGACGCATCGGCGATCTTCCAGAGCGCCGCCACGACCTCACCCGACAAGTTGCCCTGAGCCGCGCGCTGCTGCAGCTCCTTACGGCTCATGCGCGCGTGCCACTCGTTGGTGTGCTTCTGCAGCTCGGCGAGGGCGATGTCGTCCATCTTGGCGAGGTCGACCCTGCGCCTTTTCACGTCGCCATAGGTGACGTTGTAGACGCGCCCATTGGAGCGATCCCAGATCTCGGGCGAGTTCCGGTGGCAGGCGTTCTTGTCGTACCAGTCGATCAGGTACACGCTGCCATCGGGTCCCGCTCGCAGGTTGATGCCGCGGAACCAGTGGTCATTGGCCATGAGGAAGTCCGGCGAATGCGTGCCGACGTAGCCGGATCCTTCGGGCACGAGCGCATCGCAGTTGATGCGATTGCCATGGATGTTCGAGAAGTAGAGCTGATTGCGATACTTCTCCGGCCAATTGTCGCCGAGGTAGATCATGGCGCCGCAATGCGCGTGACCACCGCCCGCGTCCGAGGTATTGGTCGGAATGCTTTCGGGCTCCTGCCCCCACCACGCGTGGTCGCCGATGTTGCCGGCGTAGTGTGCGTGATCGGCGATCGTCTTGATGTCGTCGAAGACGTACTGGTTGAAGTGCGTGCCGCCCTGCCTCTGATACCGCGCGCCTTGGATCACGTGGAAGAGGTGCGGAATCACGCAGGCCGTGATGAAGGCGTGCCCGCGGTCGTTGAAGTCGACGCCCCACGGATTGCTCGAGCCCCAGGCGAAGACCTCGAACTCATGTTTGATGGGATGATAACGCCACACTGCGGCATTCATCGGCGTGCGATCGGCGTCCTTCGTGCCCGGCTTACCCACCTTCGAATGCGTGAACACCCCGTGGCAGCCGTACAGCCAGCCGTCGGGGCCCCAATTGAACGCGTTCAGCGTCTCGTGCGTGTCCTGGTACCCGAAGCCGTCGAGTAGGATCTGCGGCTCACCATCGGGACGGTCATCGCCGTCGGCGTCGGGAATGAACAGGAAGTACGGCGCCGCGCCGACCCAAACACCGCCGAACCCGACCTCGAGCCCGCTGACCAGGTTGAGGCCCTCGATGAAGACCTTCCTCTGATCGAGAGCGCCATCACCGGTCGTGTCCTCGAGGATCACGATCTTGTCGCGCCCTTTTCCTTCCGGCGCGCGCTGCGGATAGGTGTACGCCTCGGCGACCCAGACACGGCCTTTGCCGTCGATCGCCATCGCGATCGGCTGATGCACCTGCGGCTCGCCCGCCGCCAGCTTCACGTCGAAGCCCGCCGGCACGGTCATGTGCGCCGCGGCTTCTTCGGGCAAGAGGCCCGATCGCATCTCGGCCGGCACCTTGGGCTGCGCGTCCTGCCACTCCTCGGCGCTGACCTTCTTCCGCGTATGCGTGATGACGTGGCAGCCCTTCATCCCGCCCAAGATGATGTCCGGCTGTCCGTTCCCCGTCACGTCGGCGACGTTGACCTGTCGCCCGATGCCCGAGTCGTCGTCCGCCTGATACGGGATCCACTGCACACCCGCCTCGCCGCGCACCAGCTTGAACCAGTACACGACCGCGCCGGCGTCCCACATCGGGCTCTGCTCGTGGTGGGACCAATACGTCTTGCCCGTGACGATGTCCTTCAGGCCGTCACCGTCCATGTCGGCGAGGGCGACGCTGTGCAGCTCGGTGAAGAGGACGCCGTAGGGATTGTCCTCGGGCTTCCAGCCCATGATGACGTGCCGCTCGAAGTCGGTGCCGTCGCCCTTGTTCTCGAACCAGGCCAGCCCGTACTCGTGCGCCTCGAGGCTGGTGATGACGTCCTGGTCGCCGTCCCCGTCGACATCGTAGGCGTACATCTCCGCGCCGCCCTTGGGCGCGAACACGTACTGGTGCAGCGTCCACATCGGGTCGCCGTCCAGGCTCTTCGGCTGCTCGAACCAGCCGTGCTGCATCAGGACGTCGTGGCGCCCGTCCCCATTGACATCGCCCACGCCCAGCCCGTGCCCGAACTGCCTCGCCGCAATCGGCTCCGACAAGGGATGGAACGTCCAACGCTCGAACGGCTGCTTCGGATCCCAGGTCGCGTAGCCGAACCGACCGCCGCGCGTGCACACCAGCTCCGGCCGCTCGTCGCCGGCGATCTGCGTGAAGTGCGGCGACTCGTTCGAGACCGAGTTGAACACCTCGTGCTTCGGCCAGTGCTCGCCCTGCCCGTCCTTCCCCGGGTTCTCGTACACGTACGCCGGCTTCGACGGGAAGCCCACCACGAAGACGTCTCGCCAGCCATCCCCGTCGAAGTCGTACACCCACGCGAAGAAGTTATCGGCGTAGGCGTGGACGTTCTGCGCGACGGGCTCGTAGATCTCGTGAGCCGTCTTCCAGTCGGGCCCCTCGTACCAGTACGGCCCGTAGACGACATCGACGTGCCCGTCGTTGTTCAAATCTCCATAGCCGGCCCCTTCGGAGAAGTAGGTCCCGGTGAGCTCATGTCTCTCGAACTCGTGGAGGAAGTGGTCGTCGTCAGCGAAGCCCAGAGGAGACAGAACGGCGGCGAAGGACAGGCCGAGGAGAGTGCGAGTGATCAACACGATAGGGCTCTTCCTGGAGAAATGGGCCGGGCTGGAAGTGGGGCGAGCTTCGTGCCGCTCAGGCTACGGCAGACGGCTGGAAGGGGCAAGCCTGGAGGGAGGGTTGGGCGCCAGGAGTGCCTGAGCCGAATGAGCCTGTGGCCGCGAATCGAAGCCGACGCCACCGAGCGAGCGAGCTGTCCGACTGCCGGAGCTGCTCGAGGATCTTCAGATTGAAGTCCTGCGAGGCGACCATGTTCCTTCGCGCATACCACACCTCCACACCCGCCGCGTCGTAGTAGGGCGCGATGGTCTGCTCGACCAGGTCCTGGTCGACGTAGGAGCAGCTGACGAACAGACGCGGCACAGCATCACCCAGTGAAGGCGCGATTCCTCGGAACACCCAGGGATCTTACTGCCGGCGTGCCAGCGCCGCCACCTCGCGGCGCGCGGCCTGGCAATCGAGACCGGCCTCCGATAAAAGCGGAGCAGATCAGGAGGATCCCCGATGCTCAAACCGCTCTGTTTCGTGCTCATGCCTTTCGGTGTGAAGCCAGGTCCCGATGGCCGGGACATCGACTTCGACGAGGTGTATCGCGAGCTGCTGAAGCCCGCCATCGAGGAGGCGGACCTCGAGCCGATCCGCGCTGACGAGGAGAGTGTCGGCGGCGTCATCCACAAGCCGATGCTCGAGCGACTCGCGATGTGTGACTACGCGCTCGCCGATCTCACCGCGGCCAATGCCAACGTGTTCTACGAGCTCGGCGTGCGGCACGCGATCCGGCCGTCACGCACGCTGCTCGTGTTCGCCGAGGAGTACCCGCTCCCCTTCGACGTCAGCCTGCTGCGCGCCGTGCCCTATCACCTCGGGCAGAAGGGACTCATCAAGGTTCCCCAGACGATCCACGCGATCGCGAGACAGCTCGAAGAGGCGCGCCAAGCCAAGATCGACAGTCCCGTCTTCCAGTTCCTCGATGACCTGCAGCCGCAGTTCCTCCCTCACGAGAAGACCGACGTCTTTCAGGATCGCGTCGAGTATGCCGAAGACCGCAAGCGCGAGCTCGCCCGAGCCCGTGAGGACAAGAACCTCGCCGCGGTCCAGCAGATCGAGCGTGAGCTCGGCCCGGTCGAGGATGTCGAAGCCGGCATCGCGATCGACCTGATGCTCACCTATCGCGCCATCAAGAATTGGGACGAGATGATCCGCTGGATCGAGTCGCTCCCCAGGCCCCTTCGAGAGCGCCGCATGGTCCAGGAGCAGCTCGGCTTCGCCTACAATCGCGCCGGGAAGAAGGGCGATGCGATCCGCACTCTCGAGGCCGTCGTCGAGCAGCACGGCCCGAGCAGCGAGACGCTCGGCATCCTCGGCCGAGTCTACAAGGACAAGTGGGACGAATCCGACAAGGGCTCGGCAGAGGCGAACGGCCTTCTGGACAAGGCGATCGATGCCTACCGCCGAGGCTTCGAAGCCGACTGGCGAGACGCCTATCCGGGTGTCAATGCCGTAACGCTGATGGAGCTGGCCGACCCACCGCGGAAAGAGCGCGATGAGCTGCTACCAGTCGTGACGTACGCCGTCGAGAGAAAGGTCGCCAAAGGCAGCCCCGACTATTGGGACTGGGCCACCCTCCTCGAGCTCGCCGTCATCGGCAATGACAAGAACCTCGCCAAAGAGCTCCTCCCCCTGTGCCTAGCCAACGTCCGAGAGCCCTGGGAGCCCGAAACCACGGCTAACAACCTCGAGATGATTCGCCAGGCGAGGAAGAGGCGGGGCAAGAATCAAGGCTGGCTGAAGAAGATCATCGCGGGGTTGGTGGAGAAGGGGAATTGAACACGGAGGACACGGGGAGATTCATACGACAGGAGCACGGGGTCCTTCATCACTGCTCACTGTCCTTCGGTGACGCGGCTTCGAGTAGGGTTTGGAGTTGGCCGACGTGGTTGCGGATGGTCGAGAGTCTCTTTGACCGGGTGGATTGGAGGATGTCGTTCACGGCTTTTTGGATAATCTCCTTCGCGGCGCTTTGCTGGGCGTCATCGAGGGTGATTTGGCCGCCTTGCAGCTTCAGTGCTTGGATGAGGGCTTCGAGTGATTCGCGCTCTTCTCGGAGGCTCTCGAGCTCGGTCTCGAGCCTCTCGAGGTCGGCACGGAGGGAGGCATCGCTGAGCTTCTCGACTTCCGCTTCTTGCTCGTGGATGTTCCCTTCGGCGGCAGTCACTTGTCCCTTCGCCTGTTCGAGACTCTCCTCCGCCGCCTCGATTGCCTGACGCCGGTCCTCGATGTCCTCGTTCAACGCCTCGAGATCCGCTTCTCTCTCCTGCAGCTCAGCGGTCACCTCATTCAGCTCTTGCTCGAGGGCCGCTCGCTCCTCTTCGTCCTCTGTCTCGGCGATCTGGTTCGTCAGCTCTCCTTGGCGCTGCCTCAATGCCGTGATCGCTTCCGCGAGGGGGTCGACCTTGCTCTCCTCTTCCAACAATTGAGTGCGGAGATCCGACAAGGCAGCTTCATGCCTCGTGACCTCCGTCTCCTTCTTGGCCTTCTCGTCCTGGAGCCCCTTCAGCGCGTCGCGGGCATCCTTCTGCCTAGCTTCTTGATCTTGCTCGAGCTGCTCCCTGTTCGACTCGATCGCCTCCTCGTGCTCAGCGATATCACCTTCGACCTGCTCGAGGGTGGGTCCTGAAGCAAAGTCGTCTCCGGCCTCGTTCAGCTCATGATCGAGGGCGTCCTTCTCGGACAGGAAGTCGTAGGCGGCGTTCTTCACGACCGGCTCCGAGATGGCCCGGACGTACGCTTCGCCGCGACTCTTCAGCTCCTCCAATGCGGCTCGGAGCTTCTCGGGTGCCTCCTCGGCAGAGATCTCCTCGGGCAACGCCGTCACTTCGGCGGTGTCCAGTGCAGTCCGAAGCCAGGCCAAGTTGTCCGTCCTCTCGGCGGGTGTGTCGCCCAGCCGCTCGTCCTCGCGAAGCTTTGTGAGCAGCTCGGCTTCGAGCTTCGAGGCCTCCTCGCGAAGAGCGTCGTACGCTTGCTTTGCCGCCTTCTCGGACGTCGACCGCTCGTTCTTCAGCAAGGTCTGCATGAGCTGAACGTCTTCGACCTGATTCGACTGGAGCTCCGGCATCGGGTCGCCGGGCTGCATGGCGAGGATCTTCTGCGCGTCGACCAGCGCCACGGGACTGATCGAGCCAGCCGCAGCGAACATCGCCAGGTTCTTGGCGGTCTCGATGATCTTCTCGGTCGTGGCCTTGTAGCTCTTGACGTACCAGTTGCCGATGTCGTCCTTGACGACGACGTAGCTCGAGCTGCCGGGACCGCCCAGTTTGACCGTATTCACGGTCTGCCAGAACTGCTCGTCGATGTCCTCGAGTGTCCGAGCCTTCGCCTCGACCTCGGGATCCGGAATGCGCCCGCTGTGTGCCTGGGCCTCACCGATCGGCCGCAGGCCGACGCGGTCCCTGGGAGACTGATCCGATTCGTCGGCGCCGGTCGTGACGTAACTGTTACGCAAGAAGGCGACCGCAGGTCGGACGAAGATCATTCCGCTGCGCTCGGCGTAAGCGACATCGAGCGCCTCTCGGTACTTCTTGGCCTCCTGGGAGTCCTGCCCCTCTCTCTCGACGCAGCGGATGAACTCGTGCCGCAGGCGCGCAATGACTGCGTCCATCACCTGACGTGGACTCTCGAAAGTCGGCTCACCTGCTTTGTCTACCTGATCGCAAACAAGGCACTTACAAGCCTGGTCCTGTCCGCTCCACTCGAGGCGCGCCCGCTCCTTCTGCTGCTCGGCGAATCGATCGCTCGCCGCGATCGCATCCACCTGACTGAGGATCGAGTTCGCCACCGCGGACAGCACGTCGCTGTTCTTGGTCAGGATCTGGTCGGCGCTCTCATAGTCCTTCCACTCGTAGAGCAATGATTGGAAGCCGGCCAAGAAGCGCAGCTTCTCGGCGAAGCGCACCAACCCATCGAGCAAGCGCCGCTTCTCATTCAGGCTGGTCGGGTTGCCTGGAGACTCGTAGGCCGCATCGACATAGTTCTCGATCAGGGACTCGAGGCCGATGAGCAGACGACCACCGTCGAGACCTTGAAGTGCTGTGACGCTTCGATCCAGCTCTCGAAACGCTTCCTCCGAGAAACGGGAGGTGATTCGCTGCGCCTCTTCATCGTCGACGCTGGCCGGACCGATGACGGTACCGTACTGACGACGCGCTGCCCTCAGAGCCTCTGAGTCGCGCTTCGAGTATCCCTCGATCCGCTCGCTATCGAGGTACTCGTCATACTCCGACCTCATACCTTCCGGAAGGGCCAAGCCGTTCCGAAAGGCCTCGTCGATCACCAGGAGCCAGGTGCTGACACGAACAGGAGCCTTCTCGAGCTCGAGCTCCATGTCATCGAAATAGGCGCGATACGTCGACTCCAGATCCTGCGCTCCCGGCGAGCCTTTTCCCTCGTCAGGGGCTGGCTCGCTCGTCTTGCCTGAGTCCTGGCGAGTATTCTGCACTTTCTGAAGCTGGTCGCTGACACGCCGGATGGCATCGGGCTGGTTGGCTTCCGTCTGACCGTCCGATGCAACGAGTCGAAGACTTTCGGGGAGGTTGCTGTTGTGAGCCGCAGCCCAGAGCAAGTCGGGCGAGGCCAGACGAGCGACCGCGCGCCGTGCCGCAAATCGCAATGCGGGTGCCTGAGGAATGTCGAGATCGGAATCCGTGGCGAGGAATAGTGCGGCGCTTCTCCAGACTTCGGCGAGGTCGGAGCGCGACTCACCGAAGGCCGCACTGATGGCCTCGACCCTGCTGACGAACCTCTCGGCGAGCGATCTCTGCCGGCCTTTCGGCTCGGCGAACAACAATCGGGCATGGGCCGTGGCGACGGCCGGATCAGCCAATGCCTCGAAGATCACATTGGCGCCCAGCTCATCCACCGTCTTGGAGGCCATGATCGGAACTCCACTGACGATGGGGATCTCTGGCTTGCTCAGCCGCCGCAGCACCTCGTCATTGGTCGCGGCTTCGAGGAGGGAGAGGTGAGCCTTCAGGAGTGCGTTCTGATCGCGGAAGGAGTACCGTCCGTCCTTCCTCTTGCCAGGAAGGAGGAAGCCCCGGTAGGCCTCTCGAAGCGCCCGCCGTTGCTGAGAGATGCCCGGGCTCTTTTCCGCCAACTCCTCGAAGTGACCCTCGGACTCTTCGTACGCGACAACGACTTCTCGCCAGAGCTCCGCGTCGATCTCGGGATCGACCAACACCAACGCCCGCGCCCTCTCGAATGACTCGAAGGCCGCAAGCCCCGTCACCACCGTCTCGGGAACTTCACCTTGATGTTGGTCCTCGTAGAGGCTCAGCAGCGAGTTCACACGCCGCGCATGCGGGTTCTTGAAGAACGGATAGCGGTCACTGGAGATCGTCTCCGGCGAATCACTCGGCTTCGGCACATAGTCATCCGCAAGCCAACCTTGCTCGCGAAGGAGCGCGCCGGAGTTGGCTCGTCCGGGAAATCGCTCTCGCCCCTCCAGCTCATCTCGCAGCTCGATCAGCAGTGGCTTGGCGCCGATGGCCATCGCGGCGATCTGCTCGATCTGGACGGTCTCGTCGTTGGCCAACGGCCCCTTGTAGACGTCGACATCGATGCGCAGCTTGGCACAGGAGGCGAGGAGGAGAGTCGGGACGAGGAGCCAGGGCGTGGCTTGTTGGATTCCGCTGGGTCGCTGGTGACGCATCACTGTCCCTCCTCCTTCGAATCGTCCAAGAGATCGATCGATTCGAGCTGCTCGGTCTCCTCGACGAGCTCGACGATACGCTCGAGGATCTTGCCGCTCTGGCTGCTGACGGTTTGCTCCTGGAGAGCCTTTGCGGCCGAGAGCTGTCCGAGCGCCGTGTCGATCGCTTCGAAGAAGGCCGAGGGGTCGGAGTCCATGATGATCGCCAGGCGATGATCTCGCGGCGCTTCGCGGAACCCTTCGGGTCCGAAGAGCATCAGGCCGCGGCCTGTCTTCAGACCGAAGTTCTGACTCTCTCCGTCGTGGCCGAACTGCAGCTCGCCCTTCTCCCGGTCGAACGTGATCCGCGAGCCGAGCGAATCGATCAGGTCCGCCGGAACCCAGCCGGCGGCGTAATTGACCGTGCTGAAGAAGTCCGAGGTCCCGGTGACGCGCACGCGGTAGATCGTCGGCGGCACCTGCTCGATGGGATCGAACACCCCGAGGTAATACGTCTGCTCGATCTGGTGCGATCGGCAGCTCGCGGCGAGGAAGACCGTCCACAACCCGGCAATCAGGAAAGCGCCCTGGCCAAAGCGTCCGACCCGCCGGCTCCGTCCACGATGAATCATGACGCGCGGTCTCCTCGCTGATGTCTGGGACCTACCCGGGCGAAGCTTACCTCATCGCTTCATTCCGGGAGCCTCACTATACTGCCCGTCCATTGGAATGCACCGATCAGTTCGAATTCGCCCCCGGCAATCGCCCATCAAGTACGAGGCACGTCTCGCTCGCTCTTGCTCCCAGTATTCAACGGCGGGCGCTTCTCCAACGCGTCCGACTCTCGCTTCTCGCCGCCGCCATTCGGCGGACGCTCACCGCTCGACTCCTCCTTCCACCAGCGGTCGATCTTGCCCCGCTTCAGGAACAACCGATCGAAGACCAGCAGATGTACGAGAGCCAAGATCCATCCGACGGTGGCGAGCCCGACTCCGAGGAGCACACGGCTGAGCAAGTTGCGGGGCCGTAGCAGTGCTTCGATGTACTTCGAGAACTGGCCGAAGAGCTTCATGCCGACGTAGGTGATCAGAGCGCCGCCCGCGATCGAGAGGATCAGCCAAAAGGCCCCGCCGTAAGTGAGGATCGCCCGCTCTCCCTCGCTGAACAGGAACCAGAGGGCAGCGCTGACAGCCAGGACGCACGCGGCCATGCCTGTCCACTTCAGCGCAGGAATGGCGTGCCAGATCTTGAACGCGCGCTTCTCACCGATGTCGAGGAGCTCGGTGACCTCGGCGTTGGCGGCGTCCTTTCCGATGAGGCGACGCATCCGCAGGAACGGCCAATCCGCTTCGGCGACGGGCTCCCGCGAGAGCTGCGCGACTCCCGCTCGAAGCTTCGCCTTGGTCATCTCGTAGCCGCTCAGCATCAGGCCGTAGCACTCGATCTCGCTGAACGAGTCGAGATCCGTACGCAGCTTGGAGAGGCATTTCTGAATGCCCGGATCGATCTGGAAGCCGCCCTCGTCGCCTGACTCCGCCGCAAGCGGAATCGTCGACTTGCGTTGCGCGGGAGGACAGCCGATCCAGTGGACCGGCTCGGCCGTGAGCCCCTGCTTCAGGTGTACGAACATCAGGCCGCGAACGCGCTCGGACTGCCGGCGAGCGCGCAGGTCGGCGAGCTGCGCGGCGCGGACGCGGGCCATCAGGATGCTGTTGGAGCGGAGCGGCACACCGAGCGGACCGCGGCTGGGATCGGTCACCGTGTCCATCTGACCGCTGGCATCGCTGACGAGCAGGACCTGGCAATCCTGCTCGAGCAATCCCGCGACGCCCTGATTGTCGTGAACACCGCCGTCGACGAGGCGCACGATGTGGCCCTTCTCATAGAGCTTCGAGAGCTCGAGTGGCTCGAAGAGCCCAGGCACACAGGCCGACGCGGCGACTGCGTGACCGAGGCGCACGCTCCGGTACTTCACCGGCGCCTCGTGGTGATACATCCGCCTCAACCGGCTGACCGAGTCCACGTCCGGGTCGATCGTCGCTGGCGGCTCGCCCATCCACGTCGCCGTGAACTGCCAGTTGTGGCCGGTGTTGAGCGTCGTTGCATTGAGCACGAGGTTCGGCACCTTCGACCGGCGCCGCCAGTTGTCGTACTTGGGATGAAAGCCGTCCCGCTCACCCTTGGGCTGGGTCACCAACTCGCGCAGCGGCAGCTTCTCGCCCTTCGATCCGTAGAGCAGCTTCTCGTACAGGCTGCCGGCGCGCTGCGTCCTCGAGAATCGCGAGGAGAAGATCATCAAGACGTTGAGCGGCCAGTTCGCGACCACGCGGGTTCGGATGTTCTTGGAGATGCCCGCGCAGAACTCTTCGGCGACCGAGCGCACCAGGTCGAGGTAGTGCTGAGAGGTGATCTCCAGGTCGGACTTCTCCTCCAGCAGCTCCTTCACGGCGAGGCTGTACTTCGCCCCGATGATCGAGCCACCCGAGACGCAGGAGAGCACCTCGACATGCCGAAGGACATCGTGCTCGGCCAGGGCAGCCAAGACACCCAAATGATAAAGTGAGGCTCTGAATCCGCCGCCGGAGAGCGCCAGTCCCACCGTCCCCCAGTGCGCCGTCCTGGCGCCCGGGTGCTGCTCTCCGACCGCCGCCATCAAGGCTCCCTGAGCGGCTTCGTCCTCATTCTCGGCACCCACCGCCTGCGCCCGCGCCAGGAAGGCGAGCTGGCGAATGGTCGACTCTTCCTCCCACCGCTTCGGGTACCCGTGATCGCGGCCTCGCTCGAGGCAGGCCTTGGCCTTCTCGCCCTCTCCGATGCCGAAGTAGGCCTCGGCGAGCGTGGCGTAGTACCACCATTCTTTCTGTGGTGGATCGCTCTCGAGAGCAGGCAAGCTTCGGATCACGCCTCGGCGAATCCTCCGGGCCTTGTCGCGTCGCTCCTCGACAAGCGAGCCGTCTCCGAAGCCCTGCTGCCGCTCGCCAGCTTCGATGCTCGCCAAGAGATCGAGGACGAAGGCGAGGTTGATGCCGCAGTAGCTGGCACTCGAGGGAGTCTGATCGGCTTTGCCGAGCTCATGACCGCACCGGTAGTAGTAACAGGAGCGGTCGAGATGCCGCCTTACCCCGTCGACGTCCCACAGTCGCTTGTGGATCCCGCCCGCGATGCCGAAGGTCTCGGATCGACTGCAGCCGAGGGGGAGCTGGCCTTTCCCGTCAGTCAGGTACTCCCAAGCCCGAGCGAGCCTCGCCTCGGCGGATAGATCGGCATCCTTGTAGGTCGCGAGAGCCAACCGCTCGCGGATCTCCTCGAGCTGGGCTGCATCCTGCGCAAGGCTCTTGGCCTGGAAGAGGAGCTGGCGAGCCTCGGCGTAGTGATCCTCGCCGAGCTTCTTCTTGGCTTGGTCGAGCAGCTCGGAAACCTGCTCTTGAACCGTGGGCTTCTTCGTCATCTGACATCCCTCCTCGTCGAACCGCGCTTCACTCGATGACTCGCCTGCAAGTTACCACCGGCAGTGCCGAGGAGACAGATCCCGGTCAGCAGTGAAAACGACACGCTAGAGTCAAGACCGCCATTTTGGGTGGGTGGCTGGCTGGGTGCTCACGTTCTCACGTGCTCACGCGGTGGGTACCGCAACTCGAAGCCAGATGATCGCGGCGCGACGTCATCACCTGGTCACCAAGGAACCAGAGCACCAAGGCACCTCTCCGATGTGATGGCTCTGTCCTCGCCGAGGCGCCAGAAGGGAGGGCACCGAGACCGGCTGAATCCGGCGCTCCAAACCGAGGCACCCAACATCGAGGTACCACATGACCGTATGACCGGACGCCCCTCATCGCGTAGACTGTCGCCGGAGTTTGGGTCGGTGGCTTCCGTCCGGCGGTTGGGCGGGTCCCCTGCTCGGAGCAATGAGGCTGGTCGCACGCGGCGATGGCGCGGATCTTCATCAGCCACAGCTCGGACGAAGCGGCGGAGCGCGGCGAGGCCCGCTACGAGCGCGAGCTGCGCGATGCGATCGCGAATGCGCTCGCGGAGGCCGGGCATGAAGTGCTGCTCGACAAGAGCGAGCTGCGCGCGGGCGACAATTGGCGAGAGATCATCAACGGCTGGATCGGCTCGTGTCACGCGGCCGTCGTCGTGCTCTCCTCCAAGGCAGCCCAGTCCGCCTGGTGCGGCTACGAGGTGAGCGTCCTCGCCTACCGCGGCCAGGTCGATGCAAGCTTCCTTCTGGTTCCACTGTTGCTCGTGCCTCCGGCAGACCTGGACGAATGGAAGGCCAAGGACCCGACGCAGCTCTTCGAGAAGCAGGGGCTTCCTCACTTCTTCGGGCCCGAGCTCGACGATCACGACCGCCGAGCGGCCGCGATCGAGGCAGCCGTCGACAAGACCGTTCAAGCATTCGAAGGCTGGGGCCCGGGAGACACGACGCCCACCGCCAGGCAGATCGAGCGCGTTGCCGAGCTGCTCGATGGCGTCCCTGAGCGGACCTTGAAGAAGCAGGCCAAGCTTCTCGGCAAGCCGCTGACCGATTGGCGACTCGAGGGCGACGATCCCGCGCTGCACCTCGCGACCTGCCTCGTCACACTCGGCCTGAGCGCCTCCGCCGCCGCGCTCCAGGCGATGAAGACGAAGCTCGGGGACAACCTCGCCGATCTGATCGATGCTCTCGCGAGCACCTGGGTCGATCACGAGGCCGTCGCGATGCTCGAGGGTATCCTCGCGCCTGGACAGGGGCAGGTGCTCGGCTCCTCGGCGCAGAACGACCTGACGCCGAGCTTCTACGTATGGGCTCGTCCGAACACGCCACCCAGCGCGGGCTGGAAGATCGTGCCAGTCGCTTGGATCCCCGACCTGAGCGACCCCGACCCAGCCGCTCAGGCCCAACAGATCATCGATTCTGCCTGGACCGCACTCATGGACGCGACGAATCGCCCAACTCGCCAAGAGGCGTTGCAGAGGATCCAGGATGCAGTCGAAAACAACGTGATTCGCTACATCGTTGCACTTCCCCGGGTGGGGCTCACACCTGAGATCCTCGGTCACCTGCGAGCCGGGCTCGAGCTCATCGGATTCTTCCTGCTCGGCTGCGACGAGCGGGATCGATTCCTGAAGAAGGCGAACGTCCACTTCCTCCGCCCGCCTTTGCCCGCCGATCAAGAAGAGCGCTACGTCGAGTGCCACCGTAAGAACCGAAACGTATTGCTGGAATAAAGGCCATGCCGGAATCGCCATTCCAATTCGAGTACACCAAGCGATTCGATCCGCAGCCCATCTCTTATTTCTCGGGCAAGAGGCCTCGCGAGGTGGCTGATACTCGGGAGCGGCCGCCCTACGTCTACAACGATCACATCGTGCTTGCGGTCAACGTGGCCCTCGCCTCGGGCCGCCCCCTGCTCGTGCGGGGTCCGACCGGCTGTGGAAAGTCGACGCTCGCGCGCAATGCGGCCCACGTCCTGAAGCGACGCTACTACGAGCACGTGATCACCTCGCGCACTCAAGCCAAGGACCTGCTCTACGAGGTCGACCTCTTGAGTCGGCTGCACGATGCGCAGGCGGCCGCTCGCGATGCGGGCACGCCGTTCGATTCGAGCTTCGATCGCTACGTGAAGCCCGGTGCCTTGTGGTGGGCATTCGATCGCAAGAGTGCACTTTGGAACGGGCGCTCGGTTGGGCATCCGGGCATCACGAAGAACGAGGACCCCTGCACCGAGCATCCGGATCAACCGGCGGTCGTCCTGATCGACGAGATCGACAAAGCCGATCCAGACGTTCCCAACAACTTGCTCGTTCCGCTCGGCTCGCTCCGCTTCCGCGTCGACGAGACCGGGATCGAGGTCGCGACCACGCCCGAGACGGCGCCATTGGTCATCATCACGACCAATGACGAAAGGCAGCTACCGACCGCGTTCTTGCGGCGCTGCGTCGAGCTGAAGCTGCCGACCGTGACGCGCGCCACCCTGGAGAATGTCGGGCGAGCGCACTTCAAAGGGACCCAGAACATCACTTGGATTCGCGGCATGCTCGACGCTTTGCTCGGTAAGGGCGATGCCCAAGACGAGGTCGATCTCAGCCCCGCCGAGCTCGTCGACACGCTCTGCGCCGCGAACGGGCTCTCGATCGACGAGGCCACACGCCCCGAAGAGTGGAAGGCACTGACCGGCATCACCGTCTTCAAGAGCGAGCGCAATCGAAACCCGTGAGCTCAGAGATCCGACATTCCATCGCGGGCTTCGTTCGGGCGGTCGGTCAGCTCGAGGCAAAGGACGATGCGCTCATCGAAGCGATCGCTCGAATGTTCGGGCTGCCGTGGCGATCTCCGGTCCAGACTTCCGAGCCAGGGGACGATAACGGGGAGCCGGCGCCCGATCCACCTCCTTCCGAACGGCGCGCGCCGAGCTCGCCCATCACACCTCCACCCCGCTTCGCCCGGCCCGAGCCTCCACACACGGATCCACTCACCACCCGTGTTCGAGCGATCGTCGATCACGGATCGCCGGAAGACAGACTGCCAGACTGGCTCCGGAACGTGCGCCCGCTCGAGCGTCCGTCTTCAAGGGCCAAGCCGCCAGAGCTCCCGACCTTGTTCCCAAAGGACAAGACGCGCGGCATCCTCATCGCCGGGTTGTCCGTCCCCAGCCCGACCGGTGAATTGGCGCTGGAGCCGATCCTCGAGTGCATCGCTCGAGGCGAGGCGATTCGGGAGATCCCAAGACGCATGCGACCCAGCCTGGCCAGAGGGCTGCGTCTATTCGTCGACGGCAGCCCAGGGTTGTTGCCGTTCCGGGAAGACATCCGAAGGCTCGAAGCCGAGATCCTCCGAGTAGTCGGGGCAAGCGCCTGCGAGGTGATTCGCTTCGAAGGCTCTCCGCTCGACGCATTCCAGTCGCACACGAATGGCAAGACACCGCCGAGTGGCCTCAGCACGGTTTGCCTCACCGATCTCGGGATCGGGCTGGCCCCGGGACGCTCGACCCGAGTAACCGCCGTTGAGTGGCTCCGATTCTGCGCCGCGGTCCGCCAGACGGCTGGCCGGCCGATCGCCATCGTGCCCTATCCGCCGAACCGATGGCCGAGGGCGCTGCGCGGTGCCATGCATCTGATCCACTGGGATGCGAGGACCGCGGCTTCGCGGGCGCGTCAGACGGTCGCCGAGATGCCGGCGATTGTGCGTGCTGGGGCCATGCGCGAGGAGTTGGTCCGCAAGCTTTGCGAGCTCGTCGGATGTGCCGTTCGTGTCGATGCCGCGCTATTGCGCCATGTGCGTCGCAGGTATCTGCCCGGATCGGACGCCAGCCTCGAGGCGGACGCTTGGTTCAGCTCGCAGGCGCGCTTTCAAGGACCCGATGGCTTCATCTTCGATGGCCCGGCCGCTGCCGAGCTGCGGCGCGACCTATTGATCAGAGACGAAGCTCTCTATGACAGCGCCTTCGGGGAGCTTCAGGAGCGGCACGCGCATCTTCCGCTCGTCCTGCAATTCGAAGAAGAGCTCGCCTTTCAGGAGACCATCGCCGAGCACCACCGGTCGGCCGATCGCCGGATCGCAGCGCGCGATCGAATGCAGGTCATCTTGCGCCGGGTCGTCGGGGCGACGCTCGGCGCCGGCCAGACGGGACTGCTTCATTGGGCGGCCCGGGCGCTGCCTCGCCTGCCCGGCCTCCTCGGGCATTCCAGGGATGCGGGCGATCATCCCATCGAAGAGGCGCGCATGCTGGAGGCAAGCGTCGAGGTCGGGCTGAACGGCGTTCTGCCAGATAGCGTCAGCGATGGCGACGGCGAGCTACCCGAATGGCTCGAGATGGCCGCACCGAGGACCTTGGCCCGGCGCCAGATCGCCGTGCAATCGTACACCGGTGAGTTGGTCTTCGATCTTCCCGAGCGCGCAGGCGACGCACCGACGATCGAGCTGCCCGACACCGACCCGCTCATCGTCGAGCTGGAGCATGGCACCTCGACGCGGCGAGTGGTGCTCGACCTCGAAGAGGAGGCCTTGACCGTCCATTTGGTGACTTATCCCCTGCACGTGAAGAGCCTCCTTGGAGACGTGTTCGAGATCGAGGACGTGCAACGAGTCGCCGCGCCGGCGGACCGCGTCATCGATTACTCGGAGGAGCGTGAGCGGCATCGAGGATTCGTCGGGGAGCTTCCCTTCGATCCTCGGTCCTTGCCGGAAAGAGAGTGGACGTCGCTGCTCGGCGACGGGTCGACGGGGAACACGGCAATTCTGTGGAAGTGCGTGCAAGTGCTGGAGGAGGCGAGCGAGGCCGTCATCTTCCATTTCTCGCACGAAGCCATGCCGAACTGGGACGATCTCGACCGAGCCGCCTCTTCCCTTGCGGCGCAGATCGTCAAGCTTTGGCCGCAGACTGCCGGGGATGAGCCCACGCCTCATCAGCGATTGCTCGGAACGCTTGCGCGCTTCCTTCAGCAGCGCCAATCCGCTGAGCGACTCTTCATCGTCATCGGCAATGCCGGCGGCTCTCCTTGGGTGCTGCCCGAGCTGGTACCGCTCCTCGACATCGGTAGCATGGCCGATGGACTGGTCGGATTGATCGACCGGCGTCGTGAGGACACCAGCGCCGAAGGGAACACTTCGAGCATCGACTTGCTCGGACCCGAGGCGACGTCCCTGCGCGAGCGCGCGATCGCCCAGCGCTTCGACGTGGAGGCTCTGCACGAGTGGCTCGTGGGCAAGACCGAGAAGGACCCTTCCGAGCCCGGTCTTCCGCCCGAGCTCCTCGACAAGCTCCTGCCCGAGATCGCTGCAGATCTCTTGCGATTATCTGGCAGTGACTGGTGGCGAGCGTCGTTCCTCACGGACTGGCTGAAGGCGTGGCTGCTCAATGCCAGCGAGAGGTCGTACTATCCCGAGCTGCCTCGATCCGCGGAGCACCACGATTTGATCCAGTGGTACCTTCGCAGCGATTGGCTGCAGAATGATGAAGGTGCCGCCGCGCTCTCGGGGCTTTGGGTCCTCGCAGCGGCCCGGGAGGCACTGCCGATGTCGATGCTTCGCGACGACTTTCCTGAGCTCATCGACCGTTGCCTGCCGCTCCTGACGGCCCTGGATGATCGACTGACGCTGAGAACCGGAGTGCGCGATGTCCTCAGCTCCTGAGCAACGTGCCGACCAGCCGAACCGCCCCTCCAACTTGCGAGAAGCTCATGAATACCTCGCCCGCGGCCTGGCGGCTTGGCCGCCAGATCAGGCGGTGAGTCCGGAAGTCCGGGACTTTGCCTTGAGGCACGCGTTTCATCATCGAGCTGAAGTGGATCTCGCGTGGGCGAACGAGCTGCTTCGTGACATGACCTTTCTCGAGAGCTGCATCGAAAGCGGATTGCTGATGAAGCTCGCAGACGACCTGGATCGTCCATCCGACGAAATGACTCGTAGCTTCGCGAGGTTCGTCCGCCAGAACGCTGACCGGATTCACTTCTACAATGATCCGGCGCGAGAACTTCCCAGCCTCATCGCACATTGGCTCATCAAGACGGCTTGGACCAAGGAGCTCATCCGAGAGCAGTTCGGTGACGCAGTGGCCTCCGTGAGGCTCGAGCTCCGATCACCGATCGGATTACGGAATGAAGAACTCGATCAATCGGCGGATGGTCCCTGGATCGGCGCCAGCTTCGCCGCTGGCGAGTCCGAACAGGATGTCTTCCTCTGGAGCGGGCATGGGCGATTTCAGAGCGGCTCCCAAGTAGTCCAATTCGCGAGCGACGAGATCAATTGTGCCGGAGCGGCCAGTGAGTGGAGATTTCTTGGAAGTGTGCACGGACCGATCGCGGCCGCGGCTCTCGGGCGCGATGGCCCGGCAGGCGTCCAGCGTTGGCTGCTCGGGCATGATGGCCCGGTGGATCAGCTCCTCGCCGTGCCCCGCTCGAATCAGCTCTGGTCGTTTGGGGCCGATCGCACCGTTCGCCGCTGGGACGTGCGCACTGGGCGACTCCTCGAGACGCTCTCCGGTCATGTCGACCGGATCACGGACATGGCGATCTCCGACGACGAGTTGCGGCTGGTGTCGGTGTCGCTCGACGGGACGCTGCGCGCCTGGAGCTTGACGGATGCGGATGAGCCCGCCTTCGTCGGCAACGACAATGGCGGTTCTTTGAATGGTGTGGCCATCAGCCCGAAGGGCGATATCGCCTACGCCGCTTCCCAGGACGGATCAGTGCGCGTCTGGGATCTCGAGGAAGGCACGCTGCGCGACACCTGGCGAGGTCATGAGGCGGCGGTCACGGGCGTGGCCTTGTCGGCCAATGGAAGGATGCTGGTCTCTTGGTCGATGGATCGGCACGCGTGCCTCTGGACCACCGAGTCCTTGGAGCTGTCCAAGTCGCTCGAGCACGACTCGGAGGTGACCGCGGCAAGGTTCCTGCCGGACGGGCAAGTCTTGACGGTGGATGCCGACGGTCGGCTGTGGCTGTGGCGGCTGGGGAGCGGAAAGCTGGTGCGCCGGCTCTTCGGTCATCGCGGGCGGATATTGACGCTCGATGTGAACGAGGGTGCAACGCGGGCTTTGACCTGCGGCAGCGATCGAACGGTGCGCCTCTGGAGCCTCGAGGACGGGCAGATGCTCGAGCACTGGGGTGCGCGCCTGCCGGGGTCTCGGACTTTGTTTGGGGTGGATCCGGGGGAAACAGTGCGTGGCAGAGCTCCTTCCAAAGGTGATTCCGCACAGGAGAGCTGGGGAGAGCCGCCCAAGACCTTCATCCAGCTTCAGGGACGCAAGGCGCGCCGCATCAACGCGCAGTCCGGCGATGCCCGCCCTCTCCGGTCCAAGCAGGTGCTCGAAGGTGATTGGCATCGAATGACGCGCGACGGTCGATACCTCTTGATCGTCGGGCACGGGGTGCTCACCTGTCACCGCATCCCGGCGCTGCACGAAAGCTCGGCGCCCAAGGGTTGGCGGCACAAGCCGAGGATACCGGTCGTGGGGTGCGAGGTGTCGCCGGGGTCCAGCGTCGGAAGTATGGGCTCGACAAGCGGACCTTGGCCGCGTCCCGCAACGAAGAATCACCTCATCTCCTGGGATCGCGAGAACACGATCTTCGTGCACGATGCCGAGTCGGGAAAGGTCCGGTCGACGCTCTCCGGGCACGACCGCCCCATCACCGCCGCCGTCGTGGATCAGCAAGGGCGCGCGATCTCGGCATCCGCGGAAGGCGTGTGCCACGTGTGGGACCTCGAGGCCGGTGAATCGAGGCAGGTTCGCACCGAGAGCTCCGGCGAAGCCGTTTTGGGGCTGATTCTGCGAGACGGCGAAGACACCGCGCTGTCGTGGACGCGCTCCTCGATCGCGCGCTGGAGCGTGAGCAGCGGCTCGACGATGGAGCGCCACAAGCTGCCGAGTGAGCCAACGAGAGTGCGTCGTCCGACTCAGGGTTCCTGGCTCGTAGCCGGAACGGTCAGCGGACAGATGGTTTGGATCGGACATCCGAGCCGCGGACGGTGGGTCGTAAGAGCTCATCCTGATCCGGTCGCAGATGTCGTGATCGCCGACAATGACGAGTGGATCGTCACCGGCTCCGAAGGTGGTGACATTTGCCTCTGGGAGGTGGAAACCGGCGACCGAATCGGCGTGGCCTGGGTCGACTCACCTGTCCGACACCTCGCGGCCATCGGCGAGCACCTCGCCGCCTTGGACAGAGCCGGCAACGTGACGTTGTTCGAAGTGACCGGCTCCCGGCTGAAGCCGGGGGAACAACCCGGCTGAAGCCGGGGGATACGTCTCCGGTTCCTGTTATCGGCGAGCACTTCGCCGCCTTGGACAGTGCCGGCAACGTGACGTTGTTCGAGGTCAGAATCTATACCCCGGCTGAAGCCGGGGGATACGATTCCGGTGCCCATCTCGCCGCCTTGGACAGCGCTGGCAATGTCACATTGTTCGAAGTGACCGGCTCCCGGCTGAAGCCGGGGGAACAACCCGGCTGAAGCCGGGGGATACGATTCCTGGCGACTCACGACCTCACGTCAGTACTCTCGTGAAGCCGGCTAGTCCCGGAGCCGGCAAGGTGCTGCCACCTTCGGCGTCACTCAGATCCACCGAGTGCAGGATGATGCTCCGAAGCTGGCCGTCCTTGTCGAGGTCTCCGGTCTGCTCGGACTCGTAGATGCCGAAGGCGGCGGTCTCGGCCCCTAGCCAGATCGGCCCCGGCTGGTTGGAGATGCCCGGACCTACCGAAACGCCGTAATGAAAGACGGTCCGGCTCCGCAAATCGAGGAAGAACGGGATGACGTCGAGGAGGTCGCCGTCACCGTTCAAGTCCTCCTCGAAGTGGCTGATCTCATAGACACCGAGAGCCACGCGTCCGGACCGAATCTTCGAGCTTCGAGCGCTAACCGCGAGACCCAAGCTCTGAAGGCCCTGAATCGGATCGTAGAGGAACGCCACCCAGTCGAAGGCGTCTCCGTCCCCGTTGAAGTCCTCTCCGAGGTCTCTTTCGTCGAGGATCACGACCGCGCACTCGCCATCGGTCTCCAGGCTGATGATCGTTGAGCCGATGATTCGGGTGAGGCCCGTCACCAGGTCGAGCTCAGCCAAGACTTCATCCGAAATGTTTCCGTCACCATTGAGATCCTGCTCCCCTTGGCCTTGCTCGGGGACCAAGACGAGCGCGTGATCGCCGATGACCTCGAAGCGCGTCGCGGCCAGGCCGGAGTTGACGAGGGCGCCACTCTGCCGATCGAAGGCGACGACGACGCCGTCGGATCGGTCCCCGTCCCCGTTGTAATCGATGCGGTCGGCGGCTTCGGACGCGAGGCAGACCAGCCGGTCCTCATCGAACCAGAAGTCCGTCGAGTAGAGAGTCACTCCCGAAAAGACGGTCTGACCACTGCCGAGGTCCCGGTACGCCAGCACGTTGTCGCTCGTATCGCCGTCGCCGTTGAGATCCTGTCCCTCACCGAGCTCGCTCACCGCGATGATCGCCGTGTCGCCGCGTGCCCTGAGCAGGCGCGCCGCGTGCGGCAGCAGTGTCCGTTCCGCCGTCTTCAGATCGATCAGGCAGGCGATGGCGTCGAACGTATCTCCATCGCCATTCACATCGCCGACCTCGTCCTCGAGGACCGTCGTCGCTACCCGGTTCTCCTGGATCGCAAAGGCGCGATTGACGAAAGGCAGCCATCGAAAGACGCCTTCCTCAGCGTCGTAGGCGAGGCCGATCTGGTCGGTGCGATCACCGTCACCGTTCAGGTCGCGGTCGTTCTGCTCCTCGAATACGACGAACACGGCCCACCCATCGGCGACTCGCCACCAATCCGTAAGGAGGCTGTTGCCGAAACCGAGGACCACGTCGGCGTGCACGGCTCGCTTCCGCCGGCCATCCCAGATCCACGGGATGTTCCGATCGACATAGTCACCGTCGCCGGTCAGATCCTCTCGCTGCAGCTTCTCCCTCGCGAGGAAGACCAGTAGGTCGTTACTGGCCAAGTAGCCCGGCAATCGGGAGTTGAATAGCCAACGAAAGCCGGTCGAGAGCACTTCACCCGAGACCTCGTCGTAGACATAGGGAACCCGGTCGAAGAGCTGGAAATCTCCATTTGGATCGCTGCCGCGCGGCTCGTACTGTTGGAGCACGGCCAGTCTGTCGGAATCGTTGCTCAAGGTGCCGACATTGACTCTCTGGTTCACGAGCGGTGGCGCAGAAACCTCCTCCCATTGAGCCATGGCGACGGGCGAGGAGAGGATCAGCGAGCAGATTCCAATTACCCAGTGACTCATGTGCCTTCCCCCGGAGAGTCGTTCCTGAGATAGCCGGGGAGCCCTAGCCCCCCGGCTCTGGTCGAGAGCTCACTGCACGTCGAAGCTTTGCGTGTCCGAGACAGCGCTGATCCGGACGCCTCCGTCGATCGAGAGGCCGGCGTAGTGGATGCGCAGGCCACTCGGTACTTGGAGCGGGATCTGGAAGGCGCCAGTCGTGGCCCCCGGGCATCCGACCAGGTCGATCTCTCGCAGGGTGGCTGGCAATTGGAGCCAGAATGCGAAGAGAGGTCCCGCTTCGAGGGCGAGCTTCTTCGAAGTGCCCGGCAATGAGATGCCGCCGCTCTGCTGGCCGTCACCCAGGCTCAGGAACAGGTACGAGCGATCTCCGATCGCCTCAGGCGAGGAGTATGCTCGGAACCGAATCGGAGCGCCGCCACGAATCGGGGCTCCTTCGAGCTGCCATTCGAGATCGGGGAGGTGCACGATCTGGGTGACCTCGTCGAGGAGGTCGCCGTCGCCATTGAGGTCGACACCTTGAGCGGCTTCCGATGCGACGAATGCGGCGGCCTCACGGCCAACCCACCTCGCCTCGAGAGTCGCCGCCAGCCCCAGATTCGTCACGGCGCCGACGCGCAGATCGAAGAGATGGGCGACATTGTCTTGGACGTCGCCGTCTCCGTTCAGGTCCCGGCCCTCGCTCACCTCGTTCACGTGTGCAATCTGGCGTCCTGCTCGCGGCGCGCATTTGTCGCTCGAGGCGATGCCGAAGTCGGTCACGGTGCCGAGCTCGAGATCGAGTCCGACGAGCACCCCATCGAGGAGGTCCCCATCCCCGTTGTGGTCGCGCCCATCGGCGAACTCGTTGATCGTCGCCGTCGCCCAATCTCCGTTGGCACGCAAGGTGTCCTGGCAGGCGAGGCCGTGATTGCGCAAGACGCCGCTGCGGACGTCGAAGTCGTGGAGGACCTTGTCGATGAAGTCGCCGTCACCGTTGTAATCGTGACCGGCGAACTCGCGAGTGAGCAGCACGACGTGATGTCCTGCCAAGGCGTTCGACCAGTTCGACACGCCAAGGCTCCGGGTGGTGCCGGTCGCGAGCTCCTGAGCCACCAGGATGGCGTCGAACTGATCGCCGTCTCCATTCAGATCGACGTCGTTCTCACCCTCCCAGGCCGAGAAGAGGGCGATCTCGTCGTTCATCAAGAGCGGGATCGTGCCCAGCCCCTGCGAGAGCCCCGGATTGACCAGCCGAAAGCGCACCGTGTCCCAGAACATGTAGAGGTAGTCGTCCGTAGCGCCGTTGCCGTTGAGGTCCGCTCCGCCTTCGTCCTGCTCGAACACTCGCAAGGCCAAGTAATCGCCCTCGCCTCGGATCTGAGGTGCGGACGAGTACGGAAGGACGAAGCGTTGGGCGGTCGGCAGGTAAACGCCTTGCGGCACCGAGTCGTTCAGGTCGCCATCGAGATTGGCGTCCCAGCCGAGCACGGTCTCTGGGGTGAGCGTCCAGGCCGTGTCGTTGGTGACCGCGATCGGAAGTGGCAGCTTGCCGAGACTCGTGAGCTGGCCCAAAGAGGCATCGTAGACGTAGCCCACTTGGGTGTCGATCAGACCGTCTCCATCGAGGTCGCGGCCGGTAGCGGCCTCGTCGGCGGTGAAGACCACCCGAGAGCCTCGAATGAAGAGGCGGGGATCGTAGTTCGAGCCCGGAACGACATCCGGGAGCACGACCTGAGAGTTGACCAAGATCTGCCGATCGGCGTCCCAGATCATCGCGACGCGGTCGTCTTGGAGATCACCGTCCCCGGTGAGGTCCACGGACTGCATCGACTCGGAGGCGTAGAAGGCGACGAGCCGGTCCCGGACGACGAGGGTTTGGGCATTCTGCTGGAGTCCGAAGCCCATCGTGACGGGTTGCAAGCCACCGCGCTCGGTGTCGTAGATCTTCAAGACGAAGTCGGTGAAGCTGCCGTTGCCGTTGAAGTCGCGTCCGCCGCTTTCACGCGCCACGAAGGCGTGGAGCGTGTCGGAGTCGGACAGGGTCTCCCGCTCGTCCCGCGTGAAACCGGGGAAGTCGATCTGCTCGAGGGAGGGCGTCGGGCAATCTTGCCTGGCGGTCGCGGCCGCCGGCGTCAATGCGAGAGCGACCAGACCGGCCAGAACGACACGAAGAGTCATTGAACGAGAACTGCGCACCATGTGTGGGCCCCTTTTCTCTGCGAGTGAATCGTATTCACCGTGCGCTCGAGAGTACGGCGGCGGCTCGACTCTCCTCTCTCGAGGGAGTCGGATCGACGGTGACTGTGTCTCGAGGCCCGGCTGGCAGGTTCCGGATCAGGAACGAAGACCGACAGAGCGTCGATCTTCCGATTCGACAGAGTATCTTCGCCGAAGCTCTCACCGGTTCGAAACGCCCGGAAGCCGAAACGAGCTCAGGCAAGCTCGATCTCGGTACCCTCTCCCATGCGGCCCAGAGGGCTTGAAGCTCCTGCGATCGCCATTTCCTTTCACGGTTCCATCTGGCAGTTCCCGGTACCGAAGCTAGACAGCGGCCGCCCAATCGACAAGAAAAAAGTTGGGCCCAAGCCGAGAGGTGCGATGAGTCAACCCACATTCACTCATTCGAACCAAAGAGAAACGCGGCACGGGCCCGGCCGCCATCGACCGAGTCGTGCCGCGTTTCATCCAGCGGTTCTACACCCGCCGATCGCTTGTCAGAAGGCCTCGGTGGTCCTCTTCTCGGGCTTGGTCTTGTGCTTGTGCTTGGCCTTGTCCTGAGCGGACTTCTCGTGGGCTTTCTTGATGTAGATCTCCATCTCGGCGAGCTTCTTCTTGATCTCCTCTTGGGAGAGACCCTGAGCTCGGAGCTCTTCGACCATCGCCTTCAGCTTGACGGCGTGGAGCACCTCCCTTTGGCGGCGAGCCTCCTCCATCTTGTCTCGGGCCTGGAGCATGTGCTCGTGGAGCTCGGCGTCGGTCAGCCCTTTCTCGCGGAGCTTCATCAGGTGCTCATGGAGCTTCGCCTCGTCGTCCTGCGTCCCGGACTTCAAATGATGGAGCTTCGCCTGGAGCTTCTCGAAGTGCTGTAGCTCTTCGTGCAGCTTTTCGGGCCGGTGCTGCTTCTTCAGCTCGTGGATGTGCTTCTTCCGCTCGGCGACTTCGCGCTCGAGCTCTTGAACGTGGATGTGGAGCTGAGCCTTTTCCATCTCGGTCATCCGACGCGTCAGCTCCTCCTTCGAGATGCCCATCGCCTCGTGGAGCTCACTCTTCTCGAGCTCGTGCAGCCGAACCATGTCCTTCCGGACCTTCTCGTCTGGACCGTGCAGCTTGTGGAAGTACTTCGCGAGCATCTCATGAAGGTGCTGGAGATGGACTTCATGACGCTCTTTCACCTTGTCGTCGTCGTCTTGTGGCGACACGGTCTCGGCGAAGCCGATGTGCGCCGCCGCACCACCGACGATGACGACCAAGGCGATAGTGGCGAGCCAGGACCAAGGCGAGCGTGCCGACGCGGTCCGCCCGTCGACGATTCTCAGGATGCGATTCATCAGGGAACCTCCTGTGACGGCTACCGCGGGCTCAAAGCTCACCGAGCGCGATTCCTCGAGCGTGGCGAGGGCCCTTGCGTAGCCGATGGCGTTGCCGCCGATCCGGATGGCCAGATCGTCGCAACAATACTCCCGCTCTTCTCGAAGGCGGCGGGACAACCACCAGACCGCTGGATGGAAGAACAACAGAGACTCGAGCAAGCTCTGCAATAGGTTGACGAGGTAGTCGTGCCGGCGAATGTGCGCGAGCTCATGCGCCAGGACTTGCCGGAGCTGCTCGGGTGTCAATTGAGTCAATGCGTAGGTCGGGACCAAGATCACAGGCGCGAGCCAGCCGATGACCATCGGCACTTCGGCCCGTCCCGATTCGAGGAGCCGGACGCGCCGGCGCACACCGAGACTGCTCGCTGCTGCCTCGAGCTCACGGCGCCAATTGTCTCCCACTGGCTGGCCCGATCGCCGCAGCCGCATCGCTCGCGTCCATTGAATGAGCGAGCGTGCCTGGAGCAGGGAAGCGCCGGCGAGCCAGGAGAGAGCGATCCACGGTGTCGAGCGCTCGTACTGGCTGACCCAGGTCTCGATCGGCTCACCCGAGATGACGAGCGTTCCCATGGGAGCCACATCTTGGAGGCACAAGCGCCAGAACGTCACGATCGGCAGGACGATCATGGTCACCAAACCGACCACCCCGACGCAGTAGCGCGACTCGGCGCTCGCGCGACGTAAGGCGATCCAGGCGACCCCCACGACGAAGGCGACGGCGGCGCCTTGCCAGAGGAAGTGCAATGCGGTCCAGCCCAAGGCTTGGACCCAAGAGGCGTCGGGCGCGCTCATCGTCCGTCCCCCTCGAGGCGGTCGAGAAGCTCTCGAATACGCCGGCGCTCCTCGGGCGTGGTCTTCTTGCTCGAGAGCGCCTGCAAGACCAGGCTACCCGGCGATCCATTGAAGACCCGCTCGAGCAAGTCGGACAGGAGCTGCTTTTGGGTGCGGCTCTGCGGCGCCGCTGCCCGGAACACCTGAGGTCGCACCGACTCGTCGCGCTCGAGCGAGCCCTTGTCGGTCATGATCTGCATCAACTTCAGGACCGTCGTGTATCCCACCCCTCGCCGCAACGCGAGCACCTCATGGACCTGACGGACCGTGCTGGGACCGAGCTCCCAGAGCACCTGCAGGATCTCGAGCTCGCCGTCTGTGGGTCGCTTCGTCTCTCGCCTTGCCATCACGAACCTCCGAGAAAGTCTCTCAACTTCATCGGCAGGTTATACGAAGACCTTCGTCAAAACCACGAAGAATTTCGTGAAAGTGATGGGCGAGGCCTGGAGCGCGCCAGAGCGAAAGCGAGCTTGGGCCGGGGCGGCCGTGCGACGACAGCGCACTCCGAGTGCTCCCTTGCTCGGCACCTTCTGGCTCGATCGTCTGCGACGTCGAGGAAGCGGCTCCCCGCTCAGCAGCCGCTTCCCGTTTCGGTCGCGCGGGCTCTGGTTTTGGTCGCGGGTCGTGAAGCCGACACTCCACCCCCTGGCAGCATCGGGCCACGGAGTTTCGGATCTCAGATCTGGGCCCTCTCCGAGGCGCTTGGATGGAGGACACGGAGACCGGCTGAAGCCGGCGGTCCGAACGACGACGTGACTAGTTTCAGGTCAGCCATTGGCGGTTGGCTCCGAGGCGGCACCGTGTTGCCGGGTCGAAAACGACCGGGTACCCTGTGTCGCTTCTTCAAGCCACTCCCCTCCCGCGAGAGCCCGACGAGCACGATGACCTCTACCGAACCGTCCGATGCACATCCTCATGGCCCGGTCATCGAGCTTCCCGAAAAGGTGCGGCGGGGACCCTTCGGTGCGGCGCGGCGCCTCTACGACTGGGTGATCGGCTGGGCGGAGAGCAAGCATGGCGCGACGGCGCTGTTCCTGCTCGCCTTCGCCGAGTCGTCCTTCTTCCCGATCCCGCCGGATGTCCTCTTGATCGCGCTCTGCATCGGCGCCCCGAAGCGCGCCTTGCGCTTTGCCACGATCTGCACGCTGGGCTCGGTCCTGGGCGGGATGTTCGGCTACTTCATCGGTTGGGCGCTGTTCCAGCCGCTGGTCAATCCTGTGATCGACTGGCTCGGCTGGGGAGGCCCGATGGCCGAGGCGAACCAGCTCTATCAGCAATACGACGTGTGGATCGTCTTCATCGCCGGCTTCTCGCCCATTCCCTACAAGGTCTTCACGATCCTGGCGGGCTTCGCCGGCTTGAGCTTCGTGCCGTTCGTCGTCGCATCGGTGGTCGGTCGCGCGGCCCGGTTCTTCCTGGTGGCCGGGTTGATCTTCAAGTTCGGCCCCGGCATCCGGCACTTCATCGACAAGTACTTCAACTCGCTGACGCTCGCCTTCGTGGTGTTGCTCGTCGTCGGGTTCGGCGTCATCGGCTTGATGGGTGGACACGACCGAGAGCCCCTGACGTCAGCGGAGCTGACCCAGCTCGACTCTTGGCACGCCACGCTCTCCACTGGGTCCGAGGAGAATCGAAAGGAAGCTCGCAACGCGATCCAAGAGCTCCTGGGACGCTTCGTCCCCTACCGCGCCGAGCGACCCGCCAATGACCCCGACAACGTCCAGGCCATCGAGCAGGTCGGCGAGTGGATCCAAGAAGAGCGCCGAAGGACCGAAGGGCAGTAACCCCGAACGCGAGATCGCCTCCCCGAAGAACACAGAGCCTTCTCCGTGCCTCCGTGAGCTCTGCTCAGTTCAGCATGTCGATGATGGCATCGGTGACGTCGAGCGCCGGGTCCCAGGTGGTGACGGTCTTGGAGTTGACGTGTTGCGAGACCGCCTCGGCGTTCATCATCAGGTCTTTGCCGTCATCGGTCTGAATCAAGAGCATGAGGGCGAGGCCGTTCTGCTGGCGGTATTCCTCCATCGCCGCTTGGATCTTCTTGAACAAGCTGAGCATCGACTCGGCCTGAAGTCGCCGCAGCCGCTCGCCGCTGGATTTGGACTGCAAGTCGAGCTCGTAGCGAAGCAGATCGAACTTCATCACCAGCTCTCGGTACTCGCTCGATCCCTCAGTCGCCGTACCGATATCGAGCCCGAGCGTCTCGAGCTGCTCTTGCAGTGCGGCGAGCTCGACTTGCGCGCGCTCTTCTTCCTGGGCCATGGCCACCAGGAGCTTCTTGGCTTCCGTCATCTTCGACAGCACACGGTTGTGATCGACGACGCGAATGCCCGCGTCCGGAGCGAGCCACCTCGGCAGCCCCAAGCCCGCCCCCAACGTGCTCCCCAAGATCCCCAGTCCGATCCACAGCCGAATGCCTCGCAGGTGCAACATCACTCTCTCCCGAAGTCGATGGTCGTCAGTGAAACGCCGCGCGCCTCGCGTGCTCGTGCCGGCCCGCGTCGAGTGTAACCTCCCGCATACGACAGAGTGCACGGGGAAGAGCTACCACCGCCTTGCTCTGGGTTAGGCGCTCCTCTCCAGCACCCGTGCTCCGCTTGCGGGGTGCGGCCGGCTGCCGTATCGTGGCGCCCACGTCAGTGGGGTCCTGAAACGCGCGGAGGCAACATGGGCAAGAAGCCCCGGCTCTTTTTGATCGACGGGTCGGCACTCGCCTACCGCTCGCACTTCGCCTTCATCCGAAACCCTTTGGTCAACTCGAAGGGCGTCAACACATCCGCCGCCTACGGATTCACGATGACGCTGCGGAGCCTGCTCGAGAAGGAGTCTCCCACTCACGTCGCCGTCGTCTTCGATCCTCGCGGCAAGACCTTCCGACACGAGCGGTTTCCCGAGTACAAGGCGACCCGCGACAAGACGCCCGAGGAGCTCGTCGACCAGCTCCCCGCGATCAAGGGCATCGTCGAAGGTCTCGGCATCCCCGTCCTCGAGAAGGAAGGGTTCGAAGCCGACGACGTGATCGGCACCTTGGCCGTGCGCGCCGAGAAAGCCGGTTGGGACGTGATGCTCGTCACCGGCGACAAGGACTTCATGCAGCTCGTCTCGCCGCACGTGAAGATGTACAACATCCTCAAAACCGGCGAGGACCTGATCATCGTCGATGAAGCCGGCGTCGAAGAGAAGTTCGGTGTGGCGCCGAGCAAGGTCATCGACGTCCTCGCGTTGATGGGCGACAGCTCGGACAACGTCCCCGGAGTGCCGGGAATCGGCGAGAAGACCGCGACGAAGCTGATCCAGGAGCACGGTGATCTCGAGACGATCTTGGCGGACCCGACTTGCGTGAAGGCCAAGGGGCAACAGAAGAAGATCGCCGAGAACATCGATCTGGCCCGGCTGTCACAAGAGCTCGTCACCATCGACACCGACGTCTCACTGGACGTGACGGTCGACGATCTGGTCATCGGCGAGCGCGACGATCAGAGGCTCGCCGACTACTTCCGCGAGTTCGAGTTCCGGAATCTGCTCGACCAGGTCAGTGCGGGTGCCGAGAACGACGACCACGAGTATGTGCTCGTCGACGACGAGACCAAATACCGCGCGCTCCTGGAGAAGGTCGCCCAAGCCAAGCGCTTCACCTTCGACACCGAGACGACGGGGCTCGATGCCATGTCGGCCGAGCTCGTCGGGATGTCGTTCGCCTTCGAGACGCGCCAGGCGTATTACCTGCCCGCCAATCTGGAGAAGCCGATCTTCGGCAAAGCCGCCAGCCGGGCTCGCGGCGGACAGGGGAGCCTCTTCGACGAGGAGTCGCCGAGCGCGGAAGTTGGCACCTCGGAGGACTTGCAGCGATTTCTCGAGGATCTGCGTCCCCACTTCGAGTCCGACGCGATCGAGAAGTGCGGGCAGAACATCAAGTACGACCTGACGATGCTCGCCAACTACGGCGTCACGCTGCGCGGCATCGGCTTCGACACGATGATCGCCTCGTACCTGATCACGCCGGACCTGAGGCAGCACAACCTCGACTTCCTCTCCTTGAAGTACCTCAACTTCCGCAAGATCCCGACCACCGACCTGATCGGCAAGGGCCGCAAGCAGATCACGATGGCCGAGGTCCCGGTAGCCGACGTCAGTGACTACGCCTGCGAGGACGTCGACATCTGCTTGCGACTGCGCGAGGTGCTCGAGCCGCAGCTCGACGAGCTCGCCCTGCGCCCCCTCTTCGACGACATCGAGATGCCGCTGGTCACCGTGCTCGCGCGCATGGAGCGGAACGGCATCACCCTCGACCTGGACCACTTCGCCAAGCTCTCGGTGTCGCTCGGCCAGCAGATCGAGGCGCTCGAGCACCAGATCCACCACCTGGCCGGCGAGCCCTTCAACATCAACTCACCGCGCCAGCTCGGCGAGATCCTGTTCGAGAAGCTCGAGCTGCAGAAGTCGACCTCGATGAAGAGGGTCAAGAAGACCAAGACCGGCTACGCGACCGATCAGACCGTGCTCGAGGCGATGGCCGATCATCCACTGCCCGCGAAGATCCTCGAGTACCGGCAGCTCTCGAAGCTGAAGAGCACCTATGTCGATGCCCTGCCACTCCTCGTCAACGAGCGCACCGGGCGCATCCACACCTCCTTCAACCAGACGGTCGCCGCGACGGGACGGCTCTCTTCGGCGGATCCGAACCTGCAGAACATCCCGATCCGGACCGAGGTCGGCCGCGAGCTGCGCAAGGCATTCATTCCGCAGGAAGGCTGGAAGCTCATCTCGGCGGACTACAGCCAGATCGAGCTGCGATTGATGGCGCACCTCTCGGGCGATCCGCAGCTCATCGCCGCCTTCGAGTCGGGCGCCGACATCCACGCCGCCACCGCGGGCTTGATCTTCGGTTTCGAGCGCGACCAGGTGACGCCCGAGCTGCGCTCCCGCGCCAAGAGCATCAACTTCGGGGTCCTCTACGGCATGGGCCCCCACCGCCTCGCCCGCGAGACGGGCATGACGTTCACCGAGGCGAAGACCTTCATCGGCGCCTACTTCGAGACCTACCCGAAGGTGAAGGCGTTCATCGACCAGACGATCGAGGGCGCCCGGATGAACGGCTACGTCACCACCCTCTTGGGAAGGCGCCGCTACATCGCCGAGATCGGCAGCTCCAATCAGGGAGTCCGCGCCAATGCCGAGAACGCCGCGGTGAACACGCCGCTCCAAGGCTCGGCCGCCGACCTCATCAAGAAGGCGATGATCGCCGTCGACGCGCGCCTGCAAGAGAGCGGCGTCGAAGCGCGCATGCTGCTCCAGGTGCATGACGAGCTCGTGCTCGAGGCGCCCGAGAACGAGGTCGAGGACGTCGTCCAGATGGTGCGCCAAGAGATGACCGAGGCGTTCGAGCTAGCGGTGCCGATCGTCGTCGACGTCGGTGTCGGTGACAATTGGCTCGAGGCGCATTGAGATGTTGATGCCGGGAACGACGCTTCAAATGATGGTCCTGAGCCTCTTCACGCTCGTCGGAGAGACACTCGCCCAGGACTTTCCCGACTGGACGTCCGCGCAACCCGGCCGCGTCTCACTCGAAGATGGGACGCTTCGGCTCACGAGCCCGTCCGCCAATGACCTCACACGCGTCGCCTTCCCAGGCCCGTCGATGGCCGGCGGACGCGCCGGTGTCTCCGCCCGCTTCCTGTCCGTCCAGGATGACTCGCGCTGGCTCAGCTTGATCGCCCGAGCAAAGGATGATCGGCAGGAGCCCTATCTTCAGCTCGTCTGCCGGCGCGCCGCCGATGGGGACAGCGGCCTCGAGATCGCTCGCCGAGAGAACGGACGATGGATCATCGTCACGCGCGGACGCTCCGAGAAGCCCATGGAGCTCGGCGAGTGGTTTCGCCTCGAGCTGGAGCTCGCGGGTCCACTGGCGCGAGGTTACCTGAACGGTGAGCTCGTGCTCGAAGCCGCCTGGCACGGTGCGACGCTCGACGAAGGTTTGATCGGCTTGCAGGTCTCTGGCGGCGAGGCCGAGTTTCGCGAGCTGGTAGTCGAGCCAGCGCTCGAAGCTGATGATGCCGAGGACACGATCGCCCCACTCTTCGTGGCCCACCGCGGTCACTCGATCCTCGCACCCGAGAACACCCTCGCCTCCATCGAAGCCGCTATCGAGGCGGGCTTTCCGGCCACCGAGTTCGACGTGCGCCAGACGAGCGACGGCCAGTTGGTCCTCTTCCACGACGACAAGCTGGGGCGGACGACCGATTGGACCGACGGTACCCAGTCCACCAATGGTGATGCCACGCCCGAGCTCTTGCGCCTGGCGAGCTTCGAGCAGGTGAGGCGTCTGGACGCGGGCTCCTGGAAGGACGAGCGCTACCGCGGTGAGCGCGTGCCGACCTTGCGTGAGGCACTCGAAGCTTGCCGCGGACGGATCCTACCTGTCGTCGAGATCAAGGACGACGACATCGGTGCTGCCGTCGCTCGCCAGATCGTCGAGGCGGGTGTGGCCGGAGAGGTCCTCGTGATCAGCTTCCGGGAGCGCGCACTCGGAGACGTCTTCGAAGCAGCTCCCGAGATCCCGACGGCACTGCTCGACGGCGACGTGCCGGCGGTCATCACATTGGAGCACGTCCAGAGCCTGATCGCCCGCGCGCGCCGCGTCGGCGCCAACGCCCTCGACCTCTCCTACCGCTGGATCACGCCAGAAGCGGCCCGCGCCATCCGCGCCCGAGGACTCGGCCTCCTGGTCTACACGGTCAATGATCCCGAGCACGCGAAGTACCTGACGAGCCTGGGAGTCACGAGCATCACCACCGACGGTCCGGGGCGCTTCGCCGGCCGTTGAATCTCGGGCCGGCTTCGGAGCGCCGGCTTTCAGCCGGTCTCGGTGTCCTTCCTCCGTGCGCATCGGAGAAGACGCACACTGACATCCGGATCTCCCTGGCTCGATCGCCGCCATTCAGCCGAGCGGATCGATCGGGCCCGGGCCCTTACCGACGGCGTAGCCGGCGCTGATGGCTCCGAGCAGCCAGTCCTTGGCGAAGGCGACGGCCTTGTCGAGCTCCAGTCCTCGGAGCAAGGAAGCGGTGATCGCCGTGGCGAGGGCGCAGCCGGTACCGCGGGTATTGGCGACATCCAGGCGAGGAGCTTCGAGCTCGAGCTCGCCCCCCTCCCAATGCAGGACGTCGATGGCCTGCGTGACGTCGAGATGGCCGCCTTTGAGCAACACGGCCTTGGCGCCGCGCTCTCTCAGCTCCCTCGCCGCGCCGTGCAGGTCGCCAAGGGTCGCGAGTGGCCGTCCCAGGAGCAGGGCCGCCTCGGGGACGTTGGGCGTGATCAAGCTCGCTGCGGGAAAGAGGCGCTCATTGAGAAGGGCGAGGGCCTTCTTCTCGAGGAGCACACCGCCAGTCGTGCTCACCAAGACCGGGTCCACGACGACGATCTCGGGACGCTCGGTCTCGCAGTAGCGGGCGACCGCCGCAATGATCTCGGCATTGGCCAACATGCCCGTCTTGATCGCCCGGGGCTCGAGGTCTCGTCCCACCGTCTCGGCTTGCAGCGCCACGAACTCGGCGGGCACCGAGTGCAGCCCGGCGACCTCGCGGGTGCTCTGCGCCGTCACCGCGGTCACCACGCACGCCCCGTGCACGCCCAGCGCCGCGCAGGTGCGGAGATCCATCGCGAGGCCAGCGCAGCCGGCGGAATCGGTGCCACCGAAGAGCAGGATCGCGGGGACTCGGCCGTCAGATGCCTCGAGCATTCAGCGCGGCACGTAGAGGACGGCCTCGGCTTCGAGCTTCCGGCCATCCCTGAGGAACTCGAGCTTCACGATGTCCCCCGCCGCTCGCCGATCGAGGAGCTGGAGGAGATCCTCGGTGACCAAGAGCTCGGTGTCGTCCGCATGCGTGAGGATGTCCCCGCGCCGAAGGCCGAGCTCGGGCTCCTCGAAGATGCGTGCCTGCGCCGCAGCCGACTCGTCGACGACACTCCGAATGAGCAGCCCCTTGACGCCCATGTCCTGCAGCCGCTTGACCTGAGGCGCGCTCGTCTCGATGTAAACGCCGAGGGTCGGCCGAATGAGCTGCCCTTCGCGGATGAGCTGCGGAACCGCCCAGCGGATCGTGTCGACCGGAATGGCGAAGCCCAGTCCGAGATTGCCACCACTCAAAGTGTGAATGGCGGTGGTGACGCCGATGAGCTGACCGCGCGAGTCGAGCAACGGGCCGCCGGAGTTGCCCGGGTTGATGGCGGCATCGGTCTGGATGACGTCGCGGATCTCGCGCTCGAGGAAGCGCTGATTGCGGAGGTCGATGGCCTTCGTCGGGATCGAGCGACCGACTGCGCTCACCACACCGACCGACAGCGAGAGGTCGTAGCCGAAGGGATTTCCGATGGCGTAGACCGTCTGCCCCACGCGCAGATCCTGTGAGCCACCCACCGAGATCGGCTGAAGGCGCCCCGGCGGCGCATCGATCTTGATGATGGCCAGGTCCTTCTGCCAGTAGCTGCCGCGCAGCTCGGCTTCGAAGTGGGTGCCATCGGCCAGAGTGACGACGATCTGCTCGGCCCGGCTGACGACGTGGTTGTTCGTGACGATGTGGCCGTGCGCGTCCCAGATGAAGCCGGAGCCCTGAGTCGGCAGATCATCGAGGCCAGGGAACTCCTCGAGCTCGGGTCGCAGGACCGTGATGTGGACGACCGACGGGGAGACGCGCTCGAAGACGGTGCTGGCACGGACCTCGGGATCGGAGAGCGGCGCATTCGGCTGGCCGACGACGGGGTAGGTCACCGGCTCACCGTAGCCGCTCGAGCGCCGATCGTTCACGGCGCGGCCGACGACGGCCCCGACCACGAAGACGGACAGCAGGATCAGGATCCGGCTGACTTTGGCTTGAACGCGCGCCATGGGATGCCTCTTCGAATCGATCTTCCGGCTCGGGCCCCCTCAGCCGGTCCAGTCCTTCGTATTCTCGAGCTCTAGAAGACCATCGCCTCCGGCGGCTCTTTCAATCGGCTTCGAGAACGACCAATGTCAGGTCGTCGTCCTGGGAGACGGGATCACCCGCGAAGGCCTCCACATCCGCGACGATGTGCTGGATTATCTCGGCCGGCTTGGCCCCCCGGTGCTTCCGGAGCGACTCGATCAGCCGCTCGCGCCCGAACAGAGTCTGCCCGTCCATCCCCCTCGCCTCGCACAGCCCATCGGTGTACAGCAGGAGGTAATCGCCCGACTCCAGAGCGATCGGATCACTGCAGAGGTAGGCGGCCTCGGAGACCATGCCGAGCGCGGGCCCGGTGTTCTCCAAGGAGAGCAAGGAGCCGTCGGCTCGCATCAAGATGCCTGGCGTCTGACCGGCACTGCCGTAGCGGTAGGTCTTCTGCCCGGGATCGAGGATCCCGAACTGGAGCGAGACGAAGCCCTCTCCCTTGAGGTCGAGGTTGAGGAACTTGTTGGTGTAGGCGAGGACCTGCTCGATGTTCTCCGAGGCGAGGATCTGAGAGCGCAGGAGCGCGCGGGTCTCGGACATCATCAAGGCGGCCCCGACACCGTGACCCGACACGTCGCCGAGCGCGACGCCGAGCCGGCCGCCAGGCAGCGGGACGAAGTCGTAGAAGTCCCCGCTCGCCTCTTCGCAGGGAATGCTCCAACCGGCGATCGAGAAGCCGGGAATCCCTTCGGGATCGCTGGGCAAGAGCCGCCTCTGGATGTCACGGGCGACGCCGATGGCCGCAGCCAGTCGCTCCTTCATGAGGGCTTGCTCGAGGAGGCGAGCGGTCTCGAGAGCGATGCTGAGCTGGGAGGCGAGGGCGGAGAAAAAGGCGAGGTCGGCCTCGGAGAACTCGCGCACGCCGGCCCGGCTGTCGACGTAGATCGCACCGATCAAGCGATCCTTCACCTCGAGCGGCACGCACATCACGGTCTGCAGCTTGAGGTCGAAGACCGACTGCCCGACCTCGAGGGCTTCCTCGTCGCTGTTGACGATCGTACAGATCGGGCGCTTCTCGCTCAGCACCCGATTGACGATGGAGCGGGAGAATCGGACCGCGCCTCCGATGTCCTTGCTGCCCTTCTCGCGGGCGACTCGGATCTCGGGCTGACCGTCCCCGTCTTCGGTGGGCAGCAGCATCAGGAGGCCGCGCTCGGCCTTGGTGACTTGGATCGACTTGTCGACGATCGACACGAGGACCTCGTGCAGATCGATCGTCGAGCCGACATCGGCGATCGCTTCGAGAAGGTTGCGGACGTTCTCGCTGTCCTTGTTCAGATCGCCGGTCAAGAAGGTCGTCGTTGAGACCTCTGGCTGCTGAGGCGTCTCGCTGCTCTTCTTACGGCTGAAAAAACTCATCCCTCTTTCGCTTCGCTCCCAGTCCACGGTCTGCCACCGGCGGATCCGCCCGGCACGGCGAATCGGCCCCGCGCGGGCCGGCGCGGGTCCTCCCTGTTTTCGAGCACCGATTATAAGCCTCTGAAAAACCGGGCGGATAGCCAATTTCCTTTTCCGCCGGCGACGGCATCGCGCCAGCTCCGGAAAGGAGTCGCCGATCCTCCAGTCGCCACCTCGAGGGTGCCGGAGATCGAGCAGAACAGGGCCACGCAAGAGCGATACGGACGCCGGACGGTCTCACGGCGCCCGCGGCGTACCGTGATCCCGGCCCAGGCTCGCTCGGAGAGGCTGTCGTCGGGAGCAACGATCACGAGCTCGCTCCAGCTCGTGCATTCCGTGCTGATCGTAGTTCGACCGTCCGCTTCACCTCTGCATCCTCGCCCCACCCACACGGTCGCCGGGGACCGGTCAGCGATTGCCTCCCTCCTTCAGGGACCAAAGGGAGTCGGCCGATAGATCCCGAGGAACGAAGGCTCCCCGACCCGCAGGACCTCGACGACCTGCGCGGCATCGGTGTGCACGGAGGCCTTTGCGCGCCAGGAGGAGAGGTGTCTTGAGAATCTTGCTCGCGGACGACGATCCGCTCGCTCGCAAGCTCGTCAACGAGACCCTGAGCCGGGCGGGCTACACCGTCGAGCAGGTCGAGAACGGCGCCATGGCTTGGGAAAAGCTCTCCAAGGCGTCCCATTCCATCGCGATCTTGGACTGGAACATGCCGGGCATGGACGGTCTCGAGATCTGCCAGCGACTCCAGAATGAGACCGGCGATGGGATGAGCGTTTACGTGATCCTCCTCACTGCCCGCCGAGACTCCCACGACATCTCCCAAGGCCTGGCTGCCGGAGCGAGCGACTACCTCACCAAGCCGTTCGACACCGTCGAGCTGGTGGCGAGGGTACAGGTCGGCGAGCGGTTGATGCGAATGCGCGAGCAGCTCTTGACCCACAGCCACAACCAGAAGCTCGAGTCGATCGGCCGACTCGCCGCCGGAATCGCCCACGAGATCAACACGCCGATCCAGTACATCGGTGACAACAACCGGTTCCTGCGTGACGCCTTCACCGACATCTCCGGCTTGCTCGAGAGCTACCGCGCTCTCGTCCAACGTTGCCAGCAGGTCTTGAGCGACAGCCAGGAGCTCTTGGCGGTTCTCGAAGCCACCGACCAGGCCGACTTGGAGTTCCTCTCCGAGGAGATCCCCAGCGCGATCGAGCAGTCCCTCGACGGGATCCGCCGGGTCTCGGAGATCGTCTCGGCGATGAAGCAGTTCTCGCATCCGGGGACCGAGGAGCGGACGCCGGCCGACGTGAACCAGCTCATCAGCAACGCGGTAGCCGTCTCGCGCAACGAGTGGAAGTACGTCGCCGAGCTCGAGACCGATCTCGATCCGTCCGTCGGCATGGTGCCCTGCTTTCCGGGCGAGCTGAGCCAGGTCTTCTTGAACCTGATCGTCAACGCTGCCCATGCGATCGAGGAGCGCGTAGATCCGGGCCGCGGGGAGCGCGGGAGCATTCGCATTCGAAGCCTCCGTCACGAGGACCGCGTCGAGATCGCGCTGGAGGACACCGGCGGCGGGATCCCCGACACGATTCGAGACAAGATCTTCGACCCGTTCTTCACGACCAAGGAGGTCGGTAAGGGGACAGGACAAGGATTGGCCATCGCGCGCTCGGTCCTCCTGAAACATGAGGGCGATCTGAGCTTCGACTCGGAGATGGGGGTCGGCACGACCTTTCGTCTCCGACTTCCCTTGAACATCAGCGAGGAGCCCGAGACGGTATGAAGCGGATCCTGTTCGTCGACGATGAGCCCAATGTGCTCTCCGGCCTGCGTCGGGGACTGCGCGCCCATCGCTCCGAGTGGGAGCTCCACTTCGCGGGCAGCGCCGAGGAGGCGATCGAGGTCTTGGCCGGCCAAGAGGTCGACGTGATCGTCACCGACATGCGAATGCCCGGCATGGACGGCGCCGAGCTGCTCAAGCACGTCGCCGACCAGCACCCCAGCCTGGTGCGCATCGCACTCTCGGGACAGTCGGACGAGGAGATCCTCCTCAAGTCCGCCGCTCCGACGCACCAGTTCCTGACCAAGCCCTGTGCGGCCGAGGTCGTGTTCGAGACGATCTCGAGAGCCTGTGCCCTGCGCGACCTCCTCGCCGGCGGTGAGCTGCAACGCCTCGTCGCCAGCTTGGGGGCGCTGCCGATCCTGCCCGACATCTTCAGCCGGATCCAAGCGGCGGTGCAGGATCCCAAGTTCTCGATCCAGGACATCGGTGACATCGTCGCCCAGGACATCGGGCTCAGCACCAAGATCCTCCAGATCGTCAACTCGGCCTTCTTCGGCCTCCGGACGAAAGTCTCCTCTCCGGGGCAGGCGACCTGTCTGCTGGGATTGGAGATCGTCAAGGCATTGGTCCTCACGGCAGCCATCTTCGACTCGGCCGACTTCGACGAGGACTCGGGGATCGACTTCGACGAGCTCTGGCGACACAGCAACATGGTCGGCGCACTGGCCAGACGCCTGGGCAAGGCGGAGGGTCAGGACAAGGCCTTCATGGACCTCGCCTTTCTCGCCGGCCTGCTCCACGACGTCGGTCGTCTGGTCCTCGCCTGCAACCTGCCTGCGAGGCTTGGGGCCGCGGTCCGCCGCGCTGGCGAAGATCGATTCTCGCTCTGGAAGTGCGAGGCGGAGGAGCTCGGCTCCTCTCATGCCGAGATCGGCGCCTACCTGCTCGGCCTGTGGGGCATGCCGGACTCGATCGTCGAGGCGACGGCCTTCCATCACCATCCTGACGATTGCCTGCACGAAGGCTTCGCGGTGCTGACCGCGGTGCACGCGGCCGATGCGCTGCTGCGCGAGACTGACGGAGGCCCTCCGCTCGAATCGGTGTCTCGAGGATACCTCGATCGCCTCGACCTCAGTGGGCGCCTCGAGGCTTGGCGCGCCGAGCGCGATGCCATGTTGCAAGGCGACTCCTGAAGCAATGAAGAAACGAAGGATCTCCTCATGAGCTACGGCGTCCTCCTGGTCGACGACGAGCCGAACGTGGTCTCCGCGCTGAAGCGGGCTCTCCACAAGGAAGGCTTCCGCATCTTCACCGCCAACTCGGGCCTCGAGGGCTTGGACGTCCTCAGGAGCCGGGTCATCGATGTCGTGATCTCCGATCAGGACATGCCCGGCATGAAAGGAACCGAGTTCTTGAGCGCCGGGCGCTCGGAGTTCCCCGACACGGTGCGCTTCATCCTCACTGGCAAGGCGACCCTCGAGGTCGCGATGAGCGCGATCAACTCGGGTGAGATCTTCCGGTTCTTCACCAAGCCGTGCAGCCATATCGAGGTCGCCGCCGCCATCCGGCAAGCGATGGAGCAGAAAGAGGTCCTGACCGAGACCAAGCGCCTGCTCCGCGTACTCACCCGGCAGAACGCTCTCTTGGAGCTGATCGAGCAAGAGGAGCCGGGCATCACCCAGGTCGGGCTCGGAGCCTCGATGGCGGCGCGCAACCGAGAGATGCCCAGCGAATGGCCCGAGCTCAAGGCCGAGATCGAAGCGCAGATTCGCCGGTCGGAGCAGATCGTCTCCCCCGGCACTGAAGAGGGTCCGCGCACCGGTGGACCCGCTCCCGCCTGACCCCCAACGGAGCCGACGCTCCGAACGCGGCAAGCTTCAACACGAGTCCCTTGGAGTGCCCAAGTCGAGCGAGCCAAAGCCCGAGTCTGTCGCCGAGATCTTGCACGAGCGAGCTTGGGCCGGGGCGAGCCTGGCCACAACGTTTCAGAAGTGAAGCTCGTGTCCGCTCTGAAGCGCCACGAGGGAGGGCACCGAGACCGGCTGAAAGCCGGCGGTCCGAATGCCGCATATTTCGGATCAGCGGGGCCCCCGGGGCGCGGCGCCCGGAGCATACAGGGGGAGAAACGATCGGAGCCCGAAAAGGTCCCTGGCGCTGGGTTGGGAACACGCTCGCGCGCACAGAGCTCATGATCGATTCAGTGAGGCGTCGTGAGGGACGACGGGATCGGATCCCGCAGACGAGAGCGAGGGAACGTTCTGACGCCCTGACCGACGAGCACTTCGGATCGTCCCTTACTCATCTCCAGACGGACAAGGTCCTCGCCGTGAACTTCGCCGTCCCAACGGCAACGGCTCCGTGTCAGGGACCCGTGCGGGCTCTGGTTTCAGATCA